>JBBDWT010000195.1:0-2066 GCA_040902705.1 Acidimicrobiia bacterium | reverse complement strand
CATCGTGTAGAAGGAGCACGTCCCGAGCACGAGCGCGGGGGTGAGGTCGAGCAGCTCGGCGATCTCCTCCATGGCCGCCGGCGTCACCCAGCCGTTTCGATCCTGCGCGAGGTGCAGCAGCGGGAGCAGCGCGGACTTCGAGTGCGGGTACCGCGAGATGATCTCCTTCGCGCGACGACGATCGGCGTCGGTCAGTCCGCTGCGTGCATCGGGCGTCACGGTCGGCACTATCGGTCAACCTCTCCCATGATCGGATCGACCGTGGAGATGATCGCCACGGTGTCGGCGACCAAGGTGCCCTCGGCCATCGGTGCCATCGTCTGCAGGTTGTAGAACGACGGCCCGCGGATGTGCATCCGCACCGGCTTCCCCGAGCCGTCGGACACGAGATAGCAGCCGATCTCCCCGCGGGGCGACTCGACCGACGCGTACGTCTCGCCGGCCGGTACGCGGAAGCCCTCGGTGAACAGCTTGAAGTGGTGGATGAGCGCTTCCATCGACTCGTCGATGCGCCCTCGCGGCGGCGGAGTGACCTTGCGGTCCTGCACTCGGTAGTCGCCGCCGGGCATGCGCTCGACGCACTGGCGCACGATCTTGGCCGACTCGGCGATCTCGTTCAGGCGGATCAGGTACCGGTCGTAGCAGTCGCCGTTCTCGGTGTAGACGACATCGAAGTCGACCTCGTCGTACGCGAGGTACGGCTGCGCCTTGCGGAGGTCCCAGGGAAAACCGGTCGAGCGGAGGATCGGACCGGTCGCGCCGAGCGCGAGCGCCTGCTCGGCGGTCAAGAGCCCGACGCCGACCGTGCGCTCGAGCCAGATCGGGTTCTCGCTCAGCAGCTCCGCGTACTCGGCGACGCCCTTCTCGACGCCCTCGAGCAGCTCCATCGTCTCTTCCTGCCACCCGTCGGGCAGGTCGGCCGCGACGCCGCCGGGCCGGATGAAGTTGTGGTTCATCCGGAGCCCGGTGATCTTCTCGAGCAGACGGAGCGTGTCCTCGCGATCGCGCCAGCCGTAGATCATCATCGACAGCGCACCGATGTCCATGCCGTTGGTCGCCTGGAAGAGCAGGTGCGACGAGATGCGATTGAGCTCGACGAGCATCATCCGGATCCACGTCGCGCGCGGCGGCACGTCGACGCCGAGCAGGGTCTCGACGGCCAGCGACCACACCAGCTCGTTGGAGAGCGGTGCGACGTAGTCCATGCGGGTGACGTTCGTCGCGCCCTGCACGTACGTGAGCTCTTCGGCCGTCTTCTCCATGCCCGTGTGCAGGTACCCGACGATGGGCTTCACCTGGAGCACGGTCTCGCCGTCGAGCTCGAGCATCACGCGCAGCACGCCGTGGGTCGACGGGTGCTGCGGACCCATGTTGATGATCGTCGTCTCGCTGTCGTCGGGCCACAGCCCGCCGGTGACCACGAGCTCCTGCTCGCTGAAGTCGGTCTTCTGGAGGAGCTGGTCGCCCTCGTCGGTCTGCGCCTCGAGCCGCTGCTCGTCGCGCACTCGATGCCTGGAGGTCGGTGGCCTGGAGGTCGGTGGCCTGGAGACAGGAGTCGTCATCGCGGTGCCGGGTCCTCTTTGAACGTGACGGGCACGCGCGCGGGCGAGTCGTCCTTGCGCAGCGGGTGACCCTCCCAGTCGTCGGGCATCAGGATGCGCGTCAGGTCGGGATGCCCCTCGAAGGAGATCCCCATGAGGTCGTAGACCTCGCGCTCGGCGAAGTTCGTGCCCGGGTAGACGTCGGTGATGCTGGCCACGGTCGTGTCGCTCTCCGGGACCTGGCAGATGGTCCGGAAGCGCCGGTTGCGCGGGTGCGAGAGGAAGTTCGCCACGACCTCGAACCGCTCGGGCGCGACGTCGGGCACGGTGAGCCGGATCTCGTCGCGCAGGTGGTCGACGGCGGTTACGTCGAGGCACTGCGTGAACTGCTGCGCGTCGCGGAGGAACGCGGCGACGTCGTGCCATGCCGCCCGGTCGACGTACACGACGGGCTGCCCGTGCGACTCGTGGAACACCGTCCCCGGGAACCTCTCGGTCACGGCCGCGGCGACCTCGTCCATCACC
>JBBDWT010000194.1:0-14398 GCA_040902705.1 Acidimicrobiia bacterium | reverse complement strand
CGAAGAGCTAGAGCGAGTGCGCCGCGAACCCCGTGTACTCCGTGACCGTCGTCTTGCCCTTGGCGACCTCGGTCACGACGTAGGCTGCGGCACCGAGCTTCTTCGGGGGCGCCTTGTCGACAGTGGACGCCACCTCCTCGCCGTTGACGAAGAGCGTCAGCGTCACTTTCTTCTTCCCGACGCACTCGCCTCGGACGATGTTGAAGTCGAGCGGGTCGACGGCGTCGGTACGCTTCGTCCCCTTGGCGTTGACGATGGCCTTCGCGTTGCCGCGGCCGTCGTATCGGCCGATCGTGTAGTAGCCGTCGGCGCCGACGAGGAACACATAGCCGACCGACTGCTGCCCGAACGCAGCGCGGCACGCCACGCCGAACAGCGCCGACTCGTCACCCGTGCTCGACGCGATCCGGGCCTCGATCGCCTGATCGGCGGGCAGGGGGGGGATGTCGGCACCACCGAAGTCGGGGCTGAGCCACGCGTTGGGCGCGCCGTCGAGGGTCAGGGCGAGTGAACCCGGGGTCAGCGCTGCGGTGAACCCCGGTTCCGTCACCTCGGTCGCGCCGCTCGGGAAGTCCCACTCGGACGCAGCCTCGGCTGGATCGAGGAACTGCGTCTCGTAGATCGTCTCACCCTGCGCGCCCGCCGGTCCGCAGACTCCCGTCGCCAGCACGAGTGCCACTGCCGTGACGGAGGAGGTGCGCGCGATCCATCCCATGGAGCGGAATGTACTGCGCCACGAACCGGCGGGTGGCGCGAACGCCCGACACCGCCGCGCCGGCAGGCTCGGACCAGCAGCCGAGGCGGCCGGGTCCTTGTGCCCTGGTCGGGCGGATGGCTGGGTCATAGGGTCGCGACGTGCATCGAGGGGGACGCGTGCGCGCCGAAGACGTGGTCGCGAGATCCGTCGATCGGCGCACGTTCTTGACCTGGGCGGGGAGGAGCAGTCTCGCCGGTATGGCGTTGCTCGGCGCGTGGGGCCCGGGCGGCGTCGGCGCACGGAACCGGTTGCTCGGCGAGGCCACCGAGCGCGTCACCGGGCAGCTGCCGCAGCGCCTGAAGGTCGGGGTGATCGTCCCGACGTCGGGGATCGGGCAGTTCCTCGGGGAGATCGTCGACCGGTCGCTCAATGCGTCGCTGCGCCACATCCGGGCTGCGGGGCTCATGAAGGGAACGCAGGTCGACTACGAGATCGTGAACGCGCCCGCGGAGCAGTTCGCCGACGGCACGTCGGCCGCGTACAACAAGCTCGTGTCTGATCCCGACGTGATCGGGATCCTCTGGTGCACCCCGGTGGGCATCCGAGAGGCGCGCCCGCAGATCAGGCGCGACAACATCCCGGTGATCGGCGTGTTCGCGGACCTGTGGTCGGAGGGCTCGCTCTACCCCGACGGGCCCGACCGGTCGATCTTCCAGATGCTGTTGCCTGACGCGATGGCGTTCGACGCGCTGGCTCGCTACGCCGCCAAGGACCGCGGCTACCGGAAGGCGGCAATCATCTACGACAGCACGACGCTCTCGAGCGCTCGTGATCTCTTCGAGACCGCAGCCGAGCGCAACGGACTGCGCGTCGCCGGCGTCGAGGAGTTCCAGCTCTTCTCGGGTGACTATGGAGCCCAGCTGCAACGGCTCAAGCAAGCCGCCCCGAACGTGCTGTTCGTGTGGGGTCTCTCCGACAACACTGCGGGCATCATCAAGGGTCTCGACGCGCTCGACGCCGCCTACATCGACACGCCGACGGCCAAGAGCAGCGAGGAGTGGCGACCGCACGTCCTCGGGTATCCGGGTGGCACCGGGGAGAAGAAGTGGGCCGAGCTCGCCGGGGACGCGGCGAAGAGCGGCACGCTCACGGCGTGGTACCTGGGCGGTCTCGTCGGCGGGCCGCAGTTCGCGATCCGCGACTGGCTCGCGGCGGCCGGGGAACAGGCGCCGAGCGGTGGTGAAGAGACGCCGGCGAACGCGTTCTGGGCGCTGCTCGCCGCGGCGAAGAAGGCCGGCACGACCGACCGGGCCTCGATGGTCCGCGCCCTCGAGGGCCTCCAGACGCGCTTCGCCGGGCTCGAGTACGGCTTCACCCCGAAGCGCCACCTCGCGCTCACGCCCGACGACGTGTGCCTCATCTCGCTCGAGCGCTACACCGGACCGGTGCGCACCGACCCGCCCTACGACCTCGGGCATGAGTGGACGACGACCTTCCCCGAGATCCGCCCCGACTACGTCGGCCCCGCCCATCTCGTGCGGCCGACGCTCGCCGCCAACCGACGCGCGAACCCGGGATACATGCGCCAGGTGCTCGAGGAGGGCTGGGGGACCCAGTGCACGAAGTCGCCCCCCGATGCCCTCGGCGTCGACGTCGAGATGACGAAGGCGTGCAAGATCCACTAGCAGCGCGACGCGTGCCGAGCCGGCGAGCGGCGAGACGGCGTCATGGGTGAGATCGTCCAGACGATCGTCTACTGCCTCACCATCGGCTCGGTCTACGCCCTCGTCGCCTGCGGCTACAGCCTGATCTTCGCGACGACGCGCATCGTGAACTTCGCGCAGGGCCCACTCGTCGTCGTGGGCGGCTACCTCGCATGGTGGCTCTACACGGACATCGCGAACGGGGACGTGTCGCTCATCCTGGTGACCTTCGCCGTCGTGATCCTCACTGCGGGCGTCGGAGTGCTGATCGACCTCGTCGCGGTCGCGCCGCTCGGACGCTTCGACCCGGTCACGAACATCTCGTGGCTCGTCACGACGTTCGCCGCGGGAATCGTCGCCCAGGAGGTCGTCGCGAAGACGATCAGCGACACCGGCCAGACGCTCCCGCCTCTCTTCGACTCGATCTTCGGATGGCGGGGCTCAGTCGTCGCCGACGTCGCGATCCGACCGTCCGACGTCGTGCTCGTCGTGGCGACGTTCGCCGTCGTCGGCGGACTCGCGTTGCTCCAGGTGCACACGCGCATCGGGAGTGCGTTTCGAGCGGTCGCACAAGACCGTCAGGCCGCGTCACTCATGGGCATCAACCCGCGCGCGATCGTGATGCTCAGCTTCGCGCTCGCTGGTGGCCTCGCCGGTCTGAGCGCGGTCCTGATCGCGCCTCGTCTCGGCGTTCGCTTCAACATCGCGCTCAACCTCGGTGTGCTGGGATTCGTCGCCGCGGTGCTCGGCGGGCTCGGCTCGATCAAGGGCGCGGTGATCGGCGGCTACGCGGTGGGCTTCGTCGACGGCGTCGTCGGCAGCATCACCAGCGACGCGGCGGCGTGGCAGCCGATCATCGTCTTCGCGGTCTTCGTGATCGTGCTCGCGCTCCGGCCGACGGGCCTGCTCGGCCGCCCGCAGGTGGAGAAGGTATGACAGTGCGAAGGGCGACGGCCGCTCTTCCTGCGGCTCTGCTCGTCGCCTTCCTCTTCTGGTTCGGGAACACGCAGGCGATGGATCGCTACTGGATCACGCTCGGGATCGAGGCCCTCTGGGTCGCGACCGCGCTCGTCGGCCTCAACATCCTCGTCGGCGACCTCGGTCTCGTGTCGCTCGGTCACTACGTCTTCTTCATCGTGGGCGGGTTCGCCGGCTCGATCTGGGCGGTGCAGGACTGGGGGCTCGACCCGTGGCTCGGCTTCCCGGCCGCGCTCGTGGTCGGCATGGCCCTCGGCGCACTCCTCGCGCTCACCTGCTGTCATCTGCGTGGCTTCTACCTGACCGTCGTCACGCTCGCGTTCGGCCTCGTGTCCACCGCGTTCGCGCTGCTCTTCGAGAGCCTGTTCAACGGGCTCCAGGGCCGCCCCGTCGAACACCCGCTCGACACCAGCTTCGGGTTCCTAGACGCCTCCAACCCGAATCGCCCGTTCGTCGGGCTCTACTGGATCGGCGTCGTCATGCTGCTGGTCGCGCTCTCTGCGACCTGGAACCTCCGACGCAGTCGATGGGGACGCGCCTACCGCGCGATCCGCGAGGCCGAGCTCGCCGCGCAGGCGTGCGGGGTCCGCTCGTACTGGTACAAGGTGTCGGGCTTCGCGCTCTCAGCGGGATTCGTCGCGACCGCCGGGGTGCTCGCGGCTCAGACGAACCTCCAGGTCACGATGCTCGATGGCACCGGGGTCGTCGGCCGATCGTTCGAGTGGCTGATCTACCTCATCGTGGGCGGCGTGGGAACGCTCGCGGGTCCGGTCGTGGGGGCCTTGACGTTCACGCTCGGCTTCGGCGTCGAGCTGGGGGGCCAGACGATCGCGGACCGCCTCGGTGGCTGGCAGACGTTCTTCGAGGCCGCACTCGTGATCGCAGTGGTGCTCATGGCGCCGGAGGGCATCGTCGGCGCGCTGCGGCGCGGCGCGGCCGCGCTCGTGCACCGGTTCGCCGCCGCCCGACGTCCTGCACCCGAGCGCGAGATCGCCCCTGAGCTCGCAGTCCCCCGGCCTCGGCATCCGCCGACCGACGGCCACGCGACCGACGGCCACGCTGACGCTGCCGAGCTCATGCGCGTCGACGGCGTCACGATCCGATTCGGTGGGCTGTCGGCCGTCCGCGGGATCGACCTCGCGGTGCGCGCCGGGTCGGTGCACGGGCTCATCGGACCGAACGGATCCGGCAAGTCGACCCTGGTGAACCTCATCACCGGCGTCTACCGGCCCGAGACGGGACGAATCACCTTCCGCGGCGAGCCCATCGGCGGCCTCACCATCCACGCGATCAATCGTCGCGGGATCGCGCGCACGTTCCAGAACGTCCAGCTGTGGCGACGGATGACGGCGCTCGAGAACGTCATGGTCGGCCTGCACGGACGCACCCGCGTGGACCTGGCGCGCTCGCTGTTGCTGCCGAGCTCGCTGCGCGGCGAGGAGCGGCGCATCCGCGAACGAGCCCGCGGGCTGTTGGCGTTCGTCGGGCTCTCGGGACAGGAAGGCGACGTCGCGGGGACGCTGCCGTACGCGAACCAACGGCGACTCGAGATCGCCCGCGCCCTGGCCTCCGATCCCGACCTCCTCGTCCTCGACGAGCCGGCAGCCGGGATGAACCCGACCGAGGCGCAGGCTCTCGTCGAGCTCGTCCGGCGGATCCGGGACGCGGGCATCACCGTCTTGCTCATCGAGCACCGCATGGAGGTGGTGATGAGCATTTCGGACGTGATCACCGTCCTCGACTCGGGCGAGGCGATCGCGCATGGCACGCCGCAGGAGGTGCAGAGCGATCCGCTGGTGATCGCCGCGTACCTGGGCGAGCACACCGAGCGTGCCGCGCGCGCGCGCCCCCGGATCTCCGTTGCGGCTCGACGTGGTCACGACGCCGACGCGGTCGTTGATGACGGCGATGGGGGTGGCGACGCCGACCGTGCGCCGGCCGCGCTGCTCGAGGTACGGCGTCTCGCGGTCCAGTACGGCGCCGTACGGGCGCTGACCGGCATCGACCTGGACGTGTTCGAGGGCGAGGTCGTGGCGATGATCGGGAGCAACGGCGCCGGGAAGTCCACGAGCCTCAAGACGGTCTCCGGGATGTCGGAGCTGCTGAAGTCGGTGCAGGGCGAGATCACCTTCCTCGGTGAGCGCATCGTGCACCGCCCGGCACACCACATCGCACGTATGGGTCTCGCGCACGTGCCCGAGGGTCGGCGGCTGTTCCCCGAGTCGACCGTCGAGGAGAACCTCGTGCTGGGCGGCTACGGCCGACCGGACGCCGCGCTGCGTCAGACGCTCGCGACGATCTACGAGCGCTTCCCGATCCTCGGCGAACGCCGCAACGTGCTCGCGGGTCTGCTCTCCGGAGGTCAGCAGCAGATGCTCGCGATCGGCCGTGGCCTGGCATCGGCGCCGCGTTTCCTCCTGCTCGACGAGCCCTCGCTCGGCCTCGCGCCGATCGTGGCCGAGGAGGTGTTCGGCATCATTCGTACGCTCGCCGACGACGGCCTCACCGTGCTCGTCGTCGAGCAGATGGCCGGCCGCGTGCTCGAGGTCGCCGATCGGGCGTACGTGCTCGAGACGGGTGCGGTCGTGGCAGGAGGCGAGGCCGCGCAGCTCGCCGAGGACCCGATCATCAAGCACGCGTATCTCGGCGGCGCCATCTGACGTCGAGCAGGCTGCGCCGGGCGCCGGGCGTACCCTCGTCGCGAGCACGGCGAGGTCATGCTCCCGGTCCACGCAGCGTGACCGCCGCAAGGTCGCGCAGCTCTTCGATGCCGGCCTCGATCGCGGTGGCGAGCACGCCGACGCCCTGGGCCGTGTCGAAGTCGCCGGTCACGCCGAACCCGAGCCGGCCGTGGTACGAGAGGATCGCGGTGCCCACCCGCACGCCGTGGGTGATGGGCACGTAGGGGTAGTACTCGAGCATCTCGCGACCGAGGCAGTAGAGCGGGAGCTGCGGGCCGGGGACGTTGGTCGTGACCGTGTTGACCGAGCGCTGGGGCAACCGGTGCATCACCCGCATGCCGAGCCGAGTCGCGACGCCAATGACGAAGGCCGGAGCAAGGTTGGCAGCATTCGCCACCGCGTCCCCGGCCTCCGCCATGGGCGAGGCCTTGAGCTCGCGCATCTGTTCGTGCACCACCCGCAGACGCTCGCGTGGTTCAGCCACTTGCACCGGGAGCTCCAGGAGCAGTGCCGACACCCGATTGTCGAGCAGGCCGTGCGCGCCCTCGGTGCGCGTCGAGATCGGCACGAGCGAGCGCACGACCGCCCGGTCGGCATCCTCGCCGCGTGCGAGCAGCAGCGCGCGGTAGCCACCCGCGACCGCGGCGAGCACCACGTCGTTCACGGTGCCGCCGAATGCCTGACGGATCGTGCGGACGTCGTCGAGGCGCGCCGAGGAGTGCGCCCACACCCGGTTCGGCCCGATGGTGCCCTCGATCGAGAGCGGCGGCGTGCCGGCCAGCTCCCGTCCGAGCCTCGCCAGGCCTTCACCGGTTCGCCGCACGGACCGCACGGTGGCAGCGGGGTCGCGGATCGCGCCCGGCACCCGCCGGGCCCACGCGCCGAGCTCGCCCGCCAGACCTCGCCCGGCGTTGAGCACCAGGGCCGGACGCGAGGGTCGGGGCGACGCCGTCCACGTCTCGGGCTCGGGCAGCGGCGCGTCGCGCTCGATCCCCAGCAACACCGAGAGGAGCTCCACGCCGGCGATCCCGTCGACCATGCAGTGGTGCACCTTCGTGATCAGCGCCCATCGCCCGTCGGGGAGGCCGTCGACGAGCCACGTCTCCCAGAGCGGGCGGTCGCGACCGAGCGGTTGCGACATGAGCCGCGCCATGAGCCGGCACAGGGCTGCGTCGTCGCCGGGCGGCGCCAACGCGGCGTGACACAGGTGGTACGCAAGGTTGAAGTGCGGGTCGTCTTCCCACACCGGCCGGCCGAGCTCGAGGGGCACGAAGCGGACGCGCTGGCGATACCGCGGGATCAGGTGGAGCCTCGCCTCGACCAGACCCACGACGTCGTCGAGCCGCGGCGGTGGACCGTCGAACACCGAGAGGCCGGCGATGTGCATGTGCGCCACGCCGTCCTCGAGGTGGAGGAACTCGGTGTCGAGCGCGCTCAGTCGTTCCATGGACCCCCTGCTCTGCTCGGCCGGGCTCGGGAAGGATCGGCGGGGACGCGCCAACCGTAGAGCAGGCTCGAGCAGCGTCCCGTCGGGGCTGGATCCACCGCGAGTTGTGACTTCTGGCCCGTGCGTCGCCAGATCGACGCGCTCACCCTCGAGGTGCCCGGCAGCACTGCCGGCGCACACGAGAAGGGACACACCACAGATGACCGATGCCATCACGCCGACCGACCGGGCAACGGCGGTCTTCGACCCGGAGCGCGGCTCCGAACTGCGCTGCTCGCACTGCGGGGGCGCGGTGACCGACGCCGACGCGGAGTGCCCGACGTGCGAGTCACCGATCGACTGGGGCGCCTCGAGCGAGGCCCTCCGGTCGTGGGAGCTCAGCGACCGCGCCGACTGACCGCGACTCTCGACGCGTCCCCGCTCGTCCGCTTGGTCGAGCTCCTCGGGTGGGCCTTGATTTCACCGCGTGTATGCCGGGCCTTCAGTTACCGGTCCTTAGCATCAGACGCGATGACGCGGAGTCGAGGAGTGTCATGTTGCACGAGTCCAGATGGCACGACACGTGTGTGTCGGGCGGACGAGCACCTGAGATCGCTCTTGGAGGAAGTTGAGGAGCTGCGTGCTCATTGCGTGAAGACCGAGCACGAGTTCCGGCACGCGCTCGCCGAGGTCCGGCCGTCGCACCGCGCCAGCGCCCGGAACCTCGTGCACTACGTGGCATTGCGTCGCCTCGACCTCCGCAGCATCCAGGAAGACCTCGCGCGGTTGGGCCTGTCGTCGCTGGGCCGGTCCGAGGCTCATGTCATGGGGTCACTCGATGCCGTGATCAGCGTTCTCCGATGCCTCAACGGTGGCGGCTGCCCCTCTCGCCTGCCTGCGTCGGTGGAGGCCCACTCGCTGTCCCTGGAGCGCAATGCCGATCGTCTGCTCGGACCCCTGGCGAGCGATCGAGCCACGCGGATCATGGTGACGATGCCGTCCGACGCGGCCGATCGTCCCGACGTGGCAGCCGAGCTGGTGCGGGCAGGGATGGACATCGCCAGGATCAACTGCGCGCATGACACGCCGGCGGCGTGGCGGGCGATGGCCGAACACATCCACGCCGCGGCAACAGCCCAGGGTCGCGCCTGTCGCATCGCGATGGACCTGGCCGGCCCCAAGCTGCGCACCGGGCCCCTTCCGCTCGGTCCGCGCGTCGTTCGGATCGCCCCCGACCGCGACCGTCGCGGGGTCGTGCTGACTCCGGCTCGGGTGTGGCTGCAGAACGGCTCGTCGAAGGAATCAGCGCAACCGGGCGTCACCGAAGTGCCGGTCGTCCCGGAGGGCGCGCTGTCGTGCTGTCATGCAGGTGACGTGATCCGGTTGCGAGACGCACGCAACGCCCGGCGTCGACTGTTCGTCGTCGAAGTGCGCCCGAATGGTGCGCTCGTGGATGTCGGGAAGACGACGTACTTCGAGGCGGGCCTCGAGTTGGAGCTCCCCGCCGAAGGCGCGCGCGTGGCGGCCACCATCGGATCACTTCCGCGATTGAAGACCGCCGTCAGGATCCGCGTGGGTGACGAGCTGATCCTCACGCGCCTCCCCGATGAGCCCGAGAGTGTCGCCGCCGGGGACCTGCGGGTGTCGTGCACGTTGCCCGAAGTGTTCGATCACGCTCGAGTGGGGCATCGGGTGGTGTTCGACGACGGCAAGCTCGGCGCGGTCGTCACGGAATGCGGCGCGGACGAGCTGGCGTTGGAGGTCGTCGACGCCCGCCCTGGCGGGGCTCGGTTGCAGGGCGCGAAGGGCATCAATCTGCCCGACACCGAGCTGCCCATCCCTGCGTTGACGGCGCAGGACGAGGCGGACCTCGCGACCGCCGTCGAGCTGGCCGACATCATCGACGTCTCGTTCGTGCGCAGCGCCGCCGATGTCGAGCTGGTGCAGGAGCGCGTGGCGGCCTTGGGAGTCGACGAGGTCGGCCTCGTCCTGAAGATCGAGACCGTGGCCGGGTTCGAGCGGCTGCCAGACGTGTTGCTGGCGGCCATGCGCTCCGAGCGCATCGGGGTGATGATCGCCCGCGGCGACCTCGCCGTGGAGGCGGGGTATGAGCGCATGGCCGAGGTGCAAGAGGAGATCTTGTGGTTGTGCGAGGCGGCGCATGTGCCGGTGATCTGGGCGACTCAGGTCCTCGACCAGCTGGCCCGCACGGGGCGGCCGTCGCGAGCAGAGGTGACCGACGCCGCCCTCGGCGCGCGAGCGGAATGCATCATGTTGAACAAGGGTCCGTACATCGTCGCGGCCATCGCGACGTTGCTCGACATCAATCGCCGGATGCGCGATCACCAGCACAAGAAGCAGTCGCTGCTCCGCCGCTTACGGGCATGGGACCACGATCTCGGGGCGGTTGAGCGGCGATGACCACGCGATCGCGAGTTGACGCCCCCCTGAGGCGCTGGTCTTCGACATGGACGCGGTCGTCAATCACGTTGCCCGCGTGAGAACCGTCCACCGAGACCGCTCGAGGTGCTTCGAGTGGTCCTGGGTCGGAGAGTCATTCCATGAGGTGTCGTTGCCCCGCGCGCCACCCGCGGCCTCCTCGCTCAGCTCGCAGACGACGCGGGCAGCCTCCCGGTCACCGAGCCTGACGAGTTCAAGTTCCTCCTCCGTGGTTCCCGTTCGGCCGCTCGAGGGCGGCGCGGTCCCAGCCGCCGCTGTCGGCGGCTGCCTCGTACGTGCTCTGGAAGAACTCGAGCAGCAGCCGGTCGGGGTCGGCGGCGGTGCGCACGAGCTCGTAGGGCAGCACGAACTCGCTCAGCTCGTCGTCCCAGCGCGCGCCGGCGGGCGCGACCGTGACGTCGCGGTGGCCGGGCGGTTCCGGATATGCGTAGGCGTAGAAGACACCTTCGGCCCCGGGCCCGCCCGGCCAGTAGCCGCAGCTGCTGACCTCGTGGGAGTAGGCCTCCCACATGACGTGGGGACCGCAGTTGGGTGCGCCCCCGGGGTGCGGTGGCGCGGCCCGGCCCGAGAAGCGGGTGTGGGCGAGGTCGATGGCACCCCAGAAGTAGTGGATGGGGCTGGCCTTGCCCACGAATCGGGTGCGGAAGCGCTTGAGGACCCCTTCCATGGCGACGAGCGCGAGCCAGAAGCGCCGCACGGCATCCGGGTCGTAGCTCGCGTGCGAACGGTCGTCCGCGAACGGGATGGCGTCGGGGATCTCGACCGGGACGGGCCAGATCGTGGTGGTCACCTCGAGCTCGTCGAGCACTCGCATGACGTCGTCGTAGAAGTCGGCGACCGGGCGCGCCTCGAGCGGGACCGACCGCTGGTCGCCGTGCACGGTGGTGACGTCGAGGCGATGGGCGAGGAAGTCGAAGTCGATCTGGAACGGCGGACCGCTGGGGTGCGGCATCAACGACGTGGTCAAGCCCCGCGCCGACAGGTAGAGCGGGACGTTCCACCAGTGGTTGGCGAGCGGCTCGTTGGCGAGCCGCACCTTCCCGATCACCTGCGTGCAGAGGTGCAGGGTGTCGCGAGAGTCCTCCCATTCGGACCACGGGATGGCAGGCCATCGTTCGGTCGCCGTGGGGGGCATTCGACGCTCCTGCGCTCGACGATCTCGCTGCCGTGTCTACCCCGCGAGCCGGTCGGCCGCACGGGGACAACGTCGTCATGAGCGATCCGGTCTCTCGACGACCGACGCCCCGGCGAACCGGCCAGGAACGAGGACGTCGCGGTGGTCGCGGTACCCCCGTCGCTCGTCACTTGCAGGGCTTGGCGTCGGGCGGAGGTTGGAACACGAGGACGCACAGGCCGGTGGTGCTGTCGTTCACGAACTTGAGGTCGATCGGCGACGTGTCGATGAAGAGGTCGATGGTGCCGTGCGTCGCGGCACGATCCTCGGTCAGCGCACGGAGCCACGACGACTCCTGGCCGTTCAGTGCCGACAACGGGAGGGTGACGGTCGCAGCGGCGGCGTCGTACCGCGGCGAGCCGAGCTCGACGGCGGTCGGTCGCCGGCCCGCGGGTCCTTCCTGCATGACGATGGCCGCGTTGGGCGGATCCTCCTCGAAGTCGAGCGCATCCCAACCCTCGAACAGCTCGGACGAGAGGATCGTCCCCGCGTTCCGCGCCGGGCGGTCGCTGAAGAACAGGGCCGCCGGGTCGATGCCGGCGATCGTCAGCTCGAGCTCGCCGTCGTTCGAGGTCTCGGTCCATGCCTGTTGTCCTTCCAGGACGAACAGGACCTCGGCCTTCCGTGTCCTGGGCTCCTTCCCCCAGGCCGTCGCCGATCCCGCGACCGTCGCGAGCGCGACGATCAGCAGCATCACTGCGAACGCACGAAGACGTGCGCGCCGTCGGGTAAGACCGGATACCGGCATCACGGCAGGGTAGCCACGTGACCGCCGGGCCCGCTGCGATCCACGTGGTCGTGTGCTTCACCGGCTGCGCGGCAGCGTCAGAGCTCGCGGACGTCGGCCAGGCGTGCGGTCAAGTCAGCTGCTGGACGAGGGTGGTGGAAAGCCACTGCTGGTATCTCTCGGGAGGCCAGCTCCGGTCGACGACGAGGAGTCGGTAGACCTCCGGAGACATGAGCGCGTGGATCAGGTCGACCGCGTCGTCCTCCTGCAGGCCTTCGCGGAGTGATCCGCTGCGAGCCACGGCATGCACGATCTGGCTCTGCCCTCTGTTGCGCTGTTGTTGCATCTCGTCGAGGAGCTCGGCTGCAGCGGGGTCGGACCCGGCAGCGCTCACGAGCGCTCGGTAGACGTCACTGGTCCGCTGGTTGATCGCGGTCGTGACGCCAGCGAAACCGGTGAGGGCCTGGACCGGGTCTGGCTCCTCGAAGAGCCGAGCAACGGTCGGGCGTTCTTGGACGGTGAGCGGCTGGTCGTCGCCGGCGATCGACGTGTCGAGGAGCGCCTTGAGGATGCCGAGCTTCGAGGCGAAGAGCCGATAGACGGTCGCGGGCGGGACGTCGGCGGAGTTGCTGATTGCCTCGATGGTCGTTGCCGCGTACCCGCGCTCGAGGAACAGCGCTCGGGCCGTGGCGACGACGGCTCGTCGAGCGAGCCGGGTGCGAGCCTGCTCACGCCCCCCTGGGGTGGGCCGGTCGCGCTTGACATCATCCGGCACGTAGTGATAGTACCACTCTCAATATGAGAGGGCCACTCTCGTTCTGCTGACAGTCAGGTGATGCCGATGAAGACGATGACGTGCAAGCAGCTCGGTGGGCCATGCGACCACCGACACCAAGGTCAGACCGCCGACGAGGTCATCCAGGCGCAAGACCGGCATCTCAAGGAGATGGTCACCGGTGGTGACACCGAGCACGTGCCCGCCCACAAGGAGATGAAGGGGCGTTGGAAGCGCCCGGTCTCAGGGATGGGCTGGTACCGCGCGGCCAAGAAGGACTTCGCCGCACTCCCCGAGGACTGACCGAGGATCTCAGCATCGACGTCGACGCACACCGTCGAGTAGCCGGCGGTCGCCATCACCTGCGCGATGCCGCTCCCCATCACACCCGCACCGAGCACGCCGACTCGTACGTCACTCACCGTCACTCCTGACATCCCGCGCGCGGCGCTCAATCAGGCGTCGTCCCGACGACAGGTGGCCCTCCTCAGGAGCAGCCACCGCGACCGTTCACGCTGAGGGGCTGGCCGCATGCGCTGCACCCGCCACCGATCTTCGGACGCCGGACCCGTCGTGGAGTGTCCGCCAAATCGGTTACCTGCAGGCAGATGCTGCGCGCGCGATCGGTCCGGAGATGGACGCTGGGCTCTCGGTGCGGGCCCGCGTGGTTGACGTGCATGCCGTCGACGATCGGCTACAGGAGATTGAGGTGGAACTCCTTGATGCGGGACCAGACGCTTAGAACGCGGCGGCCGACGGACCTCAAGGCACACTGATCGAGAACATCCGGAGTTCGTTAGAAGGTCCGTTAGAAGTCGGCCCGCCAACGCAGAGGGCCGGTCTCGAGAGACCGACTGAATCACCCTGGGTTTGATGGTGGCGGGGGTGGGATTTGAACCCACGACCTTCGGGTTATGAGCGCCTTGACAAGCGTCCATCTGGCGCGCTCCAGGTCGCTGGAGTGCGACTGAGCTCGGCGGCGATTCCGTCTGGTGGCATTCCGTCAACGGAGTACGCCCGAGTCGGGCTCCACTGGTGACAAGTTCGGTGACAAGCGACGGTCAAGGAGCAGGTGGGGACACGTCGGTGCGTAGGGATCCACCCCCGGAACCTCGAAGGTCAGCTCGCCGGCGTGGCGACGAGGAACTCGTCGACCTCTTCGCACGATCATCTCGTAGAAGGAGTCGGTGGCGTCGCGGCTCCGGTCGCGTGATGACGTTCGAACGCCTCGTCACCGAGCGCTGATCCGCTGAGCCGGGACGTCCTCTCATGAATTGGGTCATTGAGCCCTAGTCCGAGGGAGTGCGCGCCTGGTCTGGTGGGCAAGCCAGAAGCGAAGAGCGCCTGGACCGAGCCGCGTTCGCCCCGTTTCTGGCCCGGGTTGACGATCGGATCGGGGAGATTCCTGCCATGAGGCAGACGGTTGGACGAGGTGGGCTCGGGCTCCTGTCGGTGGTGCTGCTTGCCGCTTCTCTGGCGGCATCCGCCGCACCGAGCCAGCCGGCGCTGGCGGGACGTTCCATCAAGCCGAGCGACCACAACAAGGTGCCATCCGACGTCGAGGACCTCGCCGACAAGCTCACCAGGGATCTGAAGAAGAAGCACTACGAGGTCCGGCAGGGCTACATGAAGCTCTGGACGCAGGCGGACTGCGATAAGTACGGGTACCCGATCATGAAGAGCTGCATGGCCAACAATCCTGCGGCTCCGTACGTGCTGTCGGTCGTGCCGTCGTGGCCGGACGAGTTCGTCGACCCGGCCACGCGGAACGCTTTCG
>JBBDWT010000193.1:0-14517 GCA_040902705.1 Acidimicrobiia bacterium | reverse complement strand
CGAAGCGGACGTGCAAGAGGGTGAGCCCGACGGTCTCGTTGTGCTTGAGCTCGGGGACGATCACGAGCGTCCGACCGTCGCGCCGCCCTCGCACCGCGGTCACGTCGCGCTGCGTCGCCACCCGGTGCTTCGTGCCGCGGAGCTCGGGGTCGGTCTCGGCACGCGACACGAGCCCGACCGCGACGCCACCCTTGTCGACGACGTGCAGCGTCGCCCGGTCGGCCTCGAGGTCGCCCTCGACGCGGTAGCGGGTGTACCCGGTGACCTCGACGACGGCCGGGTCGAGATCGACGAGCGTGCGCAGCGCGCGGTAGCTCAGCCCGTCGCGGGGCGCCCCGGCGGCGAGGACCGCACGCACCAGTGGCGCCTGCAGCAGCGTCTCGTCCGAACGAGAGATCCCGACGGTGACCGTCTTGGCCTGGTGCTTGATCGCGTCGACCGGGCGGGTGAGCTCTTCGATCGCGGTCGTGAGGGCGGTCGTGAGGTCGTGCACGACGGTGCTCGGGGTGCCGACCTTGCCGTGCTCGATCTCGTACGAGTCGAGCGCCAGCGTGCCCGTGCCGTACCCCAGGAGCGACGCCAGGCGTGCGGCCGTGCTCGCCTCGAGCGTGCCGTCATAGACGCCGGCGCGCAACCCGTCGAAGAAGCGCCGGGCCGGCTCCTCGATCGTCGCGGCAAGGCGTTCGAGGAGCAGGGCGGGATCGGCGGTGCTGGTGGCCGTCGCCTCGATGCCGGCGCGCACCTCGCGAAGCGGCCGGGCCGACGCGTCGATCGCCAGCGCCGCCTCGTAGCCGAAGAGGTGGCCGGCGACCGTGGCCAGCACGAAGTCGAAGCGCGGGTGCACGGCCGGGACCGTGATCGTATCGAGGGCCGCCCGGTAGCGCGTCGGGTCGGCGGCGATCACGATCGGTGCGCCGCGATGGGCGCGGTAGATCTCGATCTCCTTGCCGACGTCGTCGGCGTTGGACCCGGTGAGACCGGCCGCACACACGATGACGAGCGGCTCCGAGGAGAGGTCGATGTGCTTCTTGTCCTCGGTGACGTCGCACGCGATCGCCTTGTAGCAGAGCTCCGAGAGCTTGATCCGGATCTCCCGGGCCGCGATCGAGTTCACGCCGTTGCCGACGATCGACCAGTAGCGGCGCGTCAGGACGTGACGCTGCGCGACCTCGGCGATCGCCCCGCGATCAGCCACCACCGAGCGCATCGCATCGGGAAGATCACGCAGCGCGGCGAGCAGCTCGTGCGCCTCGACCTCGTCGAGCGCGCCCAGCTCGCTTGCCAGCGCGATCGCCAAGAGCCATCCCGCCGCGATCTGCGCGTAGAACGCCTTGGTCGAGGCGACGCTCATCTCGACGTCGCGACCGTCCGACGTGTAGAGGACGCCATCGGCCTTGTCGACGAGGTCGCTGTTGCGCCGGTTCACGATCGCGATCACGGTCGCGCCGCGCTCACGTGCCAGATCGACCGTCCGGTTCGTGTCGGTCGTGGTGCCGCTCTGACTGATGGCGACGACGAGCGTGTCGCTCATGTCGTCGCGCAGCCCGAACCCGGAGAACTCGGTCGCCTGGGTTGCGTCGACGCCGATCCGATCGCCCACGAGGCCACCGAGCGCCGCTGCGAGGCTCTGGCCGGCGATCGCCGCGGTGCCCATACCGATGACGACGACCCGCCGCGTGGTCCCGTCGGCGAGGCGGGCGCACACCGTGGGCGCGAGCGCCTCGTCGCCGAGCGTCACGTGCAGCCGGCCGTCGGCCTCGAAGAGCTTTCCCCGGAGCGTCTTGCGGAACGAGCCGGGCGCCTCGGAGATCTCCTTGAGCAGGAAGTGCGGGTACTGGCCTCGATCGACGTCGCGGGTGGTGATCTGCGCGTGCTGGAGATCGCCCTCGACGACGGGCAACGGCGTGCCGTCGAACGCGAGGCGCTCGATCCCGGCCACCGTGCCGGCGGCGGCACCGCGCACCACCACGATCTGGCCCCGCGTGGCACCGGGGCGCGCGGCGTCGGCCGGCGTCTCACCGTCGACCCGGAGGTAGTCGGCGGTCTCCTCGACGAGGCCGTACGGCTCGCTCGCGACGACGAACATGTCCTCGGCGAGCCCGACGTACAGCGCTTGGCCGCTCCCCCGCAAGGAGAGGAAGAGGTCCTCGGGCGCCGCGACCGAGCTCGCGCCGATGGCCAACGAGCCCTCGAGCGTCGCCACGGTCGAACGGAACGCCTCGAGCGGCGCCGCGCCGTCGGTGAGCCGACGCGACACGAGCGTGGGGATGACCTTGGCGTCGGTGGTGATCTCGGTCGGGAGCCGCAGCCCTTCGAGCGCGGTGAGGTCGGCGTAGTTGTCGACATCGCCGTTGAGCGCGCCGGTCACGTATGACCCCGGTGTCGCGCCGACCTCCTCGGAGTTCAGCGGGTGCGCGTTGGGCTCCGAGATGATGCCGACGCTCGCCCACCGAGTGTGGCCGAGCACGACGACCTCCGCGCGCTCGCACTCGAGCGCGAGGTGGAGCACGTCGTCGCCCCGGATCGCGGTGCGCAGCCGGCGCGTGTTGTCACCGAGGTCACCGATCTCCGCCGCGGCTTTGTACACGAACGAGAGGAAGCCGTCCGGCGTCCGCACGGAGCGGTGCTCGAACAGCGGATCCTGGCTCCGGCGGCCGAGGAGTCGGGAGACCGCGGGATCCGCGAGGTCGAGGCCGTGGTCGCGTACGAGGAGGTGGAGGCCGGCGGAGTCACGGCCGCGCACCTCGAGCCGGTCGAGGGCCGAGAGCGCGACCTGCACCGAGGTGAACCCCTCGATCGCGGCGGCCGAGGCGTCGGCACCGGCGAGATCCCCGACCGCGCGTGCCGTGCGCAGACGGTCCTGCCGCACTGCCCACGTCGCGTCCTTCGCGCGCAGCAGCGCTGCGTTCACGGATTCGAGCGGAGCCGGGTCGAGCCGGACGGCCCCGCCGTCGAGGTCGGCCTCGACCGAGATCAGTCGATCGGTGAGCTGCTCGGCGCAGTGCTCCACCGTGAGCGTGCCGGAACAATCCCCGAGCAGGGCCCGCACGCCCGGGACGCCGCGGAGCGCGGTGTCGACGCGCTCGATCGCCGACGCGGCCGCTTCGAGGTCGGCGACGTCGCCGGTCCATCCGTCGAGTCGCGCGATCGCACCGTCGAGCTCGGCGACGAGGGGCGCGAGCTCGGGCGCCACCCTTGTTGCGCGCCGACGTACGACGCCGATGATCCCGCACATGCCCGAACCAGCCTAGAGCGGGGGACCCGCCGCGGCCCCGCCGTTCGGATCGGACAGTGACGACTCGAACGGGGCCGGCGGAGCGTGGGTGGCACCGCACGCACGCTCGACGGCCTCGACGAGGCGGTCGGCAACCAGCTCGGCCCGCTCCACGCTCGTCGCTTCCACCATCACGCGCACCACCGGCTCGGTGCCGGACGCACGCACGAGCACACGCCCGTCGGGCGCGAGCTCCTCGTTGATCGCGCTGATCTCGTGCTGGAGCTGCTGGTCGTGGTCGAGCGCGCTGCGGTCACGCACCACGATGTTGCGGAGGATCTGCGGATAGCGCTGCATCACGCCCGCGAGCAGCGACAACGAGTGCCCGGTGCCGTGCACGACGTCGAGCAACATGGCGCCGGTGAGCGCGCCGTCGCCCGTGGTCGCATGTTGCGTGAAGATGACATGACCCGACTGCTCCCCGCCGATGACGAGGCCACGTCGCTCGAGCTCGTCGAGCACGTTGCGGTCGCCGACCGGAACCTCGACGAGCTCGACGTCGTGCGTCGCGAGGCAACGGCGCAGACCGAGATTCGACATGACCGTGCCGACGACGGCGTTGCCCCGCAGCTGGTCACGCTCCTTCAGATCAAGCGCGCAGACCGCCATCATCTGGTCGCCGTCGACGATGCCACCGCGCTCGTCGACCGCGATCACCCGGTCGCCATCGCCGTCGAACGCGAGGCCCGCGCGCGCACCCGACGCGAGCACCGCGGCCTGGAGAGCCCTGGTGTCCGTCGATCCGCACGAGTCGTTGATGTTCGTACCGTCGGGCGTCGCGTTGAGGACCTCGACCTCGGCGCCGAGCTGCTTGAAGATCCTCGGCGCGGAGCGGAACGCCGCGCCGTTGCCGCAGTCGAGCACGATCCGCATCCCCGCGAGGTCGCGTCCCTCGAGCGCGTGCACGACATGCGCGACGTACTCGTCGAGCGCTTCGTTGAGCGGTCCGTCGACGCCGACCTCGGCGCCGACCGGCCCGCCCTCCGGCAGGCTGGTGGCGAGGCGTCGGAGCTCGTGCTCCACCTGGAGCTCGAGCTCCTCCGTCACCTTGCGGCCGCCCCGAGCGAAGAGCTTGATGCCGTTGTCCTCGAACGGGTTGTGGCTCGCCGAGATGACGACCGCGGGCGCATCGCGGATCTTCGCCAGGTGCGCGACTCCCGGCGTCGGCAACACACCGGCGAGCTCGACATCGGCGCCCTCGGAGCACAGGCCGGCGATCAACGCCGCCTGCATGAGCGGACCGGAACGGCGCGTGTCGCGTCCGATGACGAATGGTGCGTCACGGCCGAGCACACGCGCTGCTGCCCGCCCGAGCGCGGTCACGAGCTCGGGAGTCAGGTCGCGGTTGGCAACACCTCGGATGCCGTCGGTGCCAAAGCGCAGTGTCATACGGGAGCGCGCCCCAGAGGGCGGACTAGCGCTTCGAGTACTGGGGTGCCTTGCGGGCCTTCTTGAGGCCGTACTTACGGCGCTCCTTCTCGCGCGCGTCGCGCACGAGGAGCCCGGCCTTCTTCAGCGTCGGGCGCAGCTCGTCGTCGAGTCCGACGAGTGCCCGCGCGATGCCGAGCCGGAGGGCGCCGGCCTGCCCACTCACGCCACCACCAGCGATCGTCGCGTCGACGTCGTAGACGTCGGCGGTCTGGCTCACGCGCAGCGCTTCCGTCGCGTGCTGCTCGTGGGTGAGGACCGTGAAGTACTGCTCGACCGGCTTGCCGTTGATGACGATCTTTCCGGTGCCCGGACGCAGACGCACGCGTGCGACCGACTCCTTCCGGCGTCCCGTCGACTGGATCAGCGGCTTCGACACGATCGGCTCCTGACGACTCAGCCGCGCCGCGACGCGAGCGCGCGCGGTTGGGGCTGCTGGGCAGCGTGGGGGTGCGTGGCGTCGGGGTAGACGCGCAGCTTCGTGATCATCTGGCGCCCGAGACGGCCCTTCGGCAGCATCCCCTTCACCGCGAGGCGGATGACCCGCTCGGGGTCGCGCTGCAAGAGGTGCTCGAGCGACTCTTCCCGCAAACCTCCCGGGAAGCCCGAGTGGCGGTAGTAGCGCTTGTCGGCGAGCTTGCGCGGCGTGATCGCGAGCTTCGTCGCGTTGATCACGATCACGTGGTCGCCGGTGTCCATGTGCGGCGCCCAGGTCGGCTTGTGCTTGCCCCGGAGCAGCGTCGCGACCTCGGAGGCCAGGCGACCGAGCACCGCATCCTCGGCGTCGATGACGTGCCAGGCGCGCTCGATGTCGGAAGGAGTCGGCTGGTACGTGCGCACGCGGATCCTCAGGGAAGAGTGTTCGGGTCGTCTGATCGGTGGTGGCGCCTACGAGCCACTCGGCAGCCACAGACGTGAACGTCAATGGTACCGAGCCGGGCCCGGCCCGAGCAATCGGGGCTCGGAGCGCCGAACGCCAGGATTCCCGGGCCCCAGCGAGGCCCGCCGGCCCGGCCCACTCGAACCGCGCCGCTCGACCCGCGCTCGCGCCACCGCCGGGCCGCGCGCCCGTAGGATTCTCTCGTGACCAGCACCGTGACCCAGCTCGGGGCCGAGCGCGCGGACGACGCCGATCGGGCCATCGAGCTCCTGACCGACTCGGCCCTCGAGCCGATCGTCGACATGGTGCTCGTCGCCCGTGACGGCGCATACGAGGCTCGGGCCCACGACGGCCACGTGCGCTTCCGGCGCGACCGAGCGGGCACCTTCGAGGTGCTCGAGACCGCCGGATCGAACCCGATCGGCGAGCAGGCGACCGACCGCTTCACGCCGCTCGCCGAAGAGCGGGCGAACCCGAACCCGCACCGACGCGAGAACTCGTATCCCTTCGCCTACGAGCAGGTCGCCCAGCTCTTCGACCATCCCGCAGCCCCCGATCTGTGCGTCATCCATTCGGCCGACCACAACTGGGAGGACCACGGCGGTCACCGCGGCGAGCACGGGTCGCTCGGCCTGGTGCAGGCGCGTGCCCCCTTCGTCGTCGCCGGCAAGGGCGTCCGCAACGACGGCGTCGTGCCGCGCGCCGCGCGGCTCGTCGACGTCGCTCCCACCGTGCTCGAGCTGCTCGGGGTCGCGCCGGACGGAGAGGGTCACCACCTCGCGGGTCAGGACGGAGTCGTCCGCGAGGACGTGCTCGATCTTGCCGGCGGGCGTCCCCGTCACGTCGTCGCGTTCCTGTTCGACGGCACCAACCCCAACGTCCTCTACGACATGGCGGCCCGCGGCGAGGCCCCCACCACCGCGCGCCTGATCGCGCAGGGAACGGCGTTCGGCCATGGCGCGGTGGCCGGCCTGCCGACGGTGACCCTCGCGAACCACACGTCCATCCTCACCGGGCGCCTTCCCGGCCACCACGGGATCCTCCACAACGCGTGGTTCGACCGCCGCACCGGTGAGCAGATCATCACGAACTCCAACGCGACGTGGCCGCACGCGATGGACCACGTGTTCGACGGCGTGGAGTCGATCCACAGCGTCGTCCACCGCCACGAACCCGGCTCGTTCACCGCGTCGGTCAACGAGCCGTGCGACATCGATGCCGACTACTCGACGTTCGGCTTCTTCCGGCGCGGCGAGGTGCCGCCCATCCCGAAGTCGACCGAAGGGCTCCCCCACACCACCGATCGCTTCGTGCGCCCGTCGAAGGACTACCACTGGTCGTCGATCGTCGACCACATGGGAACCGAGCAGGCCGTCGGCGTCTGGGGCGGCAGCTACCGCGACGAGACGTACCCGCTTCCCCGGTTCATGTTCGCGAACTTCACACTGACGGACGCGGCGATGCACGAGGGCGGCCCGTACTCCGAGATCGCCGCGGCGGCGATCCGCGACAGCGACGCGCGCATGGGCGAGATCATCGCCGCCATCGAACGCGCCGGGGTCGTCGACGAGACGGCGTTCGTGCTGGTCGCCGACCACGGCATGGAGGAGAGCGATCCCTCGGTCAACGGCGACTGGGACGTCGACCTGCGCGCCGCCGGGCTCACCTTCCGCGACGAGGGCTACGGCTTCCTCTACCTCGGCGAGCAGCCCGGTTGAGGCTTCGGGCCTCAGTCAGGGTCGTACCCGACCGTCCAGAGGCAGAGGCCCTGGGGTGGTGCGAGCTGACCGGCCGCAGCGCGGTCCGTGCCGCGCAGCACGCGGAGGAGGTCGCCGGGGCGGCGCCGGGCGGCGCCGGTCTCGACGATGGTGCCGACGATCGACCGCACCATCTGCCAGCAGAAGGCGCTCGCCGTCACCTCGTAGACCAGCACGTCGGTGCGACCGTCGACGTTCGTCTGGACCCAGTGCGACGAGTGGACTCGCCGCACCGTCGTCGATCCCGTCGGACCCTTGCGGCAGAACGCGGCGAAGTCGTGCTCACCCACGAACGGGTCGGCGGCGAGGCGCAGCATCGAGAGATCGAGGCGCTCGGGGATCCACCACGCGTAGCGCGCCAGGAACGGATCGGGGACCGGCGCGTTGACGATCGTGTATCGATACGTGCGCCAGCGAGCCGAGCGTCGAGCGTCGAAGTCGGCGGGCATCCACTCGATGGACCGCACCACGATCTCCGGGCCGAGCATGCGGTTGACTGCCCGGCGCACCGCGTGCGGATCGGTGTCGCGCGGCGCGTCGACGGAGACCACCTGGCCCCACGCGTGCACGCCGGCATCGGTGCGCCCCGCGCAGCCGAGGTTCAGGTCTTCGATCGGTGCTCGCAGCGTCTTCTCGAGCGCGCCACCCAGCGTGCCGCCGACGGTGCGCGTGTCGCGTTGCGGTGCGAAGCCGTGGAAGTCGGTGCCGTCGTACGCGACGAGGAGACGCAGGCGGCCGGGCGCGGGACTCCCCGCCGCCCCGAGCCCCTCGTTCACACCAGCTCGATGCGCGCCATCGGCGCGTTGTCCCCGGGCCGGGGGCCGAGCTTGAGGATGCGGAGGTACCCGCCCGACCGCGACGCGTAGCGCGGCGCGATGTCGGCGAAGAGCTTGTGCGTCGCGTTCTTGTCGTGGATCGTCGCGATGACCTGGCGCCGGTCGTGGATGCCGCCACGCTTCGCCTTGGTGATGAGCCGTTCCGCGTAGGGGCGGAGCACCTTGGCCTTGGTCTCGGTCGTGACGATGTGCTCGACCTCGAAGAGGCTCGCGGCGAGGTTGGCCAGCATCAGACGCTGGTGGGCGGGATCTCTCCCGAGACGCGGACCCTTGCGCGGCGTCGGCATCGCTACTCCTTGACGCGCAGGCTCAACCCACGCTCGTCGAGCTTCTGGAGCACCTCTTCGAGCGACTTCGACCCGAAGTTCGTGATCGCGAGGAGGTCGTCCTCGGTCTTCTGCGCGAGCTGGCCGATCGTGTCGACGCGCGCCCGCTTGAGGCAGTTGCGCGGCCGCTCCGAGAGGTCGAGCTCCTCGATCGGGAGCTCGAGGTCGGGCGAAGACGCCGTGGTGGGCGACACCTCGCCGAGCTCGAGGCCCTTGGGCTCGTCCGACAGCTCGGCCACGAGGCCGACGAGCGACCGGAGCGTGTCACCGGCGGACGCCAGCGCCTCGCGCGGCGTGATGGAGCCGTCGGTCTCGATCTCGACCGTGAGCTTGTCGTAGTTGGTGGCCTGCTCGACACGCGTCGGCTCGATCGAGAACGACACCCGCCGCACCGGCGAGAAGATCGCGTCGACCGGGATCACGCCGATGGTCGCCGTCTTCTTGTTGCGCTCG
Source organism: Acidimicrobiia bacterium (assembly GCA_040902705.1). Lineage (GTDB taxonomy): Bacteria > Actinomycetota > Acidimicrobiia > IMCC26256 > PALSA-555 > DATBSK01. Next base: position 5,563 of record JBBDWT010000193.1, on the reverse strand, counting down.
GCCGAGAGGTACCCGCGGCCCTGCTCGACCGTGAGGTCGAGCGCGAGCCGACCCTTGGCGTTCACCGTCGCGATGTGCAGGTCGGGCTCGAGGATCTCGACGTCGCTCGTGGTCTGGATGTCACCGGCAACGACGTCGCCGGGGCCGCGCTTGTCGAGCCGGAGCGTGACCGGCTCGTCGGCGCTGCACCGCAGCACGAGGTCCTTCAAGTTGAGGATGAGGTCGGTCACGTCCTCCTTGACGCCGGGGATCGTGTCGAACTCGTGGAGCGCTTCGTCGAAGCGCACCTGCGTGACGGCCGCGCCGGGGATCGACGACAGCAGGGTACGGCGCAGGCTGTTGCCGAGGGTGTGACCGAAGCCCGGCTCGAGTGGAGCGATGACGAACGACTGGGTGTTGCCGTCGGCCTCGCCGGCCTCGACCTCAGGGCGCTGAATGATGAGCATGACGGTTCCTTGGGGCCCGCAGACCGGGCCCGATCGGGGGTGTTACTTGGAGTAGAGCTCGACGATGAGCTGCTCGCGCACGGGCACGTCGATCTGCTCGCGCAACGGCAGCTCTCGCACGGTCACCTGCGCGTCGCTCGTCGCGACGTCGAGCCAGGCGGGGATCGCACGGTCGATGGTGTCGAGGTTGTGACGGATGACGATGTTCTTCTTCGTCTTGTCCTTGATCTCGACGATGTCGCCCTTGCGGCACTCGAACGACGGGATCGTGACGCGCCGACCGTTCACCGTGACGTGGCCGTGGCGCACGAGCTGGCGCGCCTGGTTGCGGCTCGCGGCGAAGTTGGCGCGGTAGACGACGTTGTCGACCCGGCTCTCGAGCATACGCAGCAAGTTCTCGCCCGCGATGCCCGCCTCGCTCGTGGCCTTCGCGTACATGTTGCGGAACTGCTTCTCGAGCACGCCGTAGATGCGACGCGCCTTCTGCTTCTCGCGCAGCTGGAGCAGGTACTCGCTGTCGCGGATGCGACCGCGGCCGTGCTCGCCCGGCGGGTAGGGCTTGCGCTCGATCGGGCACTTCATCGAGTCGCACTTGGAGCCCTTGAGGAAGAGCTTCATGCGCTCGCGGCGACAGAGCTTGCAGACGGGTCCGGTGTGGCGCGCCATCAGACCCTCCGACGCTTGGGCTGCCTGCACCCGTTGTGCGGGATGGGTGTGACGTCCTTGATGCCCACGACCTCGATGCCGGTGTTCTGGATGGTGCGGATGGCCGTCTCGCGCCCCGAGCCGGGCCCCTTGACCATCACGTCCACCTTGCGGACGCCGTGCTCCATCGCGCGGCGCGAGACGGTCTCGGCGGCAAGCTGCGCCGCGAAGGGCGTGCTCTTGCGCGAGCCCTTGAACCCCACGTTCCCCGACGAGGCCCAGGCGATCACGTTGCCCTGCTGATCGGCGATCGTGATGATCGTGTTGTTGAACGACGACTTGATGTGCGCGACGCCGTACGCAACGTTCTTGCGTTCACGGCGCTTCGGACGACGACCGCCCGCGGCAGGCTTGGCCAACTTCTCTCGATCCCTTCAGCTACTTGCGAGCGCGCTTCTTGCCCGCGACCGTCTTCTTCGGTCCCTTGCGAGTGCGCGCGTTGGTACGGGTGCGCTGGCCGCGGACCGGCAGACCACGACGATGGCGGATGCCCTCGTAGCTGCCGATCTCGACCTTGCGCTTGATGTTGGCGGAGACCTCACGGCGGAGGTCACCTTCGACCTTGAGGTTGGTGTCGATGAAGGTGCGGAGCTTCGCGACCTCTTCGTCGGTCAGGTCACGCACGCGGGTGTCGAGCGGCATGTTGGTCTGGTCGCACACGAGCTTCGACGTCGAGCGACCGATGCCGAAGATGTAGGTGAGCGAGATCTCGAGACGCTTCTCGCGCGGGATGTCGACACCTGCGATGCGGGCCATGCGGTTCTTCTCCCCCTCAGCCTTGCCGCTGCTTGTGGCGCGGGTTCTGGCAGATGACCCGGACCGCGCCGTGGCGGCGGATCACCTTGCACTTCTCACACATCTTCTTGACCGAAGGTCGTACTTTCACTGCCTGCTCACTTGTACCGGTAGGTGATGCGACCGCGTGCGAGGTCGTAGGGGGTGAGCTCGACCTGGACCCGGTCGCCGGGGAGGATGCGGATGTAGTGCATGCGCATCTTCCCGGAGATGTGGGCGAGCACCTTGTGCCCGTTCTCGAGCTCGACACGGAACATGGCGTTGGGCAACGGCTCGACCACCGTTCCCTCCACCAGGATCGTGTCGTCCTTGGGTTTTGCCAGTGACTCTTCCTCAACCTCGCCGGGCGCGCCGAGACGCCCGGGACTGCAGTTCCGATTTCGGCCGGCAGGACGCGAAGCCCCAAAACAGCCGAAGAACAAGGCTACACGAACCGCCCGGGGCGCCCCAAGTCGCCGAATCGGCGCATCGGGCGCTCGGGCACACCGTCGAGGCAACCGCCGCGCCCCGATTGTCGCCCGTGCGGTGCGATGCCTCCGAGATTCCTCGAGCAACCTTGCATTTCGCCTTGACGGAACGAACAAGTGTTCGTATACTGAGCTTCCACTTCCCCAGTGATCGCAGTCGGCGCATCGTCCCCTCGGTGCGTCGGCGCCGCCGAGCAGCGGAGGAGGTGTGGTGATGCCGCAGACGTGCCGGGACCGTTCGTACCGAGAGCAGCTCGACGAGCTGCGCCGTCACGAGACCTCGTGGCTCCGGGCGCGCGAGCAGGAGCTGCTGATCCAGGAGCGCCGGCTGCAGCTCGAACGACTCGCGGTGCTGAAGGTGCTCGACGAGCGTGACGCGCGCTCACGGATGCCCGACGCGAGCGTGTCAGCGCGGACCTCCAAGACCAACCTCGCGATGGCACGCTCACTCGAGACGCTGCCCGCGGTCGCCGAGCAGATGGCGTCGGGAGCGTTGAGCGCCGAGCAGCTCGCGCCCTTGACCGAGCTCGCGACACCCGAGACCGACAAGGAGTGGGCCGCGCGCGGTCCCAACATCTCCCCTGCCGACCTGCAGTCGCTGGTGCGCCGGAAGCAGGCCGTCACGTTGGCCAACGCGCGAGCGCGCCGTGAGGCGCGGATGCTGCGCACGTGGCGCGAGCCCGAAGCCGGGATGACCGGCGGACGGTTCCGGCTCGCCGATCTCGACGGGATCCTGATCGAGAAGGTCCTCGACCACCGCGCCGAGCAGATGCGCCCCGCCACGGGGCAAGCCTGGGACACGCTGGAGCACCGCAAGGCCGACGCGCTGGTGGACCTGTGCCGCACCTACGCCGACGCCGAGCTGACGGGCAAGTACAAGGAGCTGATCGTCGTGCACCGCCGCTCCGACGGGTCAGCCGACTGCGAGGGGATCCAGATCGCCATCGAGACCGTCGACACGATCGCCCCGAACGCCAAGGTGAAGGACCGCGTCGACGACGCCCACGGCCAACCCGTCCAGTCCGGCAACGCCCGCAGCGCGCTCCCGAGGAGGCTCGAGCAGCGGGTGATCGACCGGGACCCCCACTGCCGCGTCCCCGGCTGCAGCAACACCCAAGGACTCCAGATCCACCACCTGATCCCGTGTTGCAGGGGCGGCCACGACGGCATCGACAACCTCGCGAGGGTCTGCCCCACTCACCACCGCATGCTCACCCCGCACGGCCCCTGGCACCTCGTGGGCGACCCCAACCAGATCGACGGACTCCGGCTCGTCCACGAGGACGATCTGATCGACGCCCGCGCCGGCCCCGCACCCTGAACCACCGCGGCCCGCACCGGGCGAGCACCGAGCCGCGACAGCGAAGAGACGAACGGGGCCGGCGCCGCGCTACCAGGGGAGGGTGAGGACCTCGGGTCCGTCCTCGGTACAGGCGATCGTGTGCTCGAAGTGCGCGGAGCGGCAGCCGTCGAGGGTGACGACGGTCCAGCCGTCGTCGAGGAGCTTGGTCTCCTCGCCACCCAGGTTGATCATCGGCTCGATCGCGAGCACGTGACCTTCCTTGATCTTGAGCCCGCGGCCCGGCGGGCCATAGTTCGGGACCTGCGGCTCCTCGTGCATCGCAGTGCCGATGCCATGGCCCACGTACTCGCGCACCACACCGAAGCCGGCGGCCAGCGCCCGGGCCTCGACTGCGTTGCCGACGTCGCCGAGGCGGTTCCCGGCGACGATCTGCTCGATCGCGTCCTCGAGGCAGCCGCGGGTCACCTCGACGAGGCGCTTCGACTCGTCGTCGATCTCACCCACGGGGACGGTGACCGCGGCATCCGCGTGCCAGCCCTCGATGATCGCTCCGCAGTCGATCGAGAGGATATCGCCCTCCTCGAGCACGACGTCGTCGCTCGGGATCCCGTGGACGATCACCTCGTTCGGCGAGGTGCACACGACCGCCGGGAACCCGTGGTAGTTGAGGAAGTTCGACCGGGCCCCGCGTCGCTCGAGCACGTCGCGGGCGGCGACGTCGACGTCCATCGTCGTCGCGCCGGGCTTGGCGGCCCGGGTGCAGCATTCGTGCATCTCCGCGACGACCTTGCCGGCCTTGCGCATCAGCGCGATCTGCTCGGGGGTCTTCCGGGTGATCATGCCGACTCGGGATCGAAGCGCGACTCGACGGTCTCGATGAGCTTCTTGAACACGTCGTCGGTCTCGCCACTGCCGTCGACGTGCGCCAACGCGCCGGTCCGCCGGTAGAACTGGATGACGGGGAGCGTCTCGATCTCGTAGAGCTCGAGCCGACGCATCACGGCCGCCTCGGTATCGTCGTCACGCTGCTCGACCTTGCCGCCGCACTCGTCGCAGGTCCAGTTCTCCTTCGGCGGATGATCGATGTGGTACACCGCGCCGCATTCCGAGCACACGCGCCGCCCGGCGATGCGGTGGAGCACGATCTCGGTGGGCACGTCGAGGTCGAGCGCGAGGTCGAGCGTTCGTTCACCCAGGATGCGGTGCAGCTCTTCGGCCTGGCGGCGCGTCCGCGGGAAGCCGTCGAGCACGAAGCCCTTGCCGATCTCGTCGTCCCGCTTGAGCTGCTGCTCGACGACGCCGACCACCGTGCGGTCGGGGACGAGCTCGCCGCGGTCCATGTAGCTCTTGGCCGCGAGGCCGAGGTCGGTGCCGGAATTGGCCGCCTCGCGGAACATGTCGCCGGTCGAGAAGTGATCGACGTCGTAGTGCTCCGCGAGCCGGGCAGCCTGGGTGCCCTTGCCGGCACCCTGCTTCCCGAGCAGCACCAGGCGTGGGCCTCGAGTGCTCATGCGGACGACGCCCTCAGGCGAGGAAGCCCTCGTAGTTGCGCATCATGAGCTGGCTGTCGATCTGCTTCATCGTCTCCAGCGCGACGCCCACGGTGATCAGCAGCGCGGTGCCGCCGAACGGGAACTGGCTGATGTCCCAGAGCGCGAAGACCAGGAGCGGCGTCAGTGCGATGGTCGCGAGGAACAACGACCCCGGCAGCGTGATCCGGTTGAGCACCTTCGCGAGGTACTTCTCCGTGGGCGGCCCCGGCCGGATGCCCGGGATGAAGCCACCCTGCTTACGGATGATGTCGGCCTGCTGCTGCGGGTTGAACGCGATCGCCGTGTAGAAGTACG
>JBBDWT010000192.1:0-14525 GCA_040902705.1 Acidimicrobiia bacterium | reverse complement strand
TTCGACATCTGCGAGAAGATGCTCCGCTACTTCATCCAGCGGGTGCACCAGCGCAACCGCTGGGCGAAGCCGCGGATGGTCATCTGCATCCCTTCGGGCATCACTGGCGTCGAGCGCCGCGCGGTGCAGGAGGCGGCCGAGTACGCCGGCGCACGCAAGCCCGTCATGGTGATCGAGGAGCCGATGGCCGCCGCGATCGGCTCCGGCCTCCCCATCCACGAGCCGGCCGGCAACATGATCGTCGACATCGGCGGCGGCACGACCGAGGTCGCGGTCATCTCGATGGGCGGCATCGTCGCGAGCGAGTCCAGCCGGGTCGCCGGCGACGAGTTCGACGAGGCGATCCTCGGGTTCATGAAGCGGGAGTACTCGCTCGCCCTCGGTGAGCGCACCGCTGAAGAGGTGAAGATGAAGCTCGCGAGCGCCTACCCGCTCGAAGAGGAGTTCCACGCGGAGATCCGCGGTCGCGACCTCGTCACCGGCCTCCCGCGCACCGTCGTGGCGTCGACGCAGGAGCTGCGCGAGGCGATCGAGGAGCCGGTGGCGTCGATCGTCGATGCGGTGAAGGTCACGCTCGACAAGACGCCGCCAGAGCTCGCGGCCGACGTCATGGAGCGCGGCATCATGCTCGCCGGCGGTGGCTCGCTGCTGCTCGGCATCGATGTCGCGATCGAAGCGGAGACCGGCATGCCGGTACGCCGCGCGAAGAACGCGCTGTTCTCCGTCGTGCTCGGTTCCGGCCAGTGTCTCGAGCAGTTCGACGTCCTCCGCCAGGTGCTCATCAGCGGTCCCGACGACTGACCTGCTGCCGATGCCCGTCCGCGGGCCTCAGCACCGACGTCGCGCGAGTGTCCCGGGCGAGCAGGATGGTGGGCCAGCGAACGCGAGCGATTTCGCCGAAGGTGATTCATGGCCGTCTACCAACGAGAGACGCGGCGTCGCCCGATCTTGTTGATCGTGGCGATCACGGCGCTCGTGCTGGTGACCCTCGACTCCCGCGGGAACAGCATCATCGACAGCATCCGCAGCGTTGCGCGTGAAGCGCTGCAACCGATCCAGTCCGTCGTCGACAGCGCGTTCAGCCCCGTCCGTGACGCGGTGCAGGGAATCACCGACTACGGCAACGTGAAGGACGAGAACGCGCAATTGAAGAAGGAGCTCGCCGAGCTCCGTGGCAAGCAGCTGCGCGAGCGCGCGGTCGGCTCGGAGGTCGGTGAGCTCGAGAAGCTGCTCGACCTGCCGACGATCGAGGACGCGACGGGTGTCACGGCGCGCGTCGTCAGCGGTGCCCCTGGCAACTTCGAGCGAACGGTCATCGTGAACAAGGGGACGTCCAGCGGGGTCGACGTCGGGCAGCCGGTCGTCGTCGGTGACGGACTCATCGGCAAGGTGACGGCGGCGACGGGCCCGCAAGCCACCGTCACCCTCATGGACGACGCGTCGTTCGGGGTGGGGGTGCGGCTCGAGAACAGCAACGACCGGGGGATCGCCGAGGGGCGTACGGGTGAGCAGGAGATGCGCCTCAACTTCCTGACCCGTCGGCTCGGGAAGTGCAACCAGAACGCTCCGAAGGACTCGTGCATCACCAAGGGTGAGCTCGTGTTCACCTCCGCGGTGGAGAACGCCGCGTTCCCTCCCGACATCCCCGTCGGCAAGGTCGCGTCGGTCACGAAGCGTCAGGGTGATCTCGAGCCGACGGTGCTCGTGACTCCGCTCGCGGATCTCGAGCACATCACCTACGTGAAGGTGCTCCGGTACCCGGAGCCCAAGGGCGGCTGACGGGCTCCTGCTCGCATGGTGATCCGGCGAATCCGCCTCGTCCTGCTGGTGATCACGCTTGTCGTGCTCCAGACCGCGGTGTTCCCGCACCTGCGGGTCTTCGGCGCGATCCCCGACCTGTGCCTGGTCGCAACGGTCGCGATTGCGTACGAAGAGGGCCCGCAGACCGGTGCGCTCTTCGGCTTCGTCAGCGGGCTCGTCGTCGATCTCTTCCTCGCGTCACCGCTCGGTCTGTCGGCGCTCGCGAACTCCTGCACCGGCTACGCGGTCGGCGTCTTCCAGGGTGGCATGGTGCGTGAGTCGCGGATGCTGCCGTCGGTGCTCGGGGGCATCGCCGGTCTCGGCGGGGGAAGCATGATCGTGATGGTGGGCGGGATCGTCGGGCAGTCGGGCTACCTGTCGTTGACCAGCCTCCGGATCGTCATCGTCGCCTCGATCTACGACGCGGTCGTCGCGCCCGCGATCTTCCCGTTCGTGCGGTGGGCGAACCACGACCCCGACTACGGCTACCGCAACCGGCGTCGCTGAGACGACCCGCCGTGAAGGCTGTACGGGCGGCGGCGTCGGTAGCCTCGTACCCGTGGGGCCGCCGCCGAACCGACCGGGTCGCCAGCCGCGCTCCGGTGAGGGACCGCGGCGCCCCCAGCCCGGTCGCCTCGACGGACCGCTGCGTCCTCCCGGTCCGCCGGGCCAACCGCCTCGGCCTGCGCCCCCCGGAGGTCCTCGGCTCCCGCCGGGCGCCGTCGCGCCGGGTCGGTCCGGACCGCCGCGCCCCCCGCGCCCCCCGCGCCCGCCGTCGGGCCCGCGCGAGGCGGGTGGCGGGCCACCGCGCCCCGGACCACGTCCGCAACCGGCACGCGGGCCGCACCTGTCGCGACGCGGCTTCCTCGTCGCCGCGGGCGCCACGCTCGCCGGCATCGGCGCGATCGCCCTGAATCCGTTCGGCGGGGGAGGCGCCGCGAGCCCGTCGGTGCGCGTGATCCCGGGCGCGGCGTCACCGCCCGACCCTGGGACCCACACCTTCGACATCGTCATCCGCGGCGGTCGGGTGATGGATCCGGAGTCGGGCTTCGACGCGATCGCGGACGTCGGTGTCGACGGCGACACCGTCACGACGATCGAGACCGGGGGCGGGCTCTCGGGTGCCACGGTCGTCGACGCGTCGGGCCTCGTCGTCGCGCCGGGGTTCATCGACATCCTGAGCTACGAGCCGAACGACTACGGCATCTGGTTCAAGGTCGCCGACGGCGTCACGTCGAACCTCGGCCTCCACGGGCTCCGTTCGCGTGCCGTCGACTTCTTCGACATCTACGGCTCCGAGGCGCAGCGACCGCCGACGCACTACGGCGGCGCGTTCAGTGACCCGTGGACGCGTTCCAACCTCGGCCTCGGCGTCGACGACGCCGCGACGACCGAGCAGATCGACGAGATGGTCAAGCAGTGCGACGAGGATCTGCGCAACGGGTACCTCGCGGTCGACTTCGAGCCCGAGTACACACCCGGGATCGAGTTCGCCGAGATCAAGGCGCTCACCGAGGTGGCGAAGGATCACGACGTGCCCGCGACGTTCCACGCCCGGTACTCCGACGACGTGTCGCCTGGTACCAACGCCGAAGCGCTCTCAGAGGTGCTGCGGGTCAGCCGCGAGACCGGCGCCCGGGTGCACGTCGAGCACATCATCAGCACCGGCGGCACCTACACCATGCGTCAGTCGCTCGACACCCTCGAGCAGGCACGGCGCGAGGGTGTCGAGGTCACCGCGTGCACGTACCCCTACGACTACTGGGCGACGTACCTCGCGTCCGCCCGGTTCAACGACGGTTGGCAGGAGCGCTTCCACATCTCGTACCACGACCTCGCGATCGTCGGGACCGGAGAACGCCTCACGCCGTCCACGTTCGCCAAGTACCAGTCCCAGAACGCGTTGTGCGCCGCGTACGCGATCCCCGAAGAAGACGTGCGCGAGACGCTCCGGGCCGACTGGGTCATGCTGGGCAGCGACGCGATCCTCGAGCCCGGCAACAAGAACCACCCCCGATCCACCGGGTGCTTCTCACGCGCCATCGGTCGCTACGTGCGCGAAGAGAAGGTGCTGCCGTTGATGAGCGCGCTCGCGAAGGCCACGATCCTCCCGGCCAAGCTCACCCAGGGCGGCGCGCCGACGATGCGCCGCAAGGGTCGTCTGCAGATCGGTGCGGACGCCGACATCACCGTGTTCGACCCCGAACGTCTGATCGACCGGTCCACCATCGAGAACCCCGGAGTCGAGTCCGAAGGTGTCCGATACGTCCTGGTTGCCGGAAACGTCGTGCGAGACCCGGACGGCAACCGCCGCGCGGTGCGACCGGGAACGGCGATCAAGAGGGGTTAGCCTGGGATCCCGAGCGACCGGCCCTCGCTCGTGTCGACTGCTCGTGTCCGCCCGTTTCTGATCACCCAATCGCATCGTTGATGGTGATGTGCACGTGACCGAAGGCAGCAGCCGAGTGCGCCTCGGCGTGATCGGCATCATCGTGATGGCGCTCTTCTCCGCGCTCTTCGCGCGCCTCTGGTTCCTGCAGGTCGGCACCAACGAGAGCTACGCCGCTGAGACGCGCGCGAACCGCGTCCGCGTCATCACCGAGCCGGCGGTGCGGGGCAGCATCCTCGACGCCCAGGGCCGCGTCATCGTCGAGGACAAGCTCGTCAACAGCATCCAGGTCCGGCGGGGGATCACCGAGCCCGAGCGCAAGGTGATGGTGCCGCGCCTCGCCAAGGTGCTGGGGGTCACCGAGGCATACGTCAACGGGCGCCTGGACAGCATCCGCTTCTCGCCGTACCAGCCCGTTCCGATCACCGACGACGTCACCCTCGACACCCTCGTGTTCATCAAGGAGCGTCCCGAGCTGTTCCCGAAGGTGAACGCGGTGCGACGCAGCATCCGCGTCTACCCGAACGGCCCGATCGCGCCACATCTCCTCGGCTACGTGGGTGCGATCAACGCGCACGAGCAGAAGCTCCACAAGGACAAGGGGTACGGCCCCGAGGAGGTGCTCGGCAAGGAAGGCGTCGAGCAGATGTTCGAGACGCAGCTCCGTGGCTCGCCGCGGGTGCGCAAGCTCGAGGTCGACAGTCGCGGGCGGCTCGTGCGCGTGCTCAGCGACAAGCAAGCGAACGCGGGCAACGACGTCCAGCTCACGATGGACACCGACATCCAACGCATCGCCCAGGAGTCTCTCCAGCAGGGCATGAAGGCCGCGGGCGGGCTCAAGAACCCCGGCAACAAGCAGCGCTTCGAGACGTTCAAGGCGACGGGTGGAGCGGCCGTCGTGTTGGACGCGCGCGACGGCTCGGTCGTCGCGATGTCGTCGGAGCCCTCGTTCGACGTCACGGAGTTCACCGACGGCATCCCCGCCGAGGAGTTCAAGCTTCTCACCTCGCCGAAGAGCAACTACCCGCTCCTCGACCGCGCGATCCAGGGTCAGTACGCGCCCGGCTCGACATGGAAGACCTTCACCGCGATCGCCGCGCTCGAGAATGGCATCGTCACACCGGAAGAGGTCATCCAGGACCGCGGCTTCGTCGAGTTCGGGAACCCACCCCAGAAGTTCAAGAACGCCGGCGAGGAGCCCCACGGCGCCGTGTCGCTCACGACCGCCATCGCGGTGTCGAGCGACGTGTACTTCTACATCCAGGGCTTCCGCATGTGGAGGCTCTTCAGCGAGCGCGACGAGAAGCCAGGCAACCTGAAGAAGGGGTACGCGGTCCAGCGCGTCGCTCGCCGGTTCGGTTTCGCGACGCCGACCGGCATCGGCCTCCCGAACGAGCTTCGCGGTCGCATTCCCGACGAGAAGTTCAAGCAGAAGATCAACAAGGACGACCCGGACGAGTTCACGCGCGAGTGGCTGCCGGGTGACAGCGCGGCGCTCGCGGTCGGTCAGGGCGACCTGCTCGTGACCCCGATGCAGATGGCGGTGGCGTATGCCGCGTTCGCGAACGGTGGCACGCGCTACGCCCCGCGGCTTGCGTCCCAGGTGCTGTCGCCCGGGGGTGAGACGATCCTGCGCGATCTCCCTCCGCAGGTCACCGGCAAGGCGCGCGTCGATCCGAAGATCCACGACGACATCATCACGGGCCTCGTCAACGCGGCGCTGCCGGGCGGGAACGGCACCGCTGGGCGCGCGTTCTCGGGATACGGTGGGATCGAGGTCGCCGGCAAGACCGGTACCGCGGAGGTGTTCGGCAAGCAGGACACCTCGGTGTTCATGGCGATCGTGAACCCGAACCCGGCCACCCCGGAGGAACCTCAGTACGTCGTCGCAGTGTTCGTCGAGCAAGGCGGGAACGGGGGGTCGATCGCCGCGCCGATCGCGCGACGGATCGTCGATGGTCTGAACGGGAACGCCGCACCTACGAACGTCCGACCAGTACCGCCGGCGGGCGACTGAGGCACTGACGATCTGATGGCGCTCACGACCCGATCCAACCGCCGCACGATGCGCGCGGCGCAGTACGCACCGGCGTCGAAGCGGCGAACGCTGCTCGACGCCGACACCGCGGCCCGCCTCGACTGGGTGCTGATCGGCGCGGTCGTGGGCATCCTCGTGATCGGGCTCGTGATGATCTACTCCGCGTCGCGCTCGATCGTCGAGGACGACCCGGCGTTCTTCGTCAAGCGTCAGAGCGTGGCGCTGATCATCGCGGCGCTCGTCTTCGTCGGGTTGATGAAGATCGACTACCGAAAGTTCCGCGACTTCTCGCTCATCGCGTACATCATCGCGGTCGCGCTGCTGTTCATGGTGCTCACGCCGATCGGCTCGAACGCCAAGGGTGCGCAGGCGTGGTTCCAGCTCCCGTTCGGTCTCCAGTTCCAGCCATCGGAGATCGCCAAGTTCGGGCTCATCGTGGCGCTGGCAGGCTACGTCAACGAGCACCGCGGCGACATCGACCCGTGGCGCCTCACGGTGATCATCGGGCTCGCGCTCGTGCCGATCGGCCTCGTGCAGCTCCAGCCCGACCTCGGGACCAACATGGTGCTGATCTGCATCGTGCTCGGACTGCTCGCCGTCGGTGGGGTCAAGGGCCGCTACCTCGGCGTCGTCGCGCTCCTCGGGATCACGCTGGTGTATTCGGTCATCAGCCTCGGCATCCTCAAGCAGTATCAGGTCGATCGGCTGACGACGCCGTTCGAGTCGGCGTCGAGCGAACGGCTCCAGGGCGCCGCGTACAACCAGGACCAATCGGTGAAGACCATCGGAGTCGGCGGGCTCACCGGTGCCGGGCTCTTGAACGGATCGCAGACCGGTCTCGGCTTCGTGCCCGAGCAGCAGACCGACTTCATCTTCACCGCGGTGGGCGAGGAGCTCGGGTTCCTCGGGGCCGGGACGATCATCGGGCTCTTCGGCGTCGTGCTGTGGCGGATCTGGCGAACCGCGCGGCTCGCGGCCGACTACTACGGCACCCTCGTGTGCGGTGGTGTCCTCGCGATGTTCACGTTCATGATCTTCGAGAACGTCGGGATGACGATGGGCATCATGCCCGTCACCGGCATCCCGTTACCCTTCATGAGCTACGGCGGATCCGCGCTCATCAGCTGCGCCGCGTGCATCGCGCTGGTCAACAACGTGTACGCGAACCGCTTCAACTAGTGCCCTGACCGGCAATGTTTGGTGGTGTCGGTGCGCCGAGCGCAATCGGTCCGGAACCAAGGAGGCGGTTGTCGCGCGCCGTCACCGCGAGTGCTGTGGCATTAGCGCTGCTGAGCTCCGCGCTGCCGGCGTCCGCGGCGACGACCTGGACCGCCCCGACCCCGAACGCGCAGTTCGACTACCAGATCGGTGGCGCCTACACGCCCCCCACGGGAACGACCGTGCTCTCACGCGACCGCCGGGACGTCCCCGCGGCCGGGAAGTACACCATCTGCTACGTGAACGCCTTCCAGACCCAGGACGACGAGCTGGACCGCGTCTGGAAGCAGCACCAGGACCTTCTCTTGGCAAAGCCGGGCGTGCATGTGCCCGCCGACGCCGACCCGACGGTCAAGGCCGACGTCCAGAAGTACTGGGTCAGCGACTCAGGGTGGAGCGAGATCCTCCTCGACATCTCCAGCAGCAGCAAGCGAGAAGAGCTGGCCGACATCGTTGGCGGGTGGATCGACTCCTGCGCCCAGGACGGGTTCCAGGCCCTCGAGCCGGACAACCTGGACTCCTGGACCCGGAACCGGAACTCCGAGAGGCTGCTCACGCAGCAGAACGCCGTGGACTACGCGGCGCTCCTGGCAGAACGAGCGCACGCGGCGGGCCTGGCCTTCGCTCAGAAGAACACCCCAGCGCTGTCCGGCTCCAAGGCCGACATCGGCTTCGACTTCGCCATCGCCGAGGAGTGTGCCCGCTACAACGAGTGCGACTCCTACACCGACGACTACGGCAACAACGTCATCGTCGTCGAGTACCGCCGTCAGGATTTCGACACGGCCTGCCACGCCCCGGATGTCGGAGGCGATCTCTCGGTCGTCCTGCGCAACCGCAACGTCACCCCCAAGGGCTCCTCCGGCTTCGTCTACGACGCGTGCTGACCCCGGACGTCATGACACGCCACGAGTTCCGTCGACTTCGAGCCGGAACCTGTGCCAGGACCGGCAAGGGGGGCGAGATGCCCCAGCGGGTAGGATGGGAGCACGATGTCAACAGACCTCGGGCCGTCTCTGTGGCCGAGGATCGAACCGCTGCTGGGCCGGGTAGAGAAGCCCGCTCGCTACATCGGGATGGAGCGGGGGAGCGTCACTCCCGTACACCGACCCGAGCAAGTCTCGTGGCTGCTCGTCTACCCCGACACCTACGAGATCGGCCTGCCCAACCAGGGCCTCCAGATCCTCTACGAGATCCTCAATGAACGTGATGATGCGGCGGCCGAGCGGGCCTACGCGCCCTGGGTCGACCTCGAGGTCGAGCTGCGCGCGAACGGGCTTCCGCTGTTCTCGGTGGAGACGCACCGGCCGGCCCACGCGTTCGACGTGCTCGCCTTCAACCTGTCGGCCGAGCTCGTCTACACGAACGTCCTGAACTGCATCGACCTTGCGGGTGTCCCGGTCCGGGCGGAGGCGCGCACCGCCGATCACGCGATCGTGATCGCCGGCGGGCACTGCGCGTTCAACCCCGAACCACTCGCCGACTTCGTCGACGTCTTCGTGATGGGCGACGGCGAGGAGATCGTCAGCGAGATCAACGAGGTGATCGCCGGCTGGAAGGCCTCCGGGCAGGCCAGCCGCGAGACGGTCTTGCGCGAGCTTGCGGGCGTCGTCGGTGCCTACGTGCCGTCGCTCTACGAGGTCGAGTACGACGGTCAGCGCCTGCGAGAGATCCGGCCGCGGTTCCCCGACGTCCCGGCGGTGATCGACAAGCGCACGGTGAGCGATCTCGCCGAGTGGCCGTACCCGAAACGTCATCTCGTGCCGCTCGTCGAGGTGGTGCACGACCGCCTCAACGTCGAGATCTTCCGCGGCTGCACCCGCGGCTGTCGCTTCTGTCAGGCGGGGATGATCACGCGCCCGGTTCGCGAGCGTCCGGCCGACCAGGTGCGCACGATGGTCCGCGACGGACTCCGGCGCACCGGGTACGACGAGGTCGCGCTGACGTCGTTGTCGAGTGCCGACTTCTCCGGGATCGGCGACGTCGTCTCCGATCTGGTGACCGATCAGGCGGGCACGGGGTGCGTCGGACTGTCGCTGCCGTCGCTGCGCGTCGACGCGTTCACCGTCGGGATCGCGGCGGAGATCCAGAAGGTGCGCCGCACCGGGCTCACCTTCGCTCCCGAAGCAGGGTCGTGGCGCCTCCGCAAGGTCATCAACAAGCTCATCACCGAGGACGACCTGTACAGCGCGTGCGATGCCGCGTTCGCGAGCGGTTGGCGGCGCATGAAGCTCTACTTCCTCATCGGTCTTCCCACCGAGACCGACGAGGACACGCTCGGCATCGCAGAGCTCGCGAAGAACGTCGTCGAGATCGGCCGCAAGCACACGAAGGGCGCGAGCTGCACCGCGTCCGTCGGCGGCTTCGTGCCGAAGGCGCACACGCCGTTCCAGTGGTTCGGGCAGAACAGCGTCGATGAGCTCCGCCGCAAGGTAGGGCTCCTGCGCGACGCGACGCGTCGCACGGGCGTGCAGCTCAAGTGGCACGACGCGGGGGCGACGTTCGCGGAGGGCATCGCCAGCCGCGGCGATCGGCGCATCGGCCGGGTCATCGAGCGGGTGTGGCGCGCCGGCGGCACGTTCCAGGAGTGGAGCGAGCACTTCGACCTCGACCGGTGGATCGACGCGATGGCAGCCGAGGGTCTGGACCCCGACTGGTACGTGACCCGGCACCGCCACGAGGACGACGTGCTGCCCTGGGACCACATCTCGGCGGGGCTCCACAAGGACTTCCTCTGGCAGGACTGGCGGGCGGCCCTGGCCGAGCACGGATTGCCGGACTGCCGGTGGACTCCCTGCTACGACTGTGGTGTGTGCACCGGTCATGCGCTCGAACACGTCGTCGCCTCGGCGGTCGCGCCCGCGGGCGGCAGCCAGGGGACCGGCCAGGACCTCGACGCCGGCGGGTGGGTGCCGATCGAGCTCCTCGGTGCCGGCAAGGGTGCCCGGAAGGTGGCGTCCCGTGCGGGGTGACGTCGGGTGCCCCGTCCGGATCCGCTTCTCGAAGCGGGGCAAGGTCCGCTTCGTAGGCCACCGCGACCTCGCTCGTAACTTCGAGCGCGCGTTTCGCGTCGCCGAGCTCCCGCTCACGTTCAGCCTGGGCTTCTCGCCCCGGCCGAAGGTGAGCCTCGGGTTGGCACTCGGAGTCGGCCACGAGAGCGACGCCGAGTACCTCGATCTCGAGCTGAGCGAGCCGATCGACCTGACGGGTCTGCCGATGGCGCTCGACCAGGCGTTGCCGGAAGGCGTCACGGTCGACGGCGCGGCAGCCATCGTCCCCCGCGCACCCGCTCTGCAGGAATCGATCACGACGGTCGAGTACCACCTCACCCCCGCCGCACTCAGCGGCGAGACCCTCGTCGATGCGGTCGAGTACGCGCTCGCCGCCGACGAGCTCCCGGTCGAGACGACCCGCAAGGGTCGCAGCGAGGTCATCGACCTCCGGCCGGGGATCCGGCGCCTCGCCGTGCTCGACGATCAGTCGGTGCACGTCGAGGTGGCCACGAAGCCACGGGGCATCCGCCCCTCCGAGCTCTTCGGTGCTCTCTACGACGTCGTCGGGGTGTCCCCGGGCGTCGGCGAGGACCGAGTGCTCCGCACCATGCAATGGATCGAGCGCGACGGCGCGCGGCACGAACCGCTGGCCGCCGATCGCGCACCGCGTGACGACGCACGCGACACGAGCAAAGGACTTCTCGATGTCGAACGACTCGACGACAGACACACCCAACCCCACGACCCCCGACAGCGGACCGACGCCCACGGCTCCGGCGAGCACGACGGCGAACCCGCCCGAGTCGCCGCCGGAACGCTCCGCATCGCCTGACGCGTCGACCACGCCCCGCAGCGAGGCCGACGCCGCGGCCGGGACCGCGACCGACGGCACCGGCGCGCCGCGCCGACGCCGCCGCGGCTCTCGCGGTGGGCGCAACCGACGCAAGCCGGCCGGCGCCAACGGTGCGGGTGCAGGCACCGCGTCGACCGGAGACGATGCTCGCGCCGCGGGCGAGCCCGACACCGACGCACCCGGCGACTGGCGCGACGCCGCAGCCGATCGCGGGTTGACCAGCGACGACGTCGCGGCCGACGCACGTGAGGACGCGGGCCTCAGCGACCGCGGCACTGCCGACGACCGCGCCACGACCGCGGGCGCGGAGAAGCCGAAGATCGGCGACACCCGGCCCGCACCGGTGGGCGCCGACGAGCCCAAGGCCGAAGACGCCAAGTCGGGGACCCGTCGCCGTCGGCGCGGTGGACGCGGCCGACGTGGCGGCGGCGGTAGCGGGGGCAACGCCGGCGGGAACGGTGGCGGTGGGAACGGTGGCGGCAGCGGTGCAGTCACCGTCGCGCGTCCCGACGATGTCGTGCACGCCGACCTCAGTGTCGGCGACGCGAGTGGCGTCGACGACCTCGACGAGAAGACGTTGGCCCGACGCCGCGGCCGCACCCGCAAGGGGCGCCCGGCCGGTCGCTACACGATGGTCGTGCACGTCCGTGACGACGGGCACACCCACATCGCGCTGCTCGAGGGCCGCGTGCTGATCGAGCACTCCGTGAGCGGCGCGGTCGACAACGACACGTCGATCGACGGGAACATCTACCTCGGGCGTGTGCAGAACGTGCTCCCCGGGATGGAAGCCGCGTTCGTCGACATCGGCACTCCGAAGAACGGTGTGCTGTACCGCGGCGACGTCACGTGGGACCGCGGTGAGATCGAGGGCGCGCAGCCCAAGATCGAGCGGATGCTCAAGAACGGCCAGAACGTGATGGTGCAGGTCACCAAGAACCCGATCGGCGCCAAGGGCGCGCGTCTCACCCAGGAGGTCAGCCTGGCCGGGCGCTTCGTGGTGATGGTGCCCGGCCAACCGAACACCTACGGGATCTCGAAGCGCCTGCCCGACGACGAGCGCAAGCGGCTGCGGCGTGTCCTCGAGGATCTCCGCCCGTCTGATGCAGGACTCATCGTGCGGACCGCGGCCGAGGGCGCGAGCGCCGAGGAGCTCGATCGCGACATGCGGCGACTCCAGCAGCAGTGGGAGCAGATCTCCGCGCTCGCCGAGCGGTCGAAGCAGGCGCGGCTGCTCTACCAGGAGCCGCCGCTGGCGATGCGGCTGCTCCGCGAGGAGTTCACCAAGGAGTACCGCGGCGTCGTGATCGACGATCGCGCCCTGTACGAAGAGGTCAAGACGTACATCGAGGCGGTCACGCCCGAGCTCGCCGAGCGCATCGAGTACTACGACGAGGAGGCCGAGGGCCTTCCGGTGTTCGAGCGCCACCATGTGCACGAGCAGCTGCTCAAGGCGCTCGACCGCAAGGTCTGGCTCCCCTCGGGCGGCTCGCTCATCATCGAGCGGACCGAGGCGCTGACCGTCATCGACGTGAACACCGGGAAGAACGTCGGCAAGTCGAACCTCGAGGAGACCGTCTTCCGGAACAACCTCGAGGCGGCCGACGAGGTCGCCCGGCAGCTCCGGCTGCGTGACATCGGCGGCATCATCGTCATCGACTTCATCGACATGGAGATCCGGGGCAACCGCACGAAGGTCGAGAAGGCCTTCCGCGACGCTCTGGCTCGCGACAAGACCCGGACGCAGGTGTTCGACATCTCCGAGCTGGGGCTGATCGAGATGACCCGCAAGCGGGTCTCGGAGGGGCTCGTCGAGTCGGTCAGCGAGGTCTGCCCGACCTGCGAGGGCCGGGGCTACCTGCTCGACGAGACCTTGCTCGAGGAGCTGCGGTAGCATCTCCGGTCCCCCGAAACACCGTTCTCAGTCAGGCATCCGCGCATGTACGCAGTCATCCGCACCGGCGGCAAGCAGTACCGGGTCGAGCCCGGGCAGACGCTCGAGGTCGAGCGGCTCAAGGTCGACGGCGCCGCACCCGACGCCGGCACCGTGGTCGACCTCGCGCCCGTGCTGCTGGTCGACGGCAAGAAGGTGCTCGCGACGCCGTCGCAGCTCGGCAGCGCCAGCGTGAAGGCCAAGATCGTCGGTGACTCCAAGGGGAAGAAGATCCGCGGGTTCACCTACAAGTCGAAGTCGAACCAGCGCAAGCGGTGGGGCCACCGCCAGCAGCACTCGGTGATCGAGATCACCGAGATCACCCCCGGATAGGTAGGGAACGATGTCGAAGAAGAAGGGCGCAGCCTCCTCCCGCAACGGTCGCGACTCCGCCGCGCAGCGGTTGGGTGTGAAGGTCTACTCCGGCACGGAGGTCCGCGCCGGCGCCATCATCGTGCGCCAGCGAGGCACCCGCTTCCACCCGGGCGAGAACGTCCGCCGCGCGAACGACGACACGCTCTTCGCGACGGCCGACGGCGTCGTCAAGTTCGGCCACCGTAAGGGCCGCAAGCTCGTCGACATCACGCCGTCATAGCGGCGCCGCTCGCCCCGCAGCTCTCGCGTGGTGGACACCTCGGTGCGTCCCTCACCGTCATAGGGCGGGTTCAGCGACGCATGTAGCAGTCAGAATGGTGCTGTGGCCCAGTCTTCGTTCGTCGACGAGGTGCAGTGCAACCTGCGCGGCGGTGACGGCGGCGCGGGCGCGATGTCGTTTCGTCGTGAGGCCCATGTCCCCAAGGGCGGCCCCGACGGTGGGGACGGAGGCGACGGAGGCGACGTGATCGTCGTCGCCGACCGCAACATCTCGTCGCTCCTGATGTTTCGGGACCATCCGCATCGACGCGCGACGTCGGGCACGCACGGGCAGGGTGGCAAGCGCCACGGCGCGCGGGGGAACGATCTGATCGTCGCGGTGCCGGAGGGCACCGTGGTGCGCGACCGGGACGGCGAGATCCTCGCCGACCTCGTCGGCCACGGCGACTCCTTCGTCGCGGCACGCGGCGGCAAGGGCGGTCGGGGCAACGCACGGTTCCTGTCGAACGCGCGCCGGGCGCCGGCGTTTGCAGAACAGGGGGAGTACGGCGAGGAGCACTGGCTGCGGCTCGAGGTCAAGCTGCTCGCCGACGCCGCGCTCGTGGGCTTCCCGAACGCCGGCAAGTCGACGTTGATCTCCGCAGTGTCGGCCGCCAAGCCGCGCATCGCCGACTACCCGTTCACCACGCTCGAGCCGCACCTCGGCG
>JBBDWT010000191.1:0-14629 GCA_040902705.1 Acidimicrobiia bacterium | reverse complement strand
AAGGGCGACGTCAAGGACGTGCTGCTCCTCGACGTCACGCCGCTGTCGCTCGGCATCGAGACGAAGGGTCAGATCATGACCCGGCTCATCGACCGCAACACGACGATCCCGACCAAGCGGTCGGAGGTCTTCACGACCGCGGACGACAACCAGCCCAGCGTCGAGATCAAGGTGCTGCAGGGCGAGAGCGACATGTCGTACCGCAACAAGCTGCTCGGCACCTTCCAGCTCGTCGGCATCCCGCCGGCACCTCGAGGCGTGCCGCAGGTCGAGGTGACCTTCGACATCGACGCGAACGGCATCGTGCACGTGTCCGCCAAGGATCTCGGCACCGGCCAGGAGCAGCAGATGACGATCACCGGCGGCACGGCGCTCGGCAAGGACGAGATCGAGCGGATGATGAAGGAGGCCGAGGCCCACGCCGAGGAGGACCGGCAGCGCCGCGAGGCCGCGGAGGTGCGCAACAACGCCGACGCGCTCGTGTACCAGACCGAGAAGCTCCTGAAGGACCAGGCCGACAAGGTCGGCGACGACGACAAGACGAAGATCGAGTCGGCCGTCGGTGAGCTCAAGGAGGCCCTCCAGGGCGAGGACGTCGACGCAATCCGCACGAAGCACGAGGCGCTGATCCAGGCGAGCCAGGAGTTCGCGCAGCGGCTGTACCAGGCGGCCCAGGCCCAGCAGGGCGCGGGAGCTGCAGGCGCTCGGGGCGGTGACGCCGGTGCGAGCCAGCCGTCTGACGACGAGGTGGCCGACGCCGAGATCGTCGACGAAGGCGAAGAGAAGAGCGCGTGACCGGTCGCGACGCTGGACTCGAGTCCGATGCGGACGTAGCGAGCGGCGCAACGGAGTCGGAGCGAGCGGCGACGGACGGGGTCTCCCCCTTCGTAGCGAGCGGCGCAATGGAGTCGGAGCGAGCGGCGGCGGAGACCGGGGTCCCCCCGGACGCCGACGCCGTGCTGGAGGACGAGCTGTCGCGCGAGCGCGACGAGCTCCGGGCGCTCGCGCAGCGCGTCCAGGCCGACTTCGAGAACTACCGCAAGCGGGTGCTGCGCGAGCAGGCCTCGGTCGTCGAGCGCGCGACGGAGGGGCTCGTCGAGAGCCTGCTGCCGGTGCTCGACAGCTTCGAGCTCGCGCTCGGCACCCTCGACGGCGCGGACGAGAAGGTTCGCAAGGGCGTGGAGCTGGTGTACGCCGAGCTGCTGGGCGCGCTGGAGAAGGCCGGGCTCGAGCGCATCGAGACCGACGGCGCGCTCTTCGACCCGAACGTGCACGAAGCCGTGATGCAGGAGGACGGCGACGGTGAGCCGGTGGTCGGCGAGACGATGCGCAACGGCTACCGGTTGAAGGGACGGGTCGTGAGGCCCGCGATGGTCAAGGTCACGAGGTAACCCGGATGGCGCCGCAGCGTGAGTGGTTCGAGAAGGACTACTACGCCGCGCTCGGGGTCTCCTCCGACGCGAGCGACAAGGACATCCAGCGCGCGTACCGCAAGCTGGCCAAGCAGTACCACCCCGACGCGAACGCGGGCGACGCCGCGGCCGAGGAGCGGTTCAAGGACGTGTCCGCCGCGCACGACGTGCTCGGCGACGCGGACAAGCGCAAGGAGTACGACCAGGTCCGCGAGATGGTCGCGAGCGGTGGCGGGCCGGGGGGTCCGGGCGGCTTCGGGCCGGGCGGGTTCGAGGGGGCGCAGTTCCGCTTCGACGACGACGGCGGCGGCCTCGGCGACCTGTTCGGCAACCTCTTCGGTGGCGGTGGTCGTCGGGGACGCGCGCGCGGCCAGGGGCCGGTGGGCCCGGTGCGCGGCGAAGACCTCGAGACCGAGCTGCACCTCGACTTCCTCGACGCGGTCCACGGCATCACCACCACCGTGAACCTCACTTCCGACGCGCCGTGCTCGGTGTGCGGGGGCACGGGCGCTGAACCCGGGACGTTCCCCGACGTGTGCCCCACCTGTAGCGGCTCGGGCGCGGTGGCGGTCGACCAGGGCCCGTTCTCGTTCTCGCAGGTCTGCCCGACATGTGGCGGACGCGGGCAGATCATCACGCACAAGTGCAAGAAGTGCCGGTCGACCGGCGTCGAGCGCCGGCGGCGCGAGGTCAAGGTCCGCATCCCGGCTGGGGTGAAGGACGGCCAGCGCATCCGCGTGAAGGGTCGCGGCGGCGCGGGCCGCAGCGGCGGTCCGCCCGGAGACCTCTATGTCATCGTCCACGTCGACAAGCACCCGATCTTCGGGCGCTCGGGCCGTGCGAACCTGACGGTCACGGTGCCGGTCACCTTCGCAGAAGCCGCGCTGGGCGCGCAGGTGAAGGTGCCGACGCTCGCGGCGCCGGTCACGGTCAAGGTGCCGGCGGGGACGCAGCCCGGAAAGACCGTGAAGGTGCGCGGCCGTGGGATCGCACCTGCGAAGGGCGAGCCCGGCGATCTGCTGGTCACCTTCGACATCGCTGTGCCCGACGAGCTCACCGACGAGGAGCGCGCGGCGATCGAGGCGATGTCGGAGAAGGTCACCGGCAACCCGCGTCAGCACCTGGGGGTCTGACATGGCTGGACATGACTCGGCGCGCGATCGCGCGCTGTACATCATCTCGGTCGCGGCGGAGCTGGCCGGTGTGCACGCGCAGACACTGCGCATCTACGAGCGCAAGGGGTTGATCGAGCCCCAGCGCACGCAGGGCGGCAGCCGGCGCTACTCCGACCGCGACATCGCGCTGCTCCGCCGCATCCAAGAGCTGACCAACGAGGGCGTGAGCCTCGTGGGGGTCCGCAAGGTCCTCGAGCTCGAGGACGATCTCGCGCGGGCCCACGCTCGCATCCGCGAGCTCCAGCATGCGCTCGAGCAGGCGCGCGCCGACATGGTCGAGGCCGTCGAGCAGGCGCACCGTGAGCACCGCCGCGACCTCGTGCCCGCCCCGCGCCCGTCGGTACCGGATCGACGCCGCACCGGCTGAGAACCTGATCCCGGCAGATGCAGGCAGCCCGTTGAGCTCGTGCTGGTCGTCATCCCCACCTGCGCCGGCGAGCTCAGCTCGGGGCGAGCGACTGCACGAACCGGTCGAGCTCCGCGCCGTTCGGGGCGGTGCGCGGCTCGCGGACCGTCGCCGTCACCGTCAGCGGACGACCGCTGGTCGTGCGGCCGACGTACTGCTGGATCCGCGTCGGAGGGGTCGCTTCCGGGTCGCGGAACGTGAAGTGGAACGCGGGCGCGTCGGCGAGCCGCGTGCGCTCGGCCGCCTCGAGCCGCACGCCCGGGAGCTGGTCCCGGAGGGCCTCGGTGAGCTGGTCCGCGAGCGTGTGGAGCGGAGGCAGCGGCGCCGACTCGGACCCGGCGACGACCGACACGGTGTTGGTCTCGGTGCTCGGCGCGTCGGTCGCGCCGATCGCGAGCCGGATCCCGTCGCCGCGGTCACGGCGCAGCACGCGCCACCCATCGGGGTAGCGCAGCGCGAACCCGGCCCGGGGGTCGCGGTACGCCTGCTCGGGGACCACGTGCGGTCGTTGCTGCCCGGCGTCGACGAGCTCGGCGCCGGCCACCGCGACTCCGGCGATCAGGAGCGCAGCCGCAGCGATCCCGACCAGCGCGAGCGGACGCCGCGTCCTCGAACGGGCCCGCTGCTCGGGCCCGGCGACCGGGGCCGGGGTCGGGGACGGGGTCGCGGCGAGGCCGGGGGTCCACGAGATGGCCGCGGCGGCCGGGGCGACCGTCGGCCTCGCGTCGGTTGAGACGCGCGCGTTCCAGTGCGCGCCGTCCCACGCCCGGCGACGCGTCGGGTCGAGCGGGTCTGGATACCAGCCCGCGGCCACACCAGCCACATCAGTCACAGTCTCCCCAGCGTGGCACGCAGAGCAGCCCACCGCCAGCGGCGGCTGGGCGGCTGGGCGGCTGGGCGGCGGGGGCATCGAGTCGCGGTGGCGGGAATGGCAATCTTGATGGTCGTGTTATCAACTTCACCAGACTGACGAGGTGGCGCGCCCAGATGGCACTCGATCCGAACAAGTTCACCCGCAAGACCGGGGAGGCCCTCCAGGCCGCCCAGTCCATGGCGCGCGAGCGCAACCACACGCAGGTGACGCCCGAGCACCTGCTCGCGGCCCTCCTCGGCCAGCCCGAGAGCGTCGTGCTCCCGGTGCTCGAGCGGCTCGGCGTCGCGCCGAAGCCCCTCGTCGACAGGGTCGGTGAGGCCATCGGCGCGCTGCCCCAGGTCTACGGACAGACGACCCAGACCGCGCAGCTCGCTCCCAATGCGTTCGCGGTCCTCGAGGCGGCGGACACCCAGCGCAGCGAGCTCGGCGACGACTACCTCTCGACGGAGCACGTGCTCCTCGCGATGAGCGAGGTGGCCGGCGGTGTCGGCGATCTGCTCCGCAGCGCCGGCCTCACCCACGACGCCCTCCTCGCGGCGCTCAAGGAGGTGCGCGGAAGCCACAAGGTCACGAGTGAGAACCCGGAGGAGCAGTACCAGGCGCTCGAGCGATTCGGCCGCGACCTCACCGAGGACGCCCGCAACGGCAAGCTGGACCCGGTCATCGGACGCGACGAGGAGATCCGGCGCGTCATCCAGGTGCTCTCGCGGCGCACGAAGAACAACCCGGTGCTCATCGGCGAGCCGGGCGTCGGCAAGACCGCGATCGCGGAGGGCCTCGCCCGCCGGATCGTCGAGGGCGACGTCCCCGAGGGCCTGCGCGACAAGCGCCTCATCGCGCTCGATATCAGCGGCATGGTCGCCGGTGCGAAGTACCGCGGCGAGTTCGAGGACCGCATGAAGGCGGTGCTCAAGGAGATCACCGATTCCGACGGCGAGATCATCACGTTCGTCGACGAGCTGCACACCATCGTCGGAGCGGGCGGGGCCGAGGGCGCGGTCGACGCCGGGAACATGATCAAGCCGATGCTGGCGCGGGGCGAGCTGCGCATGATCGGTGCGACGACGCTCGACGAGTTTCGCAAGCACATCGAGAAGGACCCCGCGCTCGAGCGCCGGTTCCAGCAGGTCTACGTCGGCGAGCCGTCGGTCGACGACACGGTCGCGATCCTCCGTGGGCTCAAGGAGCGCTACGAGGTCCACCACGGCGTGCGGATCCAGGACGCCGCGCTCGTCGCGGCCGCAGTCCTCTCTCACCGGTACATCGCGGCGCGCCAGCTGCCCGACAAGGCCATCGACCTGATCGACGAGGCGGCGTCGCGCCTGCGCATCGAGATCGACTCGATGCCGTTCGAGATCGACGTCATCGAGCGGCGGATCCGTCAGCTCGAGATCGAGAAGGCCGCGCTGGGCAAGGAGACCGACGACGTGTCCAAGGGGCGCCTGGCGGCGATCGAGTCGGAGCTGTCGGAGCTCGCTGAGGAGCGTGACGCCAAGGTCGCGCACTGGCAGAACGAGAAGGACGCGATCGCGGAGATCCGCGCCCTCAAGGAGCAGCTCGAGACGGCCCGGACCGAGGCGGAGCGCGCCGAGCGCGAGGGCGACCTGGAGCAGGCGGCCCAGCTCCGCTACGGGACGATGCGCGAGCTCGAGCACGAGATCGACGCGCGCACCGTCCGGCTCAACGAGCTCCAGGCCGTCGTGCAGATGCTGAAGGAGGAGGTCGACGAGGAGGACGTCGCCGAGATCGTCTCGAAGTGGACCGGAGTCCCCGTGAGCCGGCTCATGGAGGGCGAGATGGCGAAGCTCGTCCGGATGGAGGACGTGCTGCACGAGCGCGTCATCGGTCAGGACGGCGCGGTGAGCGCGGTCGCGAACGCGATCCGCCGGTCGCGCGCGGGGCTGTCCGATCCGCACCGGCCGATCGGGTCGTTCCTGTTCCTCGGGCCGACGGGCGTCGGAAAGACCGAGCTCGCCCGCACCCTCGCCGACTTCCTGTTCGACGACGAGCATGCGATGGTCCGCATCGACATGTCCGAGTACATGGAGAAGCACTCGGTGTCGCGGCTCGTCGGCGCGCCCCCCGGGTACGTCGGTTACGACGAGGGTGGCCAGCTCACCGAGGCGGTCCGACGCCGTCCGTATGCAGTCGTGCTGCTCGACGAGATCGAGAAGGCGCACCCCGACGTCTTCAACGTGCTGTTGCAGCTCATGGACGACGGTCGGCTGACCGACGGCCAGGGCCGCACGGTCGACTTCACCAACGTCGTGGTGATCATGACGAGCAACCTCGGGAGCGGTGGTGACGAGCGCGTGGTCATGGCCGCGGTCCACGGGCACTTCAAGCCGGAGTTCCTGAACCGGATCGACGAGATCGTCGTGTTCCACCGGCTCGACGAGTCGCACATCGAGCGGATCGTCACGATCCAGGTGGAGCAGCTCCGGGCGCGTCTCGCCGATCGGAACCTCGGCCTCGAGCTGACCGCCGCCGCGCTCGCGCACATCGCACAGGTTGGCTACGACCCCGACTTCGGGGCGCGGCCGCTCAAGCGAGTGCTCCAGCGAGAAGTCGCCGATCCGATCGCGCTGGGCCTGCTCAAGGGCGAGTATGCCGACGGCGACGTCGTGGTGATCGACGCCACGGGCGACGGGGCGCTGTCGTTCAGCCGCCGGGCCTCCGTCAGCACGTAGCCGCGCGTCAGAGCAGGCCGCGGCGGAGCAGGCGTACAGCGCTGCGCGGCGGTCTGGTCCAGGCGGGTGCCCGGTCACGACATCTAGCCTCTGCCGCCGTGCCCGACGGTCAGGACGGAGCGATCCGCGAGACGGAGCGCTGGTTCGTGTCGCGCGGGCTCCCTCACTTCGTCTACAAGTTCCGCTCGTCGCGGGACGTGTGGGTCGCGGTCGTCCCGATCGTGCTCCTCCTCTTCGTGATCGAGATCGCGGTGCTCGCTCCGAACGAGGAGTACCCCGTCCTCGGGAGCATCGCCGCTGTCGTCGCGGGCGTAGCCGTGCTCGTGGCGCTCTGGGCGGTGACCAATCGGCTGCGCGGGCGCGCGTGGTTGGCCCGCCCGAACCGGATCGGACCGATCGAGGTGCTGCTCTTCGTGCTCGGGCCCGCGCTGATCCCGCTCGCGTTCGGAGGTCAGTGGAGGTCCGCGGTGACGACCGCGGGGATCAACCTCGTGGTGCTCGGGCTCGCCTACTTCGAGCGCCGGTACGCCGTCGTGTCGCTCGCGCGATGGACGCTCGAGCACTTCGCGTCGCGGCTGCGGACCGTCTCCGGCGTGCTCTTGCGCGCCCTCCCCCTGCTGCTGATCGTGGTCGTCCTCGTCTTCTTCACGACCGAGACGTGGCAGCTCGCCCACGAGCTGCGCTGGCCCGTCCTCCTCCTCGGCGCGGGGTTGTTCATCGGGCTCGGGCTCGTGTTCGCGGTGATGCGCGCTCCCGATCAGATCGGCGAGGTCGAGTCCGACGTCGACTGGACCACGACCCGCGAGCTCGTCGCCGAGACGCCGGCGGCGGTGCTGGCCACCGGTCGCAGCCGCACGTCAACGCCCCCGCCGCTCTCGCGGAGCGAGCGCCGCAACGTCCGGATGGTTGTCGTCGTGAGCGAAGCCACGCTCGTGGCCATCGTCAGCGTTGCCTTGTTCCTCTTCTTCATCGTGCTCGGGCTCGTCACGGTGCCGCCGACCTTGGCCACCGACTGGATCGGTCGTCCGCCCGACGTGTTGTTCACGTTCGACCTCTTCGGTCAGAGGATGGGGATGACGACCGAGCTCATCAAGGTCGCCGGGTTCGTCGCGTCGTTCGCCGCGCTCCAGTTCACGGTGTCGCTGCTCTCCGACCGCGCGTACGAGGACGAGTTCCTCTCCGGGCTCCGCGCCGATCTCCGGCAGGCGTTCGCGGTGCGGGCGGTCTACCTCCGGGCCGTGCTCCCCGGCACGAGCTGACCGACACGCGAACGACGGTCCGGCGCGAGTACCCTCCCCGTTACGTGACTGCTGTCGCGTCCTCGAGGAACCCGTGCCGGGCACGGTGATCGTCGGCACCCAGTGGGGTGACGAGGGCAAGGGCCGCTTCACCGACTACTTCGCCAAGGAGAGCGCGCTCTGTGTGCGCTACCAGGGCGGCCACAACGCCGGGCACACGATCGTCGTCGACGGTGAGACGTTCGCCCTCCAGCTCGTGCCGAGCGGCATCCTCTACCCGCACGTCACCCCGGTCATCGGCAACGGCGTGGTGGTCGATCCCGCAGTGCTGCTCGCCGAGGTCGACACGTTGGAGGCCAAGGGCGTCGACACGTCGGCGCTGCGCGTGTCCGGAAACGCGCACCTGATCATGCCGTACCACCAGGAGCTCGACCGCGTGACCGAACGGTTCCTCGGCAAGAACAAGCTCGGCACGACCAAGCGCGGCATCGGCCCCGCGTACGCCGACAAGGCGCTGCGCGTGGGCTTACGCGTGCAGGATCTCCTCGACCCGAAGATCTTCCGGGAGAAGCTCGACCTCGCGCTGCGTGAGAAGAACGGCGTGCTCGCAAAGGTCTACAACCGCCTGCCCCTCGATGCCGACGAGATCGCCGAGACCTACCTCGGCATGGTGCCGCGACTCGAGCCGATGATCGCCGACACCGTGCACCTCGTGCACGAGGCGCTCGACACGGACCAGCACGTGCTCTTCGAGGGCGCGCAGGCGACGTACCTCGATCTCGACCACGGCACGTATCCGTTCGTCACCTCGTCGAACCCCATCGCCGGGGGAGTGTGCACGGGGGCGGGCGTCGGGCCACGCGCCATCGACCGGGTCATCGGTGTGGCCAAGGCGTACGTCACGCGGGTCGGGAGCGGGCCCTTCCCGACCGAGCTGTTCGAAGGCGACGCCGTCGGCGACATGCTCGTCGAGCGCGGGCACGAGTTCGGTGTGAACACCGGGCGTCAGCGCCGACCCGGGTGGCTCGACGCGGTCATGCTCCGCCACGCGGTGAGGCTCAACAGCTGCTCGGAGCTCGCGATGACGAAGCTCGACGTGCTCGCGCCGCTCGACGAGATCAAGGTGTGTGTCGCGTACGAAGGTGAGGACGGCACGCGCTACGAGCACGTCCCCTACCACCAGTCGGTGCTGCACAAGGTTCGCCCCGTCTACGAGACGCTCCCCGGATGGCAGAGCGAGATCGACAGCGCCGAGCGGATCGATGACCTCCCGCGCGCGGCGCGCGACTTCGTCGAGTTCGTCCAGTCGCTCGCGGGCGTCCCCGTGACGTTCCTCGGGGTCGGCCCGGGTCGCGAGCAGACCGTCGTCCTTCCCGACGCCGCGTGAGGGCGCTGGTCGTCGGCGGCGGCGGGCGTGAGCACGCGCTCGCATGGGGTCTCGCGCGTTCGGCGTCCGTCGACGAGGTGCTCGTCGCTCCGGGGAACCCGGGCGTCGAAGCGGTGGCGACGTGCCTCCCCGTCGACGCGAACGATCCGGGTGCGGTCGCCGCGCTCGCCGACGAGGTCGACGCCGACCTCGTCGTGGTCGGACCGGAGGAGCCCCTGGTCAACGGTGTCGTCGACGCCGTCGTCGCTCGGGGACGCCTGGCGTTCGGGCCGACAGCGGCCGGAGCCCGGATCGAGGGTTCGAAGCGCTGGATGAAGGAGCTGCTCGCGGGCGCCGGGGTGCCGACCGCGAGCCACGGCGCGTTCGGCTCCGACGACGAAGAGGCCGCGCTCTCGTTCCTCGGCACGCTCGAAGGCCTGTACGTCGTCAAGACCGACGGCCTCGCCGCCGGCAAGGGCGTCGTCGTGACCGAGTCGTACGACGAGGCGGCCGACGCGGTGCGGCGCTACCTCACGGGCGAGGCCTTCGGCGACGCCGGTCGGACGGTGGTGATCGAGGAGGGGCTGCGTGGGCCGGAGCTGTCGCTGCTGGTCGTGTGCAATGGCGACCCGGGCGGCGCCGTCCCGCTCGCTCCGGCCCAGGACTTCAAGCGCATCGGCGACCACGACCACGGGCCCAACACCGGCGGGATGGGCGCGTACTCGCCCGTGCCGATCGCCGGTCCCGAGATGGTGGAGCAGGTGATGGCGACCGCGGTGCAGCCGACGCTCGACGCGCTGCTCGCGGACGGGATCGCGTACCGAGGTGTCCTCTACGCCGGGATCATGCTCACTGCCGACGGACCGAAGGTGCTCGAGTACAACGTGCGCTTCGGTGATCCCGAGTGCCAGGTCGTGGTGCCGCGCATGGCCGCCGACCTCGGTGAGCTCTGCCGGGCCTCGGCCGCGGGCGATCCGCTGCCACCGGTCGAGTTCGCCGACGACGCGTGCGTGACCGTCGTGCTCGCGAGCGAGCGCTACCCGGAGGCGCCGCGCACCGGCGACGTCATCGACGGCCTCGACGACGTTGCTGCGCTCCCCGATGTGTGCGTGTTCCACGCGGGCACCGCGCGGCGCGCCGACGGCGCGATCGTCACCGCCGGGGGCCGGGTGCTGGCGGTGAGCGGGTCGGGTCCGACGATCGCCGACGCCCGCCAGCGGGCGTACGACGCGGTCGGCCGGATCACCTGGCCGGGCATGCAGCACCGCACCGACATCGCACACGGCGCGTCGGGCGCGCATCGGTAGAGTGGACGTGCAGGGAGGAGCCGGCAGTTGATCCCCCGATACGCACTGGCGCCGATGGCGGAGCTGTTCGCCGACGACGCGCGCTACGCGGCCTGGCTCGAGGTCGAGCTGCTGGCGGTCGAGGCGCAGGCGAAGCTCGGTGTCGTTCCCGCCGATGCAGCGGCGGTGATCCGCGAGCGCGCCGGTTTCGACGTCGCGGCGATCGAGGCGCGCGAGCGCGTGACGGATCATGATGTCGCGGCGTTCGTGGATGTGGTCCAGGAGCGCGTCGGGCCGCCCCACGGCGCGTGGGTGCACCACGGGCTCACGTCGAGCGACGTCGTCGACACCGCGCTCTCGGTCACGTTGGTGCGTGCCGTCGACCTCCTCCTCGCCGCGGTCGACGAGCTCGATGGCGCGATCGTGGCGCGGGCCAAGGAGCACCGCGACACGCCGATGGTCGGCCGTACCCACGGCATCCACGCCGAGCCCACGACCTTCGGCGCCAAGCTCGCGCTCTGGGTGCTCCAGCTCAGGCGTGACCGGGACCGGCTCGTGCGCGCCCGCACCGCCGTCGCCGTCGGCAAGCTGTCGGGCGCGGTGGGCACGTTCTCCAATGTCGACCCCCAGGTCGAGGCGTTCGTGTGCGAGCACCTCGGGCTCGAGCCCGTGCCGGCGACGCAGGTGATCGCGCGCGACCGGCACTCCGAGCTGCTCTACGCGTGCGCGTCGCTCGGGGCGGGCGTCGAGGCGGGAGCGCTGGAGATCCGCCACCTCCAGCGGACGGAGGTGCGCGAGGTCGAGGAGCCGTTCCGGACCGGGAAGCAGAAGGGGTCGAGTGCGATGCCCCACAAGCGGAACCCGGTGAAGTGCGAGCAGCTCTGCGGCCTCGCCCGGGTGCTGCGGGCGAACGTGCAACCGGGGCTCGAAGACATCGCGCTGTGGCACGAACGCGACATCTCGCACTCGTCGGTGGAGCGGGTGATCCTGCCCGACTCCCTCATGCTCGCGTACTACCTCGCGGTGCGGTTCCGGTCGATCGTCGAGGGCATGGTCGTATACCCGGAGCGGATGCGTGCAAACCTCGACGGCTCGCACGGACTCGTGTTCAGCCAGGCGGTGCTGCTCGCGCTGGTCGAAGCCGGGCTGACGCGCGACGCCGCCTACCGCGCGGCGCAGCGCAACGCGATGCGCACGTGGGACGAAGCCCGTCCCTTCCTCGACGTGCTGCGCGAGGACTCCGAGGTCGTCGACGCGCTCGGATCAGAGCGCCTCGAGGCGTGTTTCGACCTCCAGCGCGCGCTCACGCACGCCGGCCGCGCCGTCGACACGCTCGACGCCTGAGATGGCGAGGCTCGCGCTCCCGCACCACTACTCCGGCAAGGTGCGTGACCTGTACGAGGTCGACCACGACCGGATGCTCGTCGTCGCCTCTGACCGGATCTCGGTCTTCGACGTCGTCCTGCCCGACGAGATCCCCGACAAGGGTCGGGCGCTGACGGCGCTGTCGACCTTCTGGTTCGAGGGGACGGCCTCGGTCTGGCCCAACCACGTCGTGTCGAGCGATCCGACCGACTTTCCCGAGACCGCCGGCCCGGAGGTCGCGGGCCGGGCGATGCTCGTGCGGGCCGCCCGTCCCGTGCGCCTCGAGTGCATCGCCCGGGGATACCTCTTCGGATCGGCGTGGTCGGAGTACGAGCAGGCGGGGACCGTGGGCGGACGCCCGATGCTGCCGGGACTGCGCCAGGCCGAGCGGCTCCCCCAGCCGATCTTCACGACGACGACCAAGGCCGAGGTCGGGCACGACGAGACGCTCACCGAGCACGAAGCTGCCGCGGCGGTCGGGGACGAGGTGTACGCGCAGGTGCGCGACGCCACGCTCGCGATCTACGGGCACGCCGCCGCGCACGCGGAGTCGTGTGGGCTGATCCTCGCCGACACCAAGCTGGAGTTCGGGACGCTCGACGGTCAGGTCATCGTCATCGACGAGATGTGCACGTCGGACTCTTCCAGGTACTGGGCGGCCGACGAGTACCGCGTCGGTGGGTCGCCGCCGTCGTTCGACAAGCAGTTCGTGCGTGACCACTACCTCTCGATCGGCTGGGACCAGCGCCCACCCGCGCCGGTGCTCCCGAAGGATGTCGTCGACGGGACCCGAGCCCGGTACGTCGAGGCGTACGAGATGCTCACCGGTGCGAGCTTCGACGAGTGGTACGGCGGCGAGCACTAGTGCGCGGTTCGCGAGCACTCGACCGTTACGATTCGAGTGATGCAGTACTCCGTCCACGTCGACGTCACGCATCTGCCGGGCGTCCTCGACCCGCAGGGCGCGACGGTCGAACGTGCACTGCCGGCCCTCGGGTACGACAACGTCTCCGACGTGAGCATCGGGAAGACGATCCGCCTCGTTCTCGACGCGCCGGACGAGCGCACGGCTCGCGCCGAGGCCGAGGAGATGTGCCAGCGGCTCCTCGCCAACCCGGTGATCGAGGCGTACACCGTCGAGGTGACGGCGATCCCGGCGGGGGAGACGAAGCTTGCGAGTCGACCGGTGGAGTCGGCGTGAGCGCACGGGTCGCGGTGGTGCTGTTCCCCGGGACGAACTGCGAGCTCGACGTCGCATACGCCGTGGGCAAGCTGGGTGGGCACGCGGAGATCGTCTTCCACTCGGAGCGTGACCTTCGCGGGGCTGACGCAGTGATCGTCCCCGGGGGCTTCGCCCACGGCGACTACCTGCGGACCGGGGCCATCGCCCGCTTCTCGCCGATCATGGAGTCGGTCGGCGAGTTCGCCCGCGCCGGTGGGCCGGTGGTCGGCATCTGCAACGGCTTCCAGGTGCTCACCGAGGCCGGGCTCCTCCCGGGCGCTCTCCAGAAGAACGCCGGGCTCCGCTTCCTCTGCGACACCGTGGAGCTGGAGGTGACCAGCGCGCGCTCGGTCCTCACTGCCGGTGCGGCCGCAGGCGCGCACCTGCGGCTGCCCATCAACCACTTCGAGGGCAACTACACGTGCGACCAGCGCACGCTCGACCAGCTCCGCGACGAGGACCGCATCGTCGTGCGCTACGTCGAGAACCCGAACGGCAGCCTCGACGACATCGCGGGGATCTCGAACACCGAGGGCACCGTGGTCGGCCTCATGCCCCATCCGGAGCGAGCGATCGAAGCGGTGCTGGGCAGCGACGACGGCGTCGTGCTGATGCGGTCGCTCCTCGCCGCGGCCGCAGCGTCGTCGGTCCCCACCGACGCGTTGGCGCAGTCAGCGAAGCAGTAGCCCGAGACGCACCACCGCTCCGGAGGAGCGGGGGTCAGCGGGTGATGCTCGCCCGCTTGAGCACGTCGGCGGGGACGCCGAGCTCGCGCCACGTGGCGTACGCGATCCCCTTCGACTCGCCGTACGGCTTCGCGTATCGAACGAAGTCGGCCTCGGGCCCGGAGAGGTCGACGGCGCCGGCCGACTTCGCGGCGAGCTCGACCTCGAGGTCGCGCCGCTCCTGCACGAGCTGGAGCCGCTTGAGCGACGAGGCATCGGCCAGCTCGGCGTCGATCGCGGTCAACCGGGCCTTGATGCTGTCGGGGGTGCGCTGGCGACCGCGGCGCGGGCGGTGGCGCTCCAGCGCATCGAGGTACGCCTTCACGGCGCGGCCCTGCTCCCGGCCCTGTGCGAGCTTGCGCTTGTGCTCGTCGGTCATGGTCTTGGGTGCCATTGCCATGCTCTCCATTTGAGGAATCCCCGCTCGGGTCATACAGGATAATCGCGACGACCCATATGTCGAAATCGCGTCCGGATAGGCTCCCGGCGTGACCCCGAGGGAGCAGCCGCGGCACCGTCAGCTGGGGCTCACCGACGATGAGCTCGACACGATCGTCGGGCTCCTCGGGCGCGATCCGAGCGAGCTCGAGCTCGCGATGTACGCCGTGATGTGGTCCGAGCACTGCTCCTACAAGTCGTCGAAGGTCCATCTCGGGCGCCTCCCGACGGACGCGCCGTGGGTGCTGGTCGGACCGGGGGAGGGCGCGGGCGTCATCGACGTCGGGGACGGCCTCGCGTTGGCCATCCGCATCGAGAGCCACAACCACCCGTCGGCGGTGGAGCCGTACCAGGGCGCGGCGACCGGCGTCGGCGGGATCATCCGCGACATCTTCTCGATGGGCGCGCGGCCGATCGCGCTGATGGACCCGC
>JBBDWT010000190.1:5698-14630 GCA_040902705.1 Acidimicrobiia bacterium | reverse complement strand
CCCGGGACCTCTTCGTCCCGAACGAAGCGCGCTACCAAACTGCGCCACAGCCCGTAGGAGCATTCGAGTGTAGCGGTCGCCCTCTGCGAGCCTCCGGGCGATCCCGACGTCGATCTCGGGTGCGCTACGCGGGTGCGCGCTCGCCGAGCAGCCGCGTGACGAGGCGGCGAAGCGTGCCGGGGTCGACCGGCTTCACCAGCTCGGCATCGGCCGAGGCCCGCTTGGCGAGGAACCGGTCGTGCTCGCGGTCGAGCAGGAGCAGGATCGGCACGTCGGGGACCCGGTCGGCCGACGCTTCGAGGTGGAGGTCGATCGCCACGCCGATGCCGCCCATGTTGCCGATCTGCATGTCGAGGATCACCAGATCGGGGTGCCGGCTCGCCACCGCGGGCCGGACGTCTTCCCCCCGGGTCACCTCGATGACGTCGTGATCGCGGCCGGCGAGGGCGTTGCGAACCTGCTGGCGGACCCAGGTGCCGTCGGCGGCAACGAGGAGCTTCGCGGGAGAGTCGGTCATCGGGCGCGCAGGCTAGCCGAGCATGTGCGCGGCGACCGCGTCGAGTGCAGCGAAGTCGACCACATCGTGGGGAAGCGACGGCACGAACGCGACTGCGGCGGCCCCGATCCGACGCGCGGCGTCGTCGAGCTGGTCCCGTTCACGTCGGCCGAGCTCGGCGTAGTCGGCGAGGTTCTCGTAGCGCGCGGCGAGGCGAGTTGCCGCGGCGAGCGCTGCCGGATCGGCATCGGCGGCGCCGGAGATGAGGTCGCGGGCGCGACCGCGCAGCGAATCGACCGGGGTTCGCGACGAGAACTGCGGATGCACACGGTTCACGACCAAGCCCGCGACGGCGAGGTCGGACCCGCGCAGGCGCTCCGCGAAGAACTCGGCTTCCTCGACCGCGTCCCGCCGTGGTGAGGTGACGAGCACGAACCCGGTCGACGGGTCGGCCAGCAGCTCGGTCACGCTCGACGCGCGCTCGCGGAAGCCCTGTTCCATCCCCTCGAAGGCACGGAAGAACGCCACGATGTCCTCGATGACCTCGGCTCCGACGATCTTGGCGACAGCGCGGAAGAACGCCTGCACCGCGACCCCGGCGATGCGCAGCCCCGTGCGGGCCGGGACCATGAGGAAGCGGAAGATCCGGTTGTCGAGGAGGCGCGTGAGCCGGGCGGGTGCGTCGAGGAAGTCGAGCGCATGACGCGTCGGAGGAGTGTCGACCACGATCACGTCGTGACCGCCTTCGTCGTGCAGCTCGTAGAGCTTCTCCATCGCCATGTACTCCTGGGTGCCCGAGAGCGCGCCGGCGACGTTGCGGTAGAAGCGGTTCTCCAGGATCCGCTCGGCCTGCTCCGGGCTGCTCGCGTACCGGGTCACGAGGGCGTCGAAGGTCGATCGGGTGTCGAGCATGAGTGCCGACATCCGCCCGCCCGCCACCGCGTCGCCATGGGTGTCCCAGACCTCGCGAGGGATCTCGTGCGTGACGTTCCCCAGCTGCTCGAGCCCGAGGGTGTCTGCCAGCCGCTTCGCCGGGTCGATCGTCACCACCACCGCGTCGCGTCCGGCGCGCGCCGCGGTGAGTGCCAACACGGCCGCGGTCGTGGTCTTGCCGACACCGCCGGTGCCGCAGCACACGAGGACATGACGCTCGTGGACGAGATCCGACAGCGTCGTCACGCGTCCGCCTCCGGGATCCGGAGCACCTCGTCGGCGAGCGCATCGGCGAGCTGGTCGATCTCGGCCGGTCCGATCTCCCCGAAGAGGAAGGGGAGGCGGATCTGCGGGAGCGGGAGGCGCTCGGCGAGCCGTTCCGCCTGCTCCAGCGCGAGCTCGTGCCGTTCGTGGCGGAAGCTCGCCGCGGCATCGAGCGCGTCGCGGTCGGCCTCGGGGATCGCGACGTGTGCGGCCGCGGCGTCGTCTGCGAGATCGTGTGCGGCGAGGGCGAGATCGGCCGGGAACGCGTTCACGACGACCGGTGCGAGCGAGACACCCACCCTGTCCTCGAGCGCGAACGCCGTGTCGACGAGCTCGTTCACCGGCGTCTCCTCGGGCAGCGTGACGAGCACCACGCGGCACCGGGTCGGGTCGGAGAGCAGATCCATCACGTCCTGTGCCTGCGTGCGCACCGGTCCGACGCGCACCGCGTCGAGGAGGCCGCGCGCCGACGTGAGGAACGTGACTGCGTGCCCGGCCGCGGGGGCATCGATGATGATCAGATCCGCGGCGCCTGCCCGCTCGAGCTGCTTGACCTTGCCGAGCACGAGGATGTCCTTCATCCCCGGGATCGCGGTGGCGATCACGTCGACGGCGCCCGACCGGACCAGTCGCTTCGAGATCCGCTTCAGGCCCCGGTCCTCGAGGTACTCGAGCAGCGCCTGGTCGGGAGTCAACGTCCGAGCCGTGATGCCCGGCTGGACCTCGGCGTCCTCGTACGTGAGGGCGGGCACCCCCAGGCAGGTGGCAAGGCCCGATTTGCCTTCGACTTCGACGATCAGCACGCTCATGCCGGTGCGGGCAGCGGCGACGGCGAGCGCAGCGGTGACCGTCGTCTTTCCCACACCACCCTTGCCCGCGACGATCTGCACCCGCGATGCCGCACAGAGCTGCTCGAGGCGCATGACCCGAATCGTAGGAGAGCCCGTTTGCGGCACCGGATGCGCCTGTCCCGACTGACTGCTGCGCTCGCTCTGCTCGCGTGTGGCGCCGGCGTGCTCCTCTTCGCCCCGGCCGCCGGGGCACAGGAGCCGCGCGGCGGGCGGGGGATCCTCGTCGTCCAGGTCGAGGGCTCGATCGATCCCCCCAACGCCGAGCTCGTGGGGGACGCGATCGATCGCGCCAACGACGATCGCATGAGCATGGTGGTCCTCCAGGTCGACTCCGGGGCCACGGTCGACGTGTCGGTGCGCGACCTCGTGCGCACGATCCGACGCTCCGCGGTACCGGTCGTCGTCTGGATCGGTCCGCCGGGCGCGAGCGCCGAGGGCGGTGCGGCTGTGCTCCTCGAGGCGGCCCACGTCGCCTTCGCGTCACCGAACGCCGACCTCGGACCGGCCCACCCGGTCCGGCTCGATGATCCCGACGCGTCGACGCGTCCCCAGGTGCGGGCCGAGCTCGCGCGCCTCGCCGAGGCGAACGGGCGCGATCCGCGAGGCGCGGCGCGGCTCGCGACGGAGTCGTTGTCGGCGAAGGACGCACGGTCGATCGGTGCGATCGACGGTGTGCGTCCGACGCTCGGTGAGACGATCGTGACCCTCGACGGGAAGACCGTCCGCACCGCCGCGGGCGACGTCGAGCTCTCGACCGCGAAGGTGATCGGCGAGGGTCGTGAACGGCGGCGCCAGCCGAACCAGGATGTCGTGTTCGACAGCCTCGGCATCACCGGCCAGGTGCGTCACGCGCTCCTCGCCCCGGCAGCTGCGTACTTCCTCTTCGTCGCCGGTCTGGCGCTCATCGTGTTCGAGTTCTTCGCGGCGAGCGTCGGCTTCGCCTCTGCCGTCGGGGGGCTCTGCGTCATCGGCGCGGCGTACGGCTTCGCCGGGCTTCCGGTCCGCTGGTGGGCGATCGCGCTGCTCCTGCTCTCGTCGTTCGCCTACGCCATCGACGACCAGGCCGGCGGGCTCGGGGCGTGGACCGGCATCGGCACCGTCTCGCTGATCGCGGGCTCCGTCTTCCTGTACGGCGGTGGGTCGGAGCTCCGCCCGGCCTGGTGGCTCCTCGCGCTCGTGGTCCTCGGCGCGTTCGTGTTCTACGTGTTCGCCATCCCCCCGTTCATCCGGGCGCGGTTCTCGACTCCCACGATCGGCCGGGAGGGGATGATCGGTGAGATGGGCACCGCAGCCGTCGCCGTCGATCCCGACGGGGTGGTCGAGGTTCGTGGCGCACGCTGGCAGGCCCGCACGAACCGGGCGACGCCCATCGGGGCCGGCGACCCGGTCCGGGTCGTCGCGGTCGAGGGGGTCGTCCTCGAGGTCGAGCCGGAGGAGGGCGGGGCGAAGGACTATCGGGACCGTGGCCGCACACGGCGCGGCGGCACCGAGGGCGACGCGGAGGTCGTGGAGCCCGGAGGTCGATCTGGCGCTTGAGGCCCATCGACCGCGGCGGTATGTTCCGCGCGAGATCGAGATGCACGGACCACAAGGGGGGAGACGTGGCCCTTCCGACCGTGGACGACACCTGGCAGCGCAAGGCTGCGTGCCGAGGTCCGGAGTCGGTGCTCTTCTTCGCGCCCACCGTGCCGGAGGCGAAGGGCGATCGTGACGCGCGCGAGGCGCGGGCGAAGCGGATCTGCCGCGAGTGCGGCGTGCAGGCCCAGTGCCTGGGCTATGCGCTCAGGATCCGCGAGCCCCACGGCATCTGGGGCGGGCTGAACGAGTCCGAGCGCAAGCACCTGCTCGAACCCGCCTGACGTCCAGGCCCTCGCTCGCCGTCGCGAACCCCCACCGAATTCGGGGGGGTCCCCGTAGACTGGCGCGGTGGAGCCCCGCGACGCGGCCACCGTGATGCTGGTCCGCGACGCCGACGAGACCCGCTCCGGGTCGGGCGGCATCGAGGTCTTCATGCTTCGCCGCAACCTCTCGTCGGTGTTCGTCGCGGGCGCGTACGTCTTTCCCGGCGGGGCGGTCGACGCCGCAGATCGCGGTGAGGCGATGGTCTCGCTCGTCGAAGGGATCGACGACGACGTCGCCGGCGCACGCCTCGGTCGGCCCGACGGAGGGCTCGGGTTCTGGGTGGCGGCAATCCGTGAGTCGTTCGAGGAGGCGGGTGTCCTGCTCGCCCGCGACGCGGTGAGCGGCGACGTCGCGTCTCCCGAGACCGTCGCCCGGCTGGCACCGGTGCG
Source organism: Acidimicrobiia bacterium (assembly GCA_040902705.1). Classification (GTDB taxonomy): domain Bacteria; phylum Actinomycetota; class Acidimicrobiia; order IMCC26256; family PALSA-555; genus DATBSK01. The sequence goes on along the minus strand of JBBDWT010000190.1, from coordinate 9,795 downwards.
GCCCGAGGTCGCGGCCGGCACGCTCGCGTTTGCCGACGTCGTCCGCGGTGCGGGTCTGGTGCTCGACGCGGCGCCGCTGCGGGTCTTCGGCCACTGGATCACGCCGAGCCCGGCACCGCGCCGCTACGACACGTGGTTCTTCCTCGCGCCGGCGCCGGTCGGGCACGAGTACTCGCACGACGACACCGAGACCATCGCTTCGACCTGGGTGCGTCCCGCGGACGCGCTCGAGCAGGCCCGGGGCCAGGAGCTCGAGCTGATCTACCCGACGTACCGGAGCCTCGAGGCGCTCTCACGGTTCGACTCGACGGAGCGCCTGTTCGCCGCGGTGGACGACTCGTGGAGCGAGCCCGAGCACGCGCTGGCCCAGGTCGAGCATGTGCGCGCGTGGCAGGTCCGACTCCCGGGTGACGAGGACGGTCTCGACGATCGCCGCGCCGACGCGATCGCGCACTCGACGACGGCGCACCGTCGACCGGCACGCGAGGCCGGCTGATGCCCGACATGACCCCGGGGGTCCCGAGCGCGCTGTCGCCGCTCGTCCGGCGGGTCGTCGCGCCGAACCCCGGACCGTTCACCGGCCCGGGCACGAACAGCTACCTCGTCGGCATCGACGAGGTCGCGGTGATCGACCCCGGGCCGGACGACAAGGGCCACATCGACGCCATCGTCGGCGGATCGATGAAGGAGCGGGTTCGCTGGGTCGTGCTCACGCACACGCATCCCGATCACTCGCCCGGCACCGCTCGCCTGGTCAAGGCGACAGGAGCGGAGGTGCTCGCCTTCGGCAAGCACCTCGACAAGGACTGCGACATCGTCCCCGACCGGGTCATCGGCGAGGGCGACACCATCGAAGGCACGGAGTTCGGCCTCGAGGTGCTCCACACTCCCGGGCACGCGCCGAACCACCTGTGCTTCCTCCTCGAGGAGGAGCGCGTGCTCTTCACCGGCGACACCGTGCTCGAGGGCACGTGGTCGGTCGTGAGCCCCAAGCGGGGTGGGGACATGACCGCGTACCTCGACTCCCTGCAGCGGCTCCGCAAGCTGCGCGTGAGCCGGATCGCGCCGGGGCACGGCGATGTGATCGAAGAGCCACGCGCCCGCATCGACGAGTACCTCGCGCACCGCCGTCAGCGCGAGCAGCAGATCCTCCGGTTCGTGAAGAAGGAGGGCCCGGCGAAGATCGGCGACATCGTGGCGGCGCTCTACGGCGGGCAGGACCTCCCGCCTGAGCTCGTCGACGCGGCCGGCTGGCAGGTCCACGCGCACCTCGTGCGGCTGAAGGCCGAGGGCAAGGTCACCGGCGCCTCGGCCCGCGCCGCCTGGACCCCCGCCTGATCCCAATCACGCGTGGCGTCGGATCAGGGGGAGGCGGGCTCGGAGGCGAGGTCGGCCGCCATCTCGAGGATGCGCGCGGTGCAGCCGGCCATCTCGATCGGCGGGAGGACGTCGTCGACGACGCGCGCCGCGAGCTCGCGGAACGCCTGGCCCGCCGGGCTGTCCGGGGTACGCAACACGACGGGCGTGCCGTCGTCGCCCCCGCTGGCCACCTCGGGCTCGATCGGGATCCGCGCGAGGAGCGGTGCGTCGATGTCACGAGCGAGCGCGGTGCCACCACCCGATCCGAAGATCGGGAAGCGCTCACCGCTGGGCGTGACGAACGCGGTCATGTTCTCGACGACACCGGCGATCTTCATGAACGAGCGCCGCGCCATGTCGCCGACCCGAGCGGCGACGCGCTGCGCGGCGAGACCGGGGGTCGTGACGACCAACATCTCGGCCTGCGGCAGCATGCGCGCGAGGCCCATCTGGATGTCGCCGGTCCCCGGGGGCATGTCGATCAGCAGGTAGTCGAGCTCGCCCCACCGCACGTCGGTCAGGAACTGCTCCAACGCCTTCGTGAGCACGAGCCCACGCCACATGAGCGCGGTGCCCTCGTCGTCGACGAGGAAGCCCATCGAGACCACGTGCAGCGCTCCGTCGGGGGCCGACGGGTCGAGGCGGTTCGGCACCGGGAGCACGTGGGGATGGATCTTTCCTTCGGCGCCACCGAGACGCTCGTCGATGCCCAGCATGCGCGGCACGCTGAATCCCCAGATGTCGGCGTCGAGCACGCCGACGCGCAGGCCCCGTGCTGCGAGTGCGGCGGCGAGGTTCACCGTCACCGAGGACTTGCCCACGCCACCCTTGCCGCTCGCGACCGCGAGGACTCTGGTGGTGGCCGAGACCTCGGTCGGCGCGGCGTCTTCGCGCGCCTGGAAGCGGGCGCGCGCCATCGCCGCGGCCTTCTGCTCCTTGTTCATCTCGGAGTAGTCGACCGAAACTGAGGCGACGCCCCGGAGGCCCCGCACCTTCGACTCGACCTCCCGTGAGATCTGACCGCGGAGCGGGCAGCCCGCGGTGGTGAGGGCGACCCGCACCGCCACGTGCCCGTCGGGGGTGATCGCCACGTCGTCGACCATCCCGAGCTCGGTGATGCTGACCTTCAACTCCGGGTCGATGACGCCGCCCAGTGCCTGTCGGACATCGTCGATGGTGGGCACCGGCCCGACTTCAGGGGCGTGGACGGCCGCGCCCGGGTCGTTCGGGTCGGGATGCTGCACGGGGCTGGTCATCACTGGGAAAAACAATACCAACCTTGAAAATATGTCGCGTTCTCGGTAGCGTCATGGGGTGCAGCTGCCGGTCCTGAAAGCCCTCGCCGACGAGACGCGCTTCGCCGTCTATCGCGAGCTCTCCACGTCGACTCGGCCCCTCTCGGCCCAGGATCTGGCCGACCGGCTGGGTGTCCACGCCAACACGATCCGGCTCCACCTCGAGCGGCTCCGGGAGGTCGGGATCGTCGATGTCGAAGCGGTCCACCGCGGCACCGTGGGTCGTCCCCTGCACCTCTACTTCCTCGCCGACGGAGCGCCGGGGGTGGGCTTCGACCCGCCCGCCCACGCGCTCCTCGCTGGTCTGCTCGCCTCGCTCGCCGAGCGGGTCGGGGCGGATCCCGCGGATGCCGCCGACGCCGGCCGGGCATGGGGCCTCGAGGTCGGTCGACGCACCCGCTCGAGCAGCTGTCTCGATGCCCTCGAGCAGGAGCTCCACGCGCTCGGCTTCGAGCCCGCGGTCGAGCCCGGCGACGGCACGTCCGAAGGCAGCACGCGGATCGAGTTCCTCCACTGCCCGTTCCGCGAGCTCGCCGAGGCGTATCCCGAGCTCGTGTGCAACCTCCACCGAGGCCTGTGCGAAGGTGTGGTCGACCAGGCCGGCGAGGGAAGTGTCGCGGAGTTCGCGACGTTGTACGACCCAGAGCCATGCCATGTGACCGTGGCTGTCGGCGAGCCCGGCAGCTGATCGAGCTCTCGAGACACGAAGAGGCGAATATGTCGATGTTCACCGTCACCGATGCGAGCCATGTCTTCACCTTCACCTTGAGTGACGCGGCCGCGGCGAAGATCTCCGGCCTCATCGCGGCCGAAGGCGGCGAGGACGAGCTCGTGCTGCGAGTCGCCGTGCGCCCCGGTGGGTGCTCCGGCTTCAGCTACGAGATGTTCTTCGACACGGAGATCGCGTCCGACGACGCACAGGTCGAGCACGGCGGCGTGAAGGTCGTCGTCGATCCCGCGAGCCAGCAGCACCTCAAGGGTGGGCAGCTCGACTACAAGGACGGTCTCCAGGGCGCCGGGTTCGCGATCAACAACCCGAACGCGGAACGCAGCTGTGGCTGCGGCCAGTCGTTCTCGTAGCGGCGGCTGCACCTGCACCGCGCGCTGGTGATTCCTCGTCCCGAGTCTCTGTCGCTCATCCGCGTTTTTCGTTACGCTTGAAGCCGCGCTCAGGCGCGGCGCACATTCGCGAAGGGAGCGACTCAATGTCATCGACCTGGCCGCCCAACCCACCGCTCGGCGGTGGGCCGAAGACGCCACCCGCGAGCCGACCTCTGTCACCGCCGTCGTGGCAGCCGGCACCCCCGGCCGCCCCGTCTCCGCCGCCCGTGACCCCTTGGGCTCCTGCGCCTGCTCCAGTTGCGCCGAAGCCGGCGAAGAAGGCGACGAAGAAGCGGACCGTGAAGAAGGCCGCGAAGAAGCGTCCGGCCAAGAAGCGGACCG
>JBBDWT010000190.1:0-5598 GCA_040902705.1 Acidimicrobiia bacterium | reverse complement strand
GAAGAAGGCCGCGAAGAAGCGGACCGCGAAGAAGGCGACGCGTCGTACGACCAAGAAGCGCACGGCGGCGCGCAAGCCCGCCAAGAAGCGTGCGACCAAGAAGCGTGCGACCAAGAAGCGCACGGCGGCGCGCAAGCCCGCCAAGCGGCGCACGGTCAAGAAGGCGACGAAGAAGCGCACGGCGGCGCGCAAGCCCGCCACGCGGCGCACTGCGAAGCGCCGTCGCTAGCCCCGCACGTCACCACCGGTTCGATGGGACCCGCCGGTTCGCCGGCGGGTCCTCTCGCGCTGCGGGCGATCAGGCGCCGGCGAGCGCCTCGAGCTGGGCCTGCATCTCGTCGCTGCCGAACGCGCCGTCGAGGCGGCCGACGATCGTGCCGGCGCCGTCGACGGTGTAGAGCCACGGCTCACTCGGGAGGTTCCACGCCTCGACCGTCGGCGCTCTCGTCGCGCCGCGGTTCGAGGTGTAGATCTCGACGTGGACGAACGTGATCGTGTCGGCGAACGGTGCTCGGAGGTCGAGGAGCTCGTCGAGGACCGGCCCGCAGTACTGCGACTGGCAGAGCGCGGGCGTCGCGAACATCACGGCCACGGGCCTGCCGGTGCCGATGACGTCGGCGAGCGACACGTCGTGGAGCGGGCACTGCGGCCTGCGGGTGCAGATGGGCTTCACCCCGAGGGTGTCTGCCTTCGTCGGCGACGCGGCGCGCGGCGCAGCGGCCCCGACCACCGGCGCGGCCGGCTGGGGGTTCACCTGGATTGCGAACGGGACCCGCTTGCCGCGCGTCACGGCAAGCGCGTTCCACACGCCGGGCTGGTCGAGCGTGACCTCGGCGACGTAGACGCCGCGGTGCTTCGGCAGGCCGGCGCGGTGCAGCTCGGTCGGGTAGACGGGGCCTTCCTTCGCTCCTGGCGCCGCGAGCGCGACCTTCGCGGGTGCACCGGAGGCGAAGCTCGACCCCTTGGCGATCGCGAACGCGAGGCGCTGCGGATCGGGCGACGCGTAGAGGTCGCTCGAGAGCACGAGTGGTGAGAGCGCCTTGCTGCCCTGCTCGGGCACGCGTGCCCATGCCGGTGAGGTCGTCGCGATGGCTGCGCCGGCCACGACCGTGCCCGTCGCGGCGAGGAACGCGCGTCGGCTGATCTCGGCTCGGGGGAGGTCGTCGTGGGGCATGCCCCTATCCTGCCCTCCCGAGATGGCCGCGTCGGATCAGGTCGCATTCAGCTGCAACGGCGTCCCCGTCGACCTCGTCGTGTCGCCGGGCGCCTCGCTCCTGGATGTCCTGCGTGAGCAGATCGGTGTCCGTTCCGTGAAGGACGGCTGCGCGCCCCAGGGGCAGTGCGGGTGCTGCACCGTCCTCGTCGACGGTGAGCCTCGCGTCGCGTGCGTCACCCCGGCGACCCGGATCGCCGGCCGCGCGGTCACCACCGTCGAGGGTCTCGACCCGGACGTGCGCGATCGCCTCGCCGACGCGTTCGTCGACACCGGCGGTTCGCAGTGCGGTTTCTGCACTCCGGGGATCGTCGTGCGAGTCGCGTGGATGCTGGCGCGGGGACGGGTCGCGCCCGTCGATCTCGATCGTGCCCTTGCTGCCCACCTGTGCCGCTGCACCGGGTGGCTGACGGTCTGCGACGCGATCACCCGGGCAGCGGGACCGCGACCGGCGCCGGCTCCTCGCGACCTCGACGCCGCGGGCCGGCGGGCAAGCCTCGAGGGAGGGGTCGTCCAGCGAGTGGGTCACGACGTCCCGCTCGGCGACGGGGGGTTCGCCGACGATCTCCACCCGGCGGACGCGCTGGTCGCCGTGCCGCTCCCGCCGGGATCCGATGCCGAGTCGGTGACCGCGGCCGGCGTCGCGTGGGTCGTCGGGGACTCGCTCGTCGAGGCGCGGGCGACGGCGGGAAAGGTGCAGGGTCGGCGGACCACGCGAGCGAGCGCACCTCCGCTCCCGCTCCCTCCGCTTCCGCACGGAGGCGTGCGCCTCGCGACCTCGTGGGTCGAGCCCGCGTACCTGGAGCCGGACGCGTCGTGGTGTGCTCCGGCTGGTGAGCCGGCGTCGCCCCTGGCCAACGGCGGGGCGTTCGGGGGCAAGGCCACGTCGGTCGCGCCGCTGGCCGCGCGTGAGCTCGCCGATCGGCTCGACCGGACCGTGCGTGTCGTGTTCGCGCGTGAAGACGTCGTGCGCCTCGGGCCGAAGCGCCCGCCCATCGCGGCGAGCGCCGTGCTGGACGGACGCCGCCTGTCGATCAGCGGAGCGATGGTCGAGGCGGTGCAGGGCGAGGCGAACGTCGCCGTGCGCGTCCCGTACGCGCTGGATCAGATCAGCATCCGCCTGGATCCCGTGCCGGTGCGGGGACCGAACGTGTCACCGCTGCTCCGGGCGTGGCCGCTCGCCGAGGTGACCGTGCTCGTCGAGGGCGCGCTCGCCGAGGCCGGCGTCGACCGCGCGGCCCTCGTGCGTGACGGGCGGGCCGCCGAGGTGCTCCTCGACACGTGCGCGTCGGACCCGGTGGATGGTGCCGTCGCCGGCGCGCGCGTCGAGATCGATCCGGGCGGCACGGTCCGGCGAGTCGAGGTGCGGGTGGCCGCCGGCGATCCACTCGACGAGGTCGCGCTGACTTCGTACTGCGTCGGGGCTGCGCACATGGCGATCGGCTGGGTGCTGAGCGAGAGCCTCGCGGTCGATGCCGACACCGGCGACGTGCTCGACCTCACCATCCGCTCGTTCGGGATCCTGCGGGCGATGGACACTCCGCCCATCGAGATCACGGTGATCGACGACCCGGGGCCGCCGCAGCGGGCGTCCGACGCCGTCTTCGCCGCGGTCGCGTCCGCGACGTGGAACGCCGTCGCGGCGGCCGACGGCGTGCGACCCGAGTCGTTCCCCCTCCATTGATGCGTCTCTCACCGTCACCAGGCGGGTCGAGAGACGCATGTCGAATCGGGGCTGCGATAGCGTCGTGCTCGTGGCCGGAGCGATCATCTTCGTCGTGGCGATGGTGCTCGTCGTGCCGGTCGGCGTGATGTTCGGCGGTGCGATCTGGAGCGCGCTGATGGGCTGGCTCCTCGGCGACGACGCCGAGACCCGCGCCGTCGGCACTCCCTACGCCGTCGTCACCGACGACGAGCAGCGCTAGCCGTTCGTCGTCGGGAAGCCGCGGGTCTGCCCGAAGCGGTAGCCCACCGAGCGCACGGTCTGGATCAGGCCGGCGTGCTCCTCACCGAGCTTCGCCCGCAAGCGCCGCACGTGGACGTCGACGGTGCGGGCGCCGCCGTAGTACTCGTAGCCCCAGACGCGGGAGAGCAGCTGCTCACGGGTGAACACCTTCCCGCTGTGGGTCGCGAAGAACTTGAGCAGCTCGTACTCCATGTACGTGAGGTCGAGGGGCCGATCGTCGAGGGCGGCCTGGTAGGTCTCGAGGTTCAGCACCAGGCCGCCGTAGTCGACGATCTCGGGACGAGTGCCGCGCCCGGTCCGCCAGAAGAGGTGACGGATCCGCGCCTCGAGCTCCTTCGGGTGGAACGGCGAGAGGCAGAAGTCGTCGAACATGTCTTCGCGGAGCTCGAGCTCCACGAGCTGCGCGCCGGTGATCAGGAGCAGCACCGGCTCGATCGATCCGTCGCGCTTGCGCAGCGCTCGGCACATGCCGAACGCTCCCTCCGGGTCCTCGTCGGCGACGACGACGGCGCCTCCCCACCCGTCGGTGGGCTCGCTCGCGGCAGCCATGGAGACGTTCGCGCACGCCTTCCAGCTGTGCCCCGCGAGGTCGAGGGTCTGGGCCAGCAGCGGCGGCGGCGGATCGGGGAAGACGAGCAGCGGTTGACTCATCGTAGGAAGTCTCTCCGACGCCCGATCAGAGGGTCCCGAGGTACCGCTCGAGCTCGAACGGCGTCACCTGCGCACGGTAGTCCGCCCACTCCGCGCGCTTGTTGCGGATGAAGTAGTCGAAGAGGTGCTCACCGAGCGCTTCAGCCACGAGCTCCGAGCCTTCCATGACGTCGATCGCCTCACCGAGCGACTGCGGCAACGCCGAGATGCCCTCCGCGGCGCGCTCCTCGGGGGTCATCTGGAAGATGTTGTTGGTCGCTTCGGGCGCGAGGTCGTAGCCCTCCTCGATCCCCTTGAGCCCGGCAGCGAGGATCACCGAGAACGCGAGGTACGGGTTGCACGCGGGATCGGGGGAGCGGAACTCGATGCGCGTCGAGCTCTCCTTTCCCCGCTTGGCCGGCGGGACGCGAACGAGTGCGGTGCGGTTGTTCCGCGCCCAGCACACGTAGACCGGTGCTTCGTAGCGGTCGTTGAGCCGCTTGTACGAGTTCACCCACTGGTTCGTGACCGCTGTGATCTCGCGCGCGTGGCGCAACAGGCCCGCGATGAACGCCTTGCCGACCTTCGAGAGGCCGTACTCGTCTCCGGGATCGTGGAACGCGTTGACGTCACCCTCGAACAGCGAGAGGTGCGTGTGCATCCCGGACCCGAAGTCGCCCGCGATGGGCTTGGGCATGAACGTCGCGTACACACCGAGCTCCTGCGCGACCTCCTTCACGACGAGGCGGAACGTCATCACGTTGTCGGCCATCGTGAGCGCGTCGGTGTAGCGGAGGTCGATCTCGTGCTGGCTGGGGCCGAGCTCGTGGAAGCTGTACTCCACGGGGATGCCCATCGCCTCGAGCGTCATGATCGTCTGCTTGCGGAGGTTCGAGACCATGTCGTGCTGGGTGAGGTCGAAGAAGCCGGCGTGGTCGAGCGGTACCGGCGGGATGCCGGAGCTCTCGAAGTAGAAGAACTCCATCTCGGGGCCCGCGTAGAAGGTGAAGCCCTTCTCCCGGGCGCGCTCGAGGTTGCGCGTGAGCACGTGGCGCGGGTCGCCCTCGAAGGGCTCACCGGAGAGGCGCTGCACATCGCAGAAGATCCGTGCGACCGGCGCGTCGCCGCCGCGCCACGGCACGATCTCGAACGTGTTGGCGTCGGGCACCGCGAGCATGTCGGACTCCTGCAAGCGGCTGTAGCCCTCGATGGCCGACCCGTCGAAGGTCATGCCCTCTTCGAGTGCGGTCTCGAGCTCCGCCGGCGTGATGGCGAAGCTCTTGAGGATCCCGAGCACATCGGTGAACCAGAGGCGGACGAAGCGGACCCCCCGTTCCTCGACCGTCCGCAGGACGTAGTCGCTCTGTGCCTGCATGCGAACCAGTGTGGCAGGCGATTCCGGGCGCGTCGCCGGCGAGACCGGCCTGCGGCATCTCGTTCACACGCCGTTCACATTGAGGCAACGACCGCGAAACTGCGTCCCGCCTAACGTGCTGCTGGTTCGCCTGGGACGTCCAGGCGCCCTTGTCATGCGCCAACACCGCGTTCGTCGAAGAAGGAGTCGAGCCAGTGGAAAGCCGCACACCGTCCGAGGTCCTGAAACTCGCGAAGGACTCCGGTGTCGAGTTCGTCGACCTCCGCTTCTGCGACCTGCCGGGCGTCATGCAGCACTTCTCGATGCCGATCCACGAGCTCACCGAGGACGGCTTCGACGAGGGCTACGGGTTCGACGGGTCGTCGATCCGTGGGTTCCAGGAGATCCAGGAGTCGGACATGCTCCTGATCCCCG
>JBBDWT010000189.1:0-14859 GCA_040902705.1 Acidimicrobiia bacterium | reverse complement strand
GTTCGCCAGCTCGGTCACGGTCGCGGCGCCCATGCCGGCGCCACCCCCGCCGCTGACCACCACGCGCATCCCCTCGTAGTCCCACAGCGACATGTCACACCTTCCGGTCCGACTCGATGCCCGGGACGTCGCCGAGCGAGGGGGCCTTAGCGGCGGCCGTCGCCCCGGGTCCGCGACGCGTTGTGGGTGATGAGCTCGTACAGCATCCATGCCGCACAGGCGAGAAAGGTCGCCGCGAGGGCGACGACCGCCACCTCTTCGGGCCACAGGAAGCTCACGACGACCCCCAGTACCAGCACGACGGCCGCGACGACGGGAACTTCGTGATCGACATGACGCCAGCCCACGTCGTGGCCGGCACTCCGGGCCTGCCGGGCCGCGGCATAGATGCTCATCACCATCACGGCCGACACCACCAGCAAGGCACTGGCGATCATCTGGAGCGGCCAGATGAACACGAGCGTGAGGAACGCGATCGCCCCGAGGATGGAGCTGGCGATCGACAAGGGCTGGGTCGGTCGCCGGACGACCTCGTGCGGTCGGACGCGGAGCGTGCTGCCCGTCGCACGCCTCGAGCCGACACGCTCGGACGCGCGCTCCGAAGTGGATCCTGATCCCGAACCCCGATCCGAACCCTGATCCGGAGCCTGACCCTGACCCGAACCCTGCGGCGAGCGGGACCACCGTGGGGGCCGGCGCCGGAGACGCCTCCCGCCGAGCGAGCCGTTGCCCAGCGGCACGCGCGAGTCAGCGGACACGGGTCGGGCTGCTCGATCCTCGGGCTGCGACCGGGAGATCATGTCGTGCTCCTCCACTCGTGGGCGGCGCCACCAGGGTCCAGAGCAGCCGAGCCCCATGACGGTACCGCCGATGCGTGACGGGGGACAACATCCCGCGCGGAGTCGCGTCCGCCGGCGCCGGCGGAACCGGCGGAATCGCTAGCCTCCGCCCCGTGAGGGGAGCAGCGGCACCATGACCGCAGGGATCGACCTCGCTCGCGGGCTGCTCGGCGCGGCGCACGTCGGTGACGGCCCCACGCCCGAGCAGGCCGGCCTCGTGCAGAACCTCCTGCACGGCTACTTCGGCGACGACACCGACATCGCCGACCTCCAGCCGCTCGAGGCTGACGAGCTCGCGTCCGTCGTCGACGAGGCGGACCGCTCCCGGTTCGTCGACCTGCTCGTCGTCATCGAGTTCTGCCGCCATCCCGGCATCGCGGCGCAGGCCGACCGGGTCGAGGACCACGCGCGGGCGCTGGGCGTCGACGAGCCGTTCCTCCTCGTCGCCCGCGACGCGCTCGCCGCCGGCCACGCCGAGGTGATGGCCGACTGGGCGCGCTTCCGCGAGCCCGAGGCAGTGGAGCCCGGCGTCGAGGGCCTCGATCCCGCGCTCGGCGCGCGCCTGCGGGCGCTCGGCGAGTGCCCGGCCGGCAGCCTCGGCCGTGCGTACTTCGACTTCTACGAGCGGTGGGGCCTGGCGTTCCCGGGCGAGCCCGGCGGCGGCGACCTCGGGCTCGTCGTGCACGACTTCAGCCACGTGCTCGCGGGCTACGACGCCGACGGGCCGAGCGAGCTGGCGCTCCAAGCGATGCTCACCGCCGCGACCGGCTTCGACCACCACTTCTCGGGGTTGGTCGCGTCGCTCTCGCTCTACGAAGCCGGCAAGTTCGAGATCCTCGACATCGAGGCGAAGGTCGGGGCGCTGGACCGCCCCGGCGCGGCGGCCGAGCTCGCCGACGCGTTCCGACGCGGCGCCGCGTGCACGTGCGACTTCTCGGCGATCGACCACCTCGCGCGCGTCGACGATCCGCTCGACGCAGTGCGCGCCGACTGCGGCATCACCCCTCGGTCGGCCTGACCGATCCGGGGAGGGTCGCCTCGGGACGGGTGCTCGCCCGGGGACGGGACCGCTCGCCGGGCAGCACGCCGCGCGCGAAGAGCTCGACCGGGTCCTGGTTGTCGAGCATCCCGAGGTAGCCCCCGCCGCGCGGGATGCTGTCGTGCACCGCGTAGCCGAGCACCTCCTGCGCACGACGCGGAAGCGTCGCCGCGATCTCGGGTGGCACGGCGAGGTAGTTGTTCTCCTCGGTGCGGAGCCAGCCCAGGCAGTAGCTGAGGTGCGCGCCGCGACGCTGGACGTCGGTCGTGTTCGCGCCACCCGCGTGGATCGTGCCGCCCGAGTAGATCACGGCCGACCCCGCGAGCATCTCCGCGTACGCGATGTCGTCGGGCTCGGGTTGGGGGCGTGCAAACTGCTCCGTCGGCGCGAGGTGGCGATCGGCCGAGCGGTGGCTGCCGGGGACGACCCGCGTCGCGCCGTTCTCGCGCGTGAAGTCGACGAAGGCGATCACCGACGCGAGCTGGAGCTCCGGGTGCGGGCGCGGCACGTCGCTCCAGACCAACTCGTCGCGATGCAGCATCTGCTCGTCGGCACCGGGACCGCGCTGGAGGAGGTGCCCGAGGTTCAGCTGCCACCGCGCGCACGACGGGAGCAACACGCGGTCGCACAGGTCGAGGAGGAGCGGCTGGCACATCACGTCGACGGCGAAGGTGCGCGAGACGCCGGCGACGCCCGAGACCTGCTTGGTGCAGGGGCCGTGGAAGTCCTGGAGCACCGGGTTGAAGAGCTCGCGATCAGGCGCCGACGCCTCGACCGCGGCGTCGACCTCGTCGTTGACCCGATCGACGACGTCGAGCGGGAGCAGGCCCTCGACGATGACGGCGCCGTCGCGCACGAGCGCGTCGTGGACCGCGTCGGGATCGGTGGCGCTCGCCTCGAACCGGGTGAGGGTCGCAGGCATGGGCGCGGACGATACTCCGCCTACCGTGGGCCGGCATGAGCGTCGAGCCTGCCCTTGCCTTCGCGGGCGGCGCGATCCGCACGATGGACCCGCACTCGCGCGCGGCGAACGTGGTCGTCGTGCAGGGCGGGCGCATCGCCGCGGTCGGCCCCGCGTCGCTCCTCGACGCCTGGCCGGACGCGTCCCGTGTCGACCTCGGCGGTCACACGCTCGCGCCCGGGTTCATCGACGCGCACAACCACCTCTCCGTCGCGGCGCTCGCGCCGTCCTGGGGCGACGCGTCCGCGATCGGCAGCCCCGACGAGCTCGTCGCCGTGGTGCGCGCGCACGCCGCGGCGACCCCGACCGCACCGTGGGTCCGGCTGCACGGCTGGGACGAGGGCGCGACCGGGTACACGCCGACCGCGGCCGAGCTCGATGCCGCCGGGATCGAGCGGCCGGTCGTGGTCGCGCACTACTCGCTGCACCAGTGCGTCGTCAGCACGGCGGCGCTCGCCGAGCTCGGGATCGGGCGCGCCACCCCCGACCCGCCCGGAGGCGAGATCGGCCGCGCTGGTGACGGCCAGCCGTCGGGGCTGCTCCTCGAGCGGGCATGGAGCGAGGCCCACGCGCGATCGATGGCCGCCTATGCCGATCGCGACCGGTGGGCCGAGCACGTCACCGCACGCGCGTACGAGCTCGTGCGGGACGGCATCACGGCCGTACACGACGCCGCGTGCGCGCCCGAGGCGGAGTCGCTGTACGCGGCGATGGTCGCGGCGGGAACACTTCCCCTCTCCGTGCTCGCGCTCCCCCATCCGAGCGCGATCCTCTCCAACGAGCAGGGCGCACGCCTCGACGGACCGCCGACCGGCGACGGCGACGAGCGCCTCCGAGTCGGCCCGGCGAAGCTCTTCGCGGACGGGGGCATCGCGATCGCGCTCGACACGACGATCGGCGGTCACCCCGTGCACCACGGGCTGCTGATGGACGACCTCGAGGCGTGTGCGGTCACCGCGTCGTCGCGCGGCTTTCGGATCGCGGTGCACGCGATCGGCAACACCGGGGTCGACGCGACGCTCGACGCGTTCGCTGCCGTCGACGCCCGAGGCAGCGCCGACCACCGCTTCCGGCTCGAGCACGCGGGCGTGACCGGCGCCGATCAGTGGCGGCGCCTGGCCGCCCTCGGCGCGGTGGCCGTCGTGCAGCCCGGGTTCGTCGAGCACGTCGGCATCCAGAGCCAGGGCGTGCGGTTCGACCACCACCACTGGCTCGCGTTCGCGGGGCTCGCCGACGCGGGGGTGACGCTCGCCGGGTCGAGCGACGATCCGTGCGCGCCGGCCGCGCCGCTCTGGTGCGCGGCGAAGGGAGCCGGCCGCACGACCAGCACGGGCATCCGGTTCGAACCCGAGCAGGCCGTGCCGTTCGACCACTGGCTCGAGGCGTACACAGCCGGCGCCGCGTATGCCGGCGGCCAGGAGCACGAGCGGGGCCGCCTCGCGGTCGGGCTGCGGGCCGATCTGGTGGTGCTCGACCTCGCCCGCGATCCGGCGGAGGTCGTCGAGACCTGGATCGCGGGTGTCCCCGTGTACCGCCGCGACGACGGGTGACGCCGCGGCGGTACCGTGGTGGTCGTGACGGCCGTGGTTCCGGGCCTCGAGGCCCAGCTCGCCGACGTGAACCGCCACCTCGACGACGAGGGGTATGCCATCGTCGAGGGCGTGCTGGCGCGTGACGAGGCCCTCGCCATCGGCGCGGAGTTGCGGCGCCTGCTCGACGGCGTGCCGGGTGGCCGCAACTTCTTCGAGGGCTTCAAGACCCGTCGCCTGTACGCGCTGTACGGCAAGACACGCGTGCTCGACCCGCTCACGATCCACCCGCTCGTGCTCGGCGCCCTCGACCACGTGCTCGGCGCCGACTACCAGCTCAGCGGACCGACCGGCATCGAGATCGGCCCCGGCGAGGTCGAGCAGGTGTTCCACCGCGACGACGACATCTATCCCGTGGCGCGTCCCCACCAGCAGCTCGTCACCAACGTCATGTGGGCGCTCGACGACTTCACCGAGGCGAACGGGGCGACGCGCATCATCCCCGGCAGCCAGCACGAGCTGCTCCCCCCGGCCGACGACGCGCCCGTGACGTACGCGGAGATGCCGGCCGGGTCGGTGATGATCTATGTGGGCTCGGTGTGGCACGGCGGTGGCGCGAACCGGACCGACGCGACGCGTCTCGGCGTGGCGATCGAGTACGCCGCGAGCTGGCTGCGGGCGCAGGAGACGCAACTCCTGTGCGTGGCACCCGATGTCGCCCGCACGCTCCCGAAGCGGATGCGCGAGCTGCTCGGGTACAACGTCTACCCGCCGTTCGTCGGCTACGTCGACGGCCGCCACCCCGACCGCGTGCTCGGCATCACCGGCGACCGCGACGAGGCATCACCGACCGCCTGACCAGGTCGACATGCGTCCCTCGACCCGCTCCACGACGGCGAGGGACGCATCGTCGGGGTGAGGCGGGACGATGGCTCGCTACGACAGGAAGTAATCCCGGTCGCGCTCGCTGCCGTAGAGCAGGTAGAGGACGAACGCCCAGATCACCGCCGCGACGATGCCGGTCGTCCGCTGCTCACCGTCGTACGAGAACGCGGAGATGAGCCCCGCAGCAAGGTTGAGCACGGCGAAGATGCCGAATACGAGGCGCGCACCACGGCTGCCCCGCCCGAGCGCGCCCGCCAGCATCATCACGACGATCCCCACGATGATCGAGGCGATCCCGGCGTAGAGCAGCTCGTCGGACGTGGCGCCCGACTGGACGATCAGGTGGCGGTCGTCACGGTCGATGATGACGAAGATCCCGCCGAGCACGTTGAGGGCGCCACTGATCCAGGCGAGCACCATGATCAGCGTGATCGCTCCCGGCCGGTGGTGCTGCGTCGTAGCTGTCATCGGTTCCCCCCCGATTCCGAGCGGCGAGATTGCCGCGGTCTCGGTCGTGACCCTACGACGCCGGGCCACCCGGCGCGTGGCGACGGACAGGTGCGGCCGTCGCTCAGGTGTCGCCCAGCTCCCCCACCACGAGGTGATGCGGGAAGTCGAAGACGTCAAGGTCGCGAGTCTCGCCCGTGCGCGCGAGGGAGTGGTAACGGCGGTGCGCGAACCACCAACGTCCTTCACGACGCGTGTACCGGTCGTGGTAAACGCCGAACGCGTTGTTCCAGCGGCCGGTGTCGCGGTCGGTCCGGAGCTCGCACATGTACATGCGGCCCTCGGCCCGGTCGGCGTCGCCTCCGACGGCGAGCTCGACGCGCGTGTTGAGGATCACGAACTCGAAGAACTCGAAGCGCTCCAATGCGTCGCCGATGAAGTCGCCGAGGGCTTCGGGGCGCTCGAAGCGGATCACCTCGCCGCCGCGGGTGTCGACCTCGATCGCGGCGTCGGCGAGGAACAGCGGTGGGAGCTCCGAGAACGCCCTGCGGGTGACGACGTCGGCGTACGCAGCCTGCAGCCGGGTGATCGCGACGTAGTCGTCCGTCTCCCGCGGCTCAGCCATCGGACGGCAGGTTCGCGATCGCGCGCTTCGCCCGGGTGATGCCGCTGTCGGAGAACCGCTCGAAGTCGGTGACCGCCCCCGCCTTGGTTCCGCTGCGCACGATGTGATGGTATCGACACCTGATGCGCACCCACCTGCTCACCCTCCGAGTCGCTCTCACGCTCACCGCCGCGGCCGTCGTCGTCGCTGCGCTCGCGCTGCCCGCCGGTGCGGGCGGCGAGGACGGCAGCACCGGTGCCGGCCTCGACGGGCACGAGCTGACGTTCAGCTTCACCTCGAAGGACGCCACGACGGCGTGTGTCTCGTACTACGAGACGACGAAGAAGGACGGGCCCGCCAAGCACTTCGACCGGGTCACGACCGAGCTCGTCCAGCTGCCGTGGAGCATGAAGCTCGGGACCGGCTCGAAGCTCGGGCACTGGCGCGTCACCGGGTGGGCGACCGACGACTGCGTGACCATCAAGCAGCCCGACGGGACGGTGAGATGCGCGATCAAGGTGGACGGGAAGCGGAAGGTGCGCGCCAAGGGCACCGACCAGGTGATCTTCTGCGACGTCTAGCGCCGGAGCTGCCGACCCGCAGCGATCCGCAGCCGCACCCGCTAGTGCTCAGCCTCGACGTCGACGGGACGATGGAGTTCGGCGACCCGCCCGGGCCGGTGACGGTGGCCCTGGTCCGCCGGCTGATCGACGCCGGCCTGATCGTCGGCTGCGCCTCCGACCGCACCCGCTCCGACCAGGAAGAGACGTGGGGTGCCCACGGCGTCGCGCTCGACTTCCACGGCGGCAAGCACCAGCTCGACGTCGTCCGGGACCGCTACGCCGCCGTCCGCTACGTCCATGTCGGCGACACCTACGTCGACGAGCACTACGCCGGGCTGCAGGGCTTCGAGTTCGTCGGCGTCGTCGACGACCCGGCCGCGGCGATCGATGCGATCACGGCCATCGTGAACTCCCTAGGCTCCGGCGATCACACGATCGACTGAGCGCGTCTCGAGCAGCGTCCTCTGGATCTTCGTCGGGCTCCAGCTCGGCATGATCCTGTCGACGCTCGACGGCACCATCGTGTCGACCGCGCTCCCGACGATCTCCCTCGAGCTCGGCCACGAGTCGCTGCGCTCGTGGGTCATCACGAGCTATCTGCTCGCGCAGGTCGCGACGATGCCGCTGTACGGGAAGCTCGGCGACCTCTACGGCCGCAAGCGCATGTACCTCGTCGCGATCTCGATCTTCACCGTGGGCTCCATGATCTGTGGTGCCGCGGGGAACATGGAGCAGCTCCTCGGCGCACGCGCGATCCAGGGGGTCGGTGCCGGCGGCATCGGCTCGCTCGCGATGGCGATCGTCGCCGACATCGTGCCGGCGCGACAGCTCGGCCGGTGGCTCGGCTACCAGGGCGCGATCTTCGCCTGCGCGAGCCTCGTCGGCCCACTCACCGGCGGCCTGTTCGTCGACAACCTGTCGTGGCGCTGGGCGTTCTACGTGAACCTCCCGTTCGCCGTGCTGAGCATGATCATCGTGTCGGCGAAGCTGCACGTGCCGTACCAGCCGATCCGGCACGCGCTCGACTACGCCGGCGCCGCGCTGATCACCGCCGCGCTCGCGTGTGTCGTGCTGGCGGCGAGCATCGGCGGCCGCACGAACGACTGGGGCTCGCCCGAGGTCGTCGGTCTGCTGGGCAGCGTCGTCGTCCTCACGGCGCTGTTCCTCGCGCGGGAGCGGCGCGCACGCGAACCGATCCTGCCGTTGCGGATACTGGGCGTGCGCGTCGTGCGCATCGCCGCCGGGCTCAACCTCACGAGCGGGGCGATCTTCGCCGCCGGCATCTACTTCATCCCCGTCTTCGTGCAGCAGGTGAAGGACCTGAGCGCGACCGAGTCGGGCTTCCTGCTCGTCCCGTTCATGTTCACGACGGCATTCACCACGCTGCTGGCGGGACGGGCGGTCGAGCGCAACGGGCAGTACCGGACGTGGCCGATCGTCGGGTCCGTCATCGCGACGGCAGCCGTGCTGTTGCTCACCACGCTCGGCGTCGACACGCCCGTATGGCTCATCGCGGTCTACGGCGCGACCCTCGGCGCAGGTGTGGGGTTCGTGATGCAGACGTCGCTGCTGGCGCTGCAGAACGGCGCGGAGCGACGCGACCTGGGCGTCGCGACGTCGAGCGCGCTGCTCTCACGCATCCTCGGGAGCACGCTCGGGGTCGCGGTGTGCAGCGCCGCGCTCCAGTCGCAGCTGCCGGCCGGGCCGCTGGGGCCGATCGCGTACGGCGACGCGCTGCCCGCCGTGTACATCGCGGCGGTGCCCGTGGCGCTCGTGATGCTCGTGTTGGCCCTGCGACTCCCGCAGGTGCAGCTCCGCGAGGACGCGCGCTTCGACTTCGACCCGCCCGGCGACGCGGCCGTCGCGCACTGACCGGGCGGCGGCTCGCGGGCAGCGCCGGGCCCCATGGGCTAAGAATCGCTGCATGATTCGACGGAGTTTCGGAACCCTGCTCGTCATCACCGTCGCGGGCGCGGGCAGCCTGCTCGCGCTCTCCGTCCCAACTGCGGCTGCCTCCGCGGGCGCGCAGGCCGACGGCGTGCAGGACACGAACGCCCCGACGGTGACGGGACCCGCCAAGGGGGGCCAGGGCATCCCGAGCATCCTCAGCACGAACTTCGACCTCGCCGACGTCGGCTACACGAACGAGGAGTACTTCATCGAGGGGGAAGCCTCGGCGTACGAGGAGGCGGCACCGCTCAGAGCCGACGGGAAGTGGAAGGTGCACGAGGTATCGACCGCGCCGTACAAGACGCGCGTTGTGGTGTACCGACCTGCAGACCCCGCCGACTTCAACGGCACGCTGTTCGTCGAGTGGCTCAACGTCACCGCCGGGTTCGACACGTCACCCGACTGGATGGCGGCGCACAACGCGCTGATCCGCTCCGGTGCGGCGTTCATGGGTGTCTCCGCCCAGGCGGCGGGTGTCCAGGGTGGCGGAGCGGTGCTCGAAGGTGCCACCGAGGGAGGCCTCAAGGGCGGCGACCCCGAGCGCTACGGGTCGTTGAGCCACCCCGGTGACGAGTACTCCTACGACATCTTCACGCAGGCCGGACTCGTCGCCACAGGCGACGGCGATGGCGTCAACCCTTTCGCGGAGCTCGACGTGAAGCGCGTGATCGCGATGGGCGAGTCGCAATCTGCCTTCCGCATGACCACGTACGTCAACGCGGTCCACCCGATCGCCGAGGTGTACGACGGGTTCCTCGTCCACAGTCGCGGGAGCTCGGGTGCGTCGCTCGGCAAGTCGGACGGCGCGGGGAACGACGACGCGTCGATGCCCGACGGGGCCCGCATCCGCAACGACCTCGCGGTGCCGGTCCTCGAGGTCCAGACCGAGACCGACCTCACCCTGCTCGAGTCGTTGGCCGCACGTCAGCCCGACACGAAGCGCTTCCGACTCTGGGAGATCGCAGGCTCGGCGCACGCCGACAAGTACACCGGCACACTTGCCGCGAACGACCTCGGCGACGGCAGCGCGGAGCTGTCGCTCCTCGACCCGAAGCAGGCGGATGGCGGTGTCCTCCGATGCTCGACCGCCGTGAACACCGGTCCGACGTTCGCGATCGTAAGCGCGGCGACGCAGCGCCTCGACAAGTGGGTGCGCGACGGGACGCCTCCGTCGAAGGCGGCGCGGCTCGAGACGAACGGCGACGAGATCGTGCGTGACGAGCATGGCAACGCCGAGGGCGGCATCCGCAGCCCGCAGGTCGACGTGCCGCTCGCGACCACGACCGGCGACCGGAACTCGGGTGGATCGTTCTGCGGTTTGTTCGGGACCACGGCCGTCTTCGACGCGGCAACCGTCGCGTCGCTCTACCCGACGCGGGATGACTACGTGCGACAGTTCGACAAGTCGGCCGACGCAACGGTGGACGCAGGGTTCTGGCTCGAGCCCAACGCCGAGAACTTCAAGACGGCGGCGCGCCAGATCAGCCTCGGCTGAGCGCGGAGCTCAGCTGATGTCGAGACCGCGGAGCTTGATCGTGAACTCGAGCACCACCGGACTGCCGAGCGCTGCGCTCCGCGAGCCGGTGAAGCGGCCGCCGCCCTTCGCCTGGCTGAGCGCCGCAGTGCCGCCGAGCACCTTGAGCGTGCCGGTGAAGTTCGTCGTGCCACTCGAGTCCTTGGCGGCGTCGCCCTTCATCCGGAAGCCGACGACGGACTGCGACGCGAACGTCAGCGTGACGGAGCCGAAGATCGGGCCCTGCCCGTCGACGTACTGCACGTTGCCGAGCATCTCGACGTGGATGTCGCCCGAGTCGCTCGTCGCGGTGCCGGTGAGCTGGTTCCACCCGTAGGTCACCTCGCCGTCGGTCCCGGCCTGGTGCAGCACCGTCTGCTGCGACGTGAGGGTGACCGTGAACCTGGTGGTCCGGACCTTGCCCGTCCCCCCGTACTCGGCGGCGGCGGGCGACGCGATGAGCGCAGTCAGGCCGACGACGGCAGCGAACAGCACGAGCGCGAGCTTCCGGGGGGTCATTGCCGGCGACGGTAGCGGCCGCGCTCCGCCGACCAGGGTCGGCGCGTCGAGAGACCTTCGCCGGCGGCTACCCCGCGGCGGCATTGATGCGCTCGATGCGCTCGCACGCCTCGAGGTACTCCTCGACGAGCGTGGCGACGACGTCGCGGACCTTGCGCTCCTGGTGCATGAGCCCGACGGTCTGTCCGACCGGGTTGAAGAAGACGTCACGGCTCTGCTCCGGATAGCGCGACCCGCGCGACACGCACTCCCCCGAGACCATGTACTGCATCGGCATCGGCAGCGGGTCGGGCGTGTCGGGGCGCTCCCACGCATCGGTCCAGTCGTTGCGGATCATGCGGCACGGCTTCCCCGTGAACGACTTCGAGCGGATCGTGTCGCGGCTCTGCTTCTCGAGGAGCTGCTGCTTCTGCGCGGGCGACGTCGACGCCTCCTCGACCGTCAGCCACAGGGAGCCCGTCCAGACGCCCTGGCATCCGACCGCGAGCGCGGCCGCGATCTGCGCGCCGGTGCCGATCCCGCCCGCAGCGAGCACGGGGATCGGCGCGACCGTCTCGACGACCTGTGGCCACAGCACGAGCGAGCCGATGTCGCCGGTGTGGCCGCCGCCCTCGGTCCCCTGCGCGATGACGATGTCGAGGCCGGCTTCGGCGTGGTGCTGCGCCTGGTCGGGGCGTCCGCACAGCGCGGCGACGAGGCGGCCGGTCGCCTGCACCTCCTGGACCACCTCCGCGGGCGGCGTGCCGAGCGCGTTGGCGATGAGACGCACCTTGTCGTGGCGCAGCGCCATCTCGATCTGCGGTGTCGCGGTCGCGTCGGTCCATCCGAGGAGCTGGCCGGTCGCGGTCTCACCGTCGGGCAGCTCGGGCACGCCGTGCTCGGACAAGAGGTCCTTCGCGAAGTCGATGTGTCCCGCCGGCACCATCGCACGGAGCTGCTCGGCGAGCTTGTCGGCGTCGGTCTCGCCCATGCCCTCGTACTTGCCGGGGATCACGACGTCGACGCCGTACGGCGCCTCGCCGACGTGCTCGTCGATCCAGTCGAGCTCGATCGCCAGCTGCTCGGGCGTGAACCCGACCGCACCGAGCACGCCGAACCCACCGGCCTTGCTCACGGCGGCGACGACGTCGCGGCAGTGCGTGAAAGCGAAGATCGGGTACTCGATCCCGAGCTGGTCACAGAGCGGTGTCCTCATCGCGGTCCTCGTTCGTCGTGTCGGGGCGGCCGGGTCGGTCGCGCCTGCATTCTCCTCGATGCGTCTCTCGACCCGCCTGACGACGGTGAGAGACGCATCAAGAAGAGGTGAGGCCGGCGAGGACGGCCTTGGAGAAGGCCGCCGGCGCTTCGACCATGGGGTAGTGGCCGACATCGGTGAGGCGGGTGCGCGTCGCGTCGGGGCGCTTGGCGAGGAGCTCGTCGGTCATCGGCCACACCGCGATCGGGTCGACGTCGCCCCACACGATCGCGAGCGGCGCCGGGTGTCGTTCGATCGCGCCCGTCCATCGCGCCTCGTTCGCACGTCGTTCTCCGAGGTAGCGGATCTGACGCGCGAGCAACCGGTTGCCGCCCTCGTGCACGACCAGCACCGCGCCGGCGCGCACGTGCATGCGGTCGGGCCGCGATGCCTGGCTGCCCGACGGAGCGAGCGTGTCGATGAGCGAGCGCTCGACCGCGTCCACATCGGGCGCGAGGTCGGGCGCGATCGCCTCGTCGGGCAATGACTCGAGGAGCTTCTGGCCGTTGCTGAGCTGCACGAGGTGCATGTAGATGCTGCCGTTGGTGATCACGCGGCGGCGCACACCGAAGCCCAGTGTGCCGTCGATGCCACGCGCGAGCAGCTCGCCGCCGACCGAGTCGCCCAGATCGTGGGTGAGCAGGTCGACCTCGTCGAGGCCCAGCGACGCGACCAGCGCCTCGACCGTGTCGGCCATCCCGAAGATCGAGTACGGGCGGTCGGGCTTCGACGACAGGCCGAAGCCCGGGGAGTCGAAGAGGATCACCCGGCGGTCGGTCGCCAGCGTGCCGAGCACCGCGGCGAAGTCGATCGACGACGTCGGGTAGCCATGGAGCACAAGCAGCGGCGGAGCCGAGCCGCTGCGCACGGCCTGGGTGTCGATCACGAAGACCGACTCGTCGCCGATCTGCTCGACCGATCCCCGGCCCGCCCAGTCGGCGACGAGTGCGGCAGCGTCCATGCTCTCCATCCTGGCGCCTCGCGGCGGCGGGTGCACACGGGGTCTCGTGGCGTCACGCCCGATGCCGCGCATCGTCGTCGCCCGGATCGTACCGATCTCCCGGCTCCTGGCGTCGGGGGATCAGGGCCAGATGGTGCCGTACTGGGTGGACTCGAGGATGCGGCCGGTGACGCCGTCGGCGCGCTGGGCCGCGAGGTGCACGACGGCGGGGACGACCGCCTCGGGCGGGCCCCAGCCCGTCCAGTCGAAGTCTTCACCGAGCTCGTGGACCGACTGCTCGGTCTTCACCGCGCCCGGGCGCAGTGCGTTCACCGCGATGTTCGCCTCGGCGAGCTCTCCGGCGAGCGCGGTGCTGAACCGCTCCAGCGCTGCTTTCGCGACCGAGTAGGTCAGGTAGCCGGGAGGCATGCCGGTGATGTGCGGATCGGCGGCACCCGACGACATGTTGATGATGCTCCCGCCACCACGCTCGGTCATCGACGCCAGCACGGCCTTCGCCGAGACGAAGAGGCTGCGCACGTTGATCAGCATCGACTCGTCCCATTGCTCGGGGGTGCTGTCGACGAACGTCGCGCGCGTCGACGCCATCGCGTTGTTCATCAGCACGTCGACGCCACCGAACTCGGCGACGGTGGCATCGACCATCGCTCGCAGGTCGGCCTCGTTCCCGATGTCGCATCGGATGGGCAGGGCCGCCCCGCCCGCGGCGCGGATCCGCTCGGCGACCGCCTGCACCGTCCCGGGGAGGCCCGTCTCCGACGTCGTGTGCGAGCGCGCCGCGCACGTCACCTTGGCGCCGGCCTCCGCGAGACCGAACGCGAGTGCCGCGCCGATCCCCCGAGACGCCCCGGTGACGATCGCGACCCTGCCGGCGAGCGGCTGATCGCTCAGACGAGCCTCGTCGCGGGAAGTGCCTCGATGCCGCCGGCCTCGAGCTCGCGCACCGCGGGCACCGGGTCGGGGTCGGCGAAGACCTCGCCGTCGCGGTAGTCGGCGGGACGACCGGTCACGTCGGTGACCCACCACGACGCCTCGAGCGCGATGCCGTTGGGGTCGGTGAAGTAGATCGACCGGATGATCTCGTGGTCGACGACGGTCGTGACCTCGCAGTCGGCGGCGAGCAGCCGCTTGCGGAGCATCTCGAGCGCGTGCTCGTCGGGGACGTTGAACGACAGGTGGTCGAACTGGATCGCCCGGTCACTCGGGCCGCCCGCGGGCTTCGCGAACGTCTCCATCCCCCGCACCTCGAAGAACGCGACGGTGTTCCCGTCGGCCATCTCGAAGAAGTAGTGGCGCATCGGGCCCGCCTTGAGCGTGGCCGTGAGCCGCATGCCGAGGACACCGGCGTAGAAGCGCACGGTCGCGTCCATGTCGGGAGTGACCAGCGCGAGGTGGTTGATCCCCCGCCAGTCGGGCGCTTCGGGCAGGTCGGCTCGTGTCGTGTGGGTCATGCGCCTGTCGGTCATACGGCTGTCGGTCATGCGGGTGACAACCTCCCGTCGCCTCCCAGCATGCCCGATCCGGCCCGGCGCCCGTCGACCCGCCCACCCGTAGCTCCACGTCGTGGGCCGGACCTGGGACGCGCCGACGAGCCCCGGAGGAATCATGATGCGTCTCTCGACCGTCCCCATGACGGTGAGAGACGCATCAAGGGTCTTGGGGGTCGTCGCGGCCGCCGTCCTCGTGAGCGCGATGGCCACCACGGCGAGCGCCGCCGGTACGGGAGCCGGCGATGCCGGGAAGCGGCTCGACGACATGCAGGTGCTCGGGACGCACAACAGCTACCACCTGCGTCCCGCGCGTGAGATCACCCCC
>JBBDWT010000188.1:0-14897 GCA_040902705.1 Acidimicrobiia bacterium | reverse complement strand
GCGGCCCTTGCTGCGCCGTCGTTCCGCTGGTTGCTCACCCCTCCGCGCGTCGGCAACCTTCGAATGGCATCAGGGTGATCGTGCTCGCGCAAGCGGAGCAAGAGGACCGAGCCCAGCTCTACGACACGCTCGGCGTGACGGCCACGTACGACGCGATTGCCCGAACGGCGATCCTGGAGGTTGCGCTACCCGTAGCCCAACGTGTCGGAGGGGGGACTCGAACCCCCACACCCTTTCGGGCACCAGCCCCTCAAGCTGGCGCGTCTGCCAATTCCGCCACTCCGACGTGGACGGGAGATTGTAGCGAAGGCTCTCCCCCGAGATTTTTCTCGGAAATCTTCGTCGGGACTGCCGATCTCGGGGGTTGAGTGTCACACCCCCGTGCGATGTTCGGTGCATGATCACCGAGACCCGAGAGCTGCGCACCGCCCTCGAGAAGTGGGCGCGCGACGTCGAGCCGAGGCTGCTCGACGGCCCGACCGCGGCTCGGCTCGTCACGCAGGTCGCGCGCATGGAGGCCATGTGCGCCGCGGTGAAGGCGGCGCTCGCACGACGGGTCGAGGAGACCAACGCGTGGCAGCGCGGCGGGCACAAGAGCGCCGCGCACTTCCTCGCGTCGGCGACGGGCACCAGCGTCACCCACGCGGTCGGCACCATGAAGACCGCCGAGCGGCTCGCCGACCTCCCCGAGACCACCGAGGCGTTCCGTACGGGCCGCGTCTCGCAGGCCCAGGTCGACGAGATCGCCGCGGCCGCGAGCGAAGCGCCGGAGTACGAGCACCTCCTGGTCGAGACCGCCCTCGACCGGCCCCACGCCACCCTTCGCGACACGTGCCGCCGGGTGACGGCCGGCGCGACCGACGAGCTCGAGCGGCACCGCCGGGCGCACGCGGCCCGGGCCGCCCGGTCCTGGACCGACGCCGCCGGCGTCTGGCAGCTCCACGCGAGCGGCACTCCCACCGACGGTGCCCGGATCATGGCCCGACTGAACGCCGAGACCGAGGTCGTGTTCACCGAAGCGCGCAAGGCCGGCACCCGCGAGTCGAGCGAGGCGTACCGGTTCGATGCCCTGGTGCGCTTGGCGGAATCGCCGGGCGATGGGCGTGAGCGCGCCCGGGCCCACGTCTTCGCCACCGTCGACGCCGCGGCCCTCACCCGCGACCACACCGAGCCCGGCGAGGTCTGCGAGATCAAGGGCGTCGGACCGGTCCCCGTCGCCACCGCCCGTGCCCTCATGGGCGACGCGCTCCTCACCATTCTCGTGAAGCAGGGCGTCGACGTCACCACGATCGCCCGCGACGGCACGAGCGCGATGCCGATCGCGCTCCGACGCGCAGTGCAGGCCCGAGATCCGGAGTGCGTCGTCGACCTCTGCTCGGCGGCGACGGTCGAGATCCACCACCTCGAGTGGAGATCCGACGGCGGAGAGCACAGCGCGGCCAACTGCGTCGGGCTGTGCGGCTGGTGCCACGACCTCGTCCACTACCACGGGTACACGATCGACCCCAACGGCGACGGCACGTTCCACCTGCGCGCACCCCCGTAGCCGCGCTCGTCCGTCAGGTGATCTCCACCGGCTCCGCGACCTCGGCGAAGTGGCACGCGACCGGGTGCCCCTGCCCGCGGTCGACGAGCGCCGGCTCCTCGGTCGCGCAGATGTCCTGTGCCTTCCAACACCGTGTCCGGAAGCGACAGCCGCTCGGCGGCTCGATGGGCGACGGCAGGTCGCCCTCGAGCACGATGCGCCGACGCGCCCGCTCGATCACCGGATCCGGCTCGGGCACCGCGGACAGCAGCGCCTGCGTGTACGGGTGGCCGGCGCGCGCCGGTCCGGTCAGCGCGTAGATCTCCGACGACGGGCCGATCTCCACGATCTTGCCGAGATACATGACCGCGACACGGTCCGAGATGTGGCGCACCACCGACAGGTCGTGCGCGATGAACAAGAACGCGAGCGACAGGCGGGCCTGGAGCTCCGCGAGCAGATTGAGCACCTGCGCCTGGATCGACACGTCGAGCGCCGACACCGGCTCGTCGAGCACGACCAGGTCGGGCTCGAGCGCGAGCGCGCGCGCGATCCCGATGCGCTGGCGCTGACCACCGGAGAACTCGTGCGGGAAGCGGTCGGCGTGCTCCGCGTTGAGCCCGACCATCTCGAGCAGCTCGGGGACCCGCGTCTTCACGTCGCGGCGCCGGCCCTGGATCTGGAGCGGCTCGCCGAGGATCTCCTGCACCCGCATGCGAGGGTCCAGCGACGCGTAGGGGTCCTGGAACACGATCTGCATCCGGCGGCGCACCTCGCGCAACGCGCGCCCACCGAGCGACTCGATCGGGCGCCCCTCGAAGCGGATCGACCCCGAGGTCGGCTCGAGCAGACGGAGCACCAATCGACCGGTCGTCGACTTGCCGCACCCCGACTCCCCGACCAGCCCCAGGGTCTCGGCACGGTCGACCGAGAGGCTCACGTCGTCGACCGCGTGCACCACCACCCCTTCAGTACGCGCACCTCCTGCGGTACGCGCACCGAAGTACGACCTCTGCACCGGGAAGTGCTTCACGAGGTGCTCGACCTGGAGCAACGGCTCCTCCCTCGGGGCCGGCGGCACACCGGACGTGTCCGTCATCGCTTCGCGGCCTCGAGCTCGGGCAGCTCCGCGGCGCGCCAGCATGCCGACCGATGTCCCGTCCCGACCTCCACCACATCGAGCTCCGGCCGCTCCTCCCGGCAATGGTCGACCACGTAGGGACACCGGGGCGCGAGCGCACAACCGGGCGGCAAGCGCAGCAGGCTCGGTGGTGTGCCCGGGATCGTCGGCAGCGGCTTGCGCCGGTCCGAGTCGAGCCGGGGAAGCGATCCGAGCAGGCCCAACGTGTACGGATGACGCGATCGAGAGAAGATCTCGTCGAGGTCGCCCTCCTCCACGATGCGCCCGGCGTACATGACGACGATTCGGTCGGCCATCCCGGCGACGATCCCGAGGTCGTGCGTGATGAGCAGCAGCGCGGCATTCGTCTCGGCCTGTGCCGCGCGCAGCACTTCGAGGACCTGCGCCTGGATCGTCACGTCGAGGGCGGTCGTCGGCTCGTCGGCGATGAGCAGTGCGGGCTTGTTCGCGATCGCCATCGCGATCATCGCCCGCTGACGCATGCCCCCGGAGAGCTGGTGCGGGTAGTCGCGGGCGCGGTCCGCCGCCTGCGGGATGCCGACGATGTCGAGCAAGTGCGCCGCCTGTCGACGTGCGGCCGACTTGGCGTCGTACGAATGCTGGAGCAGTGCTTCGGCGATCTGGTCGCCGACCCGGAAGGCCGGGTTCAGCGACGACAGCGGGTCCTGGAAGATCATCGCGAGATCGCCACCCCGGAAGCGCCGGTACTCGCGCTCGGGGAGCGTCTGCAACGCCACGCCCTCGAACACGATCTCCCCGCCGGTGATCGAACCGGGCCTGTCGACGAGCCCCATGATCGAGAGCGCCGTGACGGTCTTGCCCGACCCGGACTCACCGACGATCGCAAGCGTCTCACCGCGTCGCACCGAGAGGCTGACGCCGTTGACCGCGCGCACCGTGCCGGCGTGCGTCGAGAACTCGACTCGCAGCCCGCGGACTTCGAGCAACGGGCCGTCCGGTGCCGCGCTCGAGTCCGTGGCCGGCTCGACGGGCGGCCCGCCAGGCGACGTGGCGGTCATCGTGTCGCCCGGGGATCGAGCGCGTCCCGCAGGCCGTCACCGACGAAGTTCACGCAGAGGACGATGAGGAACAGCACGAGCCCCGGGAAGATGATCAGGTACGCGAGATCCGTCCCGACCGTGCTCTCGGCGTCGGAGATCAGGTTCCCGAGCGACACATCCGGAAGTTGGATGCCCGCACCGAGAAACGACAGCGTTGCCTCGGCAAGGATGGCGAGCCCCACCTCCAGCGTCGCGAACACCACGATCGGACCGACCGCGTTCGGGAGGAGATGCCGCAGGATGATGCGCGGCGCCGACGCACCGGCCGCGCGTGCCGCTTCGACGTACTCCTTCTCCCGCAACGAGAGGAACTCGCCCCGCACGATGCGCGCGATCGCCATCCACCCGAGCGCGGCCAGAATCATGATCATGCCGGCGACCTCGGTCGCTGGTGGCAGGTCGAACACGCCGAAGAAGCTCGGATCGGGGTTCTTCGCCACGATCAGCAGCACCGCGAGCTCGGGGACGACGAGCACGAGATCGGTGAACCGCATCAGCAGCGAGTCGGTCCAGCCACCGTGGAACCCGGCCAGGGACCCGATGAGGACACCGATCACGACCGAGAGGAACGCGACGCCCAGGCCGATCAGCAACGACTTCTGGAGCGCGTGGAGAACCCGAGTGAACTGGTCGCGACCGAGCTTGTCGGTGCCGAACAGGTGGTCCCACGACGGTCCCTCGCGTGCGTCCGCGAGCACCTCGGCCGTCAAGGGAGGATCGAAGTCGTAGGGCGACACCACCGAGGCGAACGCGGCGAGCGTGCCCAGGAGGACCAGCACGACGAGCGACACCATCGCGACCTTGTGCCGGAGGAACCGGCGGCCGATGAGGCGCCAGCTCGAACCGACCGGGCGCTCGTCGAACGACTCCTCGGTCTGGAAGACCGCGGTGTCGAGCAGCGCCGAGGTCCCGGCCGGGGAGGCCGTCCCCGCCCCGGAGTCGCGGACGCGTCCGGTGGGGGTGGAGTCGTGCTCGCTCACGTCACGCCCCCGCGGTCATCCGGGCGCAGCATCACGACAACCGCACGCGGGGATCGAGGATCCCGTACGCCACGTCGGCCACGAGGTTGAACACGACGATGATCACGCCCGTGACGAGCATCCACGGCAGCACGATCTGGGTGTCGCCGTTGTCGAGCGCACTGAGCAGAAGTGTGCCCATGCCCGGTCTGGAGAAGATGCGTTCCGTGATGATGAGCCCACCGAACAGCGCCCCCACGTCGATGGCGATGACGGTCACGAGCGCGCTCATCGAGTTCCGGAGCCCGTGCTTCCACACCACCGTGCGCCGCGGCAGCCCCTTGGCGCGTGCCGTGCGGATGTAGTCACTGTTGAGCTCTTCGAGCATCGACGACCGTTGGTAACGGCTCCAGCCCGCCACGAGCTGCACGGAGAGCACCAGCACCGGGAGCGCGAGCTCGCGGAAGTAGTCGACCGCGCCCGAATCGACTGGGTTCGGGATGGAGAAGAAGATCGGCTCGGTGCTGCCGACGAGCTGTTGCAGCTCGAACGTCAGGTACTGGATCGTGAGCAGCCCGAACCAGAACGTCGGCATCGCGATACCCGCGAACGCGAGCCCGGTGAAGAGGTAGTCACCGCGCGAGTACGGCTTGCTCGCGGAGTACACGCCCACGAGCAACGCGATCGTGCCCGAGAACAGCACTCCCCAGAACGCGAGCTGCGACGTCTCCCACATGTCGCCGCGGATCGACTCCGCGACGGACCGGTCGGTGCGCTGGCTCTGGCCCCAGTCGCCCTGCACGAAGTCGCCCATGAACGTGACGTACTGCTCCGGCAGCGAGGCGTCGAGGCCGAGCGCCTCGCGTGCCCGCTCGCGGCACTGCTGGTCGCGGCTCAGCTGACAGCGGACGCGCGCGGGGTCGGCACCGAACTCGCGCACGAGGAGGAACACGAGCATCGACGCGAGGATCAGGACCGGGATCGATGCCGCGACGCGGCGCAGGATGTACTTGCTCACATCCGCAGCCCGGCGTCTACCCCGTCACGGGTTACTTGAGCACCCACTCGTTCATGGTGAAGAACGGGCCCATGACGACGTTGTCCTGCACCGTCCCACCCAGGCGATCCTTGTCGTAGATGAAGATCGTCGGCGTCTGGAACAGCGGGATCGACGCCACGTAGTCGGCGAGCGCCTTTTGGCCGGCCTTCGCGTCCCCGACCCGGGCCGCGTCGTCGAGCGTCGTGTCGACCGCGCTCCACGCGGTGTCGATCGCCTCGTCGTCGGTGCGGGTCCAGTTGGTCCCGGTCTGCTTGTTCGCCTTCGACGGGATGCTCTCGGAGCAGAAGATGAGGCACTGCCCCGGGTCGGGGGTGCCGACCGACGCGTACAGCGCCACCGCGTACTGGCCCTTCGGCAGACGCGCGCCGAACAGCACGTCGGAGTTCAGGTTCTTGATCGTCGGCTCGAAGCCGGCGGCCTGGAGCTGGCTCTGCCAGAGCTGCTCGGTGAGCTCGCGGCTCTCGTTGCCGGCAGTGCTGTTGATCTCGAACGCGGCCTTCTTGCCGTTCTTCGCCCAGATGCCGTCGGCGCCCTTTGCCCACCCGTCGCCGGTCATGAGGCTCTGGACCTTGTCGGGATCGGGCGCGTAGACCTCGAACGCGGGCTCGTAGAACTGCTTGAACGTCGGGACGATGAAGCTCTGCAGCACGTGCCCCTCGCGGATGGCGGGCTCGAGGATCGAGTCGACGATCACCTGCCGGTCGGTCGCGTACGTGATCGCCTGCCGCACGGCCAAGCTGTCGAGCGGGAACGTCTTCGCGTTGATCCAGAACGCCTCGAACTGGTTGCCGTAGCTGATCGTGTACGCGAGGTTCGGGCTCTCGTCGACCTGGTCGAGCGCACCGTCGATCGGCA
This sequence comes from Acidimicrobiia bacterium, assembly GCA_040902705.1. Taxonomy (GTDB): domain Bacteria; phylum Actinomycetota; class Acidimicrobiia; order IMCC26256; family PALSA-555; genus DATBSK01. The sequence goes on along the minus strand of JBBDWT010000188.1, from coordinate 8,296 downwards.
GCGGGTACGCGGCGACGACCTGACCGGTCTTCACGGCCTCGATGTTCGCCGAGTCGTCGGGCACGAGCTGGAAGATCACCTTGGCGATCGACGCCTGGGTGCCCCAGTACGCGTCGTTCGGGACGAGGGTGATGGTCTTGCCCTTCTTCCATCCGCTCTTTCCGCCGTCGAGCTTCCACGGTCCACCCGAGAACGGGTAGCCGTCCTTCATGACCGCGCTGCGGCTCTTGCCCTCGAGCAAGTGGCTCGGGAGGACGAAGGAGAAGCCGCCGAAAAGGTCGCGCCAACCGGCGAAGCTCTGCGTGAACGTGACGACCGCCGTCTTGGGGTCGGTCGTGTCGATGCTCTCGATGTCGTCGTACCCGGTGGTGTCGTAGATGTCCTTGCCATCCACGATCTGCTTCCACGTGTACTCGAAGTCGCCCGATGTCATCGGCTCGCCGTCGCTCCAGACCGCCTCGGGCTTGATGCGGTAGGTCACCTTCATCGGCGGGCCCGGCTCGAGCGTCGGAAGGTCGACGAGCATCGCGCCGGGGACGTAGTTGCCGTCGACATCGACGTTGAGCGCCTGCGGCATCGTGAGGTTGCCGAGCGCCCAGTTGCCCCACGCGGAGCCGGCGCAGGACGCGATCCAGTCGGCGCAGGTGGGCTCCTCCTCCATGGCGATGCGGATCGTGCCGTCGGCGCCCTGGGCGGGGACCCGCGCCGGCGTTGCGGCTCCCGCCGTCGCGACGACGCTCATGACGAGCGCGCCGGCGCAGAGCGCGACGCCGATTCGGCCGGTACGACCCCGCGCCATCGTGGTCTCCCCTCGCGTGTGCCCGCGCTTTGTACCAGAGGAGACAGGGCGTTCCGCGGATCACTGCACCGCGGCGGGCGCGGACGCGCCGCTACGCGGGTTGGAGCCGGAGCGCCAGGATCACCGTGCTGAACCCGAAGAGCACACCGGTGACGATCGTGAGCCGGTCGAGGTTGCGCTCGACGACGGTCGACCCGGCCGAGGATCCACCGAGCTGGCCACCACCGAACATGTCGGAGAGGCCACCGCCGCGACCGGAGTGCAGCAGGATCAGGAAGATCATCACGAGCGCCGAGCCGACGCAGAGCACGATGAGGACGGCGTCGAGGACCACGGCGGACCAATCTAGCAGCGGGTCCGGCGATCGCCGGTGCCGCGAACCGAGAACGGGCCCGAGCCCGCCTACGTTGAAGGTGCGATGAGCGACGACCCGACACCCCCGCTCCCATCCGACCACGGCGATCGGTTGGAGCGCGGCCCGCTGCGGATGCTCACGATGATGCAGGTCATCGCGCTGGTCGTCGTCGTCGCCGTCCTCTCCGTCGGGTTGACGCTCTGGTTCACCGACGACGACTCCGAGTCGTTCAACGAGGTCGACATCGGCTTCCTGGCCGACATGACGACGCATCATCAGGGAGCGATCAGCCTCGCGTTCGACTACCTCCCGGTCGAGGGCGACGACGTCGTCGGTCACATCGCGCGCGAGGTGGTCACCCATCAGTCGGTGGAGATCGCGACGATGAACGAGCAGCTCTCGAGGGCCGGCGCCGACGACGACCCCGTGCTCACCGACGGCGTCGCGATGGAGTGGATGGGCGACCCGGTGTCACCGGCCGACATGCCGGGGATGCCGTCAGGAGCCGACGTCGCCGAGCTCGAGGCCGCGACGGGCACCGCGGCCGATGACCTGTTCTCGCGCCTGATGATCGAGCACCACGTAGCCGGTGCGGCGATGGCCGACTACGAGGCGGAGCACGGCGAGAACGACACCGTGAGAGCCTTCGCGAAGAACATCGCCGCGGCCCAGCGCAACGAGATCGCGGACCTCAACGCCCGGCGCGAGAGGCTCGGCCTCGCCCCCATCGACGCGGCCGGGTCGTCCGGCCACGACGCGCACGGCTGACGCGCGGCTGTCCGCCCGCCGAAGCCCGCGCGCTCCGGAGCCCGGACCCGGGATGGGGGTTCGTGGCTCTCCGGCTCAGATGCGGTAGCGGATGATGCGAGCGAAGTCGTCGGGGTCGAGCGAGGCGCCCCCGACGAGCGCACCGTCGATCTCGGGCATCGCCATCAGCTCCGCGATGTTGCCCGGCTTCACGCTCCCGCCGTACTGGATCCGGATCGCGTCGGCGGTCTCCCCGTAGAGGTCGCGCAGCACCCCGCGGATTGCGCCAATGGTCGTGTTGGCGTCGTCCGGGGTGGCGTTGCGTCCGGTGCCGATCGCCCAGATCGGCTCGTACGCGACGACGCAGCGCTCGGCCGCGACCGCCTTGATCCCCTCGAACCCGCCGCGGATCTGCGACTCGACCCTCCGGTCCGTCTCCCCCCGCTCGCGCTCCTCGAGCGTCTCCCCGACGCACACGATGGGCCGCATGTCGTGCTTCAGGACGGCCCTCGCCTTCTTGTTCACCCACTCGTCGGTCTCGAAGAAGAGCTGACGGCGCTCGGAGTGGCCGACGATCACGTACGCGACGGTCAGCTTGGCGAGCATCGGCGGGCTGATCTCGCCCGTGAACGCGCCGCTGTCGTCCCAGTGGCAGTTCTGCGCGCCGAGCGCGATCGGGATGTTGTCGCTCTCGGTCAGCGTCTGCAGCGTGCGCAGGTCGGTGAACGGCGGCGCGACCACCACATCGCACGACTCGTAGTCGTCGGACTCGAGCCGGTACGAGAGCTTCTGCACCACCTGGATCGCGACGAGGTGGTCGTGGTGCATCTTCCAGTTCGCGGCGATGATGGGCTTGCGTCCGGGTGCGCTCATGGCGTCAGTGTGCCCCCGCTTCCCGGAGTGCGACGAGCCCGGGCAGGTCGCCCTGCTCGATGAACTCGAGCGACGCGCCGCCGCCCGTGCTGACGTGGTCGACGCGGTCGGCGAACCCGAGCCGGCGGATCGCCGCCGCGCTGTCGCCGCCGCCGACGACCGTGAACCCGGGGCACTCCGCCACCGCCTCGGCGAGCCGGCGGGTGCCTTCGGCGAACGGTGCGACCTCGAACACACCCATCGGGCCGTTCCAGAGCAGCGTCGCGGCCCGGGCGACCTCTGCCGCGTACGCGTCCATGGTCTCGGGGCCGATGTCGAGCCCCTTCCACCCGTCGGGCACCGCGTCGGCGGCGACCGTCTGCGTCTCGGCATCGGCATCGATGCCCTGCGCGATGACCACGTCGGTCGGGATGCGCACCCGTCCCGTCCCGAGCAGCCGCCCGCACGTCTCCACCATGTCGGGCTCGACGAGCGAGTCACCGACCGCTCCCCCGCGCGCGAGCTCGAACGTGAACGCCATCGCGCCACCGACCAGGACGATGTCGCACCGATCGAGCAATGCTTCGATCACACCGAGCTTGTCGCTGACCTTCGCGCCGCCGAGCACGGCGACGAAGGGGCGCGGCGGGTCGCCCTGGAGCCGCGACAGCACCTCGACCTCGCGAGTGAGAAGCAGTCCGGCCGCGCTCGGGAGCACCCGGGGTGGCCCGACGATCGATGCGTGCGCGCGGTGCGAGGCGCCGAACGCCTCGTTCACGTATGCGGTCGCCGTCGCCGAGAGCGCGGCCGCGAAGTCGGGATCGTCTTCGGTCTCGCCTGGCTCGAACCGGAGGTTCTCGAGCATCGCCACGTCGCCGGGCGACAGCGTCGCGAGCAACGCGTCGACGTCGGGCCCGACGACCGTCGGCGCGAGCTTCACCTCGGCCCCGAGGAGCTCACCGAGTCGCGCCGCGACGGGCGCCATCGAGAACTGCGGATCGATCGTGCCCTTCGGACGACCGAGGTGGCCGCACGTGACGACGATCGCGCCGCGCTCGCGGAGCTGCTGGATCGTCGGCAGCGCGGTCGTGATCCGCAAGTCGTCCTCGACATGACCGTCGCGCAGCGGCACGTTGAAGTCGACCCGCACGAGCACCCTCGTGCCGCGGTCGATCTTCAGGTCTTCCAGCTTCGGGAGCTCCATGCGTGCGTTCGATCCGGGTGACCGGAGGCTGGGAGACGGCAACAGCGGCGGTCGGCGCTACTGGCTGACGAACGCCACGAGGTCGACGAGGCGGTTCGAGTAGCCCCACTCGTTGTCGTACCAGCCGAGCACCTTCACCATGGGCCCGTTCGCCATGGTGTCCTCGGCCGAGAAGATGCACGACGCCGGGTTGCCGACGATGTCGGCCGAGACGAGCGGCTCGTCGCTGTACTCGAGCACCTTCTTGTACGAGGCGTCACCGGCGGCCTCGCGGAAGGCGGCGTTGATCTCGTCGACCGACGCCTCCTTCTTCAGGTCGGCCGTCAGGTCGGTGATCGAGCCGGTGGGCACCGGGACGCGGAGCGAGGTGCCGTCGAGGCGACCCTTGAGCTCCGGGAGCACCTGCCCGATCGCCCGGGCCGCGCCGGTGCTGCTCGGGATGATCGACAGGGCCGCCGCGCGCATGCGGCGGAGGTCGGGCGTGCCCTTGCGGGTCGCCTTCGAGAGGTCCTGGAGCGACTGGTCGCTCGTGTAGGCGTGCACGGTCGTCATGAGGCCGCGCTCGATGCCGAACGCGTCGTTGAGCACCTTGGCCAGCGGCGCCAGGCAGTTCGTCGTGCACGATGCGTTCGAGATCACCTCGTGCTTGGCGGCGTCGAACACCGAGTCGTTGACACCCATGCAGATCATCGCGTCGGCATCGCCGCTCGGGGCAGAGATGACGACTCGCTTCGCCCCACCCTTGAGGTGGCCGGCGGCACCCTCGCGGGTCGTGAACAGGCCGGTCGACTCGATGACGACGTCGACGCCCTGGTCACCCCACGGGATCTCGGCCGGGTCCATCACCTCGAGCTTGGTGATGCTCGATCCCGCGACGCTGAAGCCCGCGTCGGTCGCCTTGACCTCGTCGGCGAGCGTTCCGCCGACGGAGTCGTGCTTGAGCAGGAACGCCATCGTGGCGGCGTCGCCCATCGGGTCGTTCACCGCGACGAGGTCCACCCCCGTCGATGCTCCACGCGCGAGCACCGCGCGCGTGAACGAGCGCCCGATGCGCCCAAAGCCGTTGATCCCGACACGAACCGACATAGAGGCCTCCTCAGGTCTCAGGAATCAAGCAGATCAGCAAGCGCCTGCGCCAATCTCGCGGGATCGTGGGCGGGGGCGCCCACGTCCGCCACGTCGGCGACCACCGTGTGCACGCCGCAGGCGTCCGCGGCGGCGGCGTCGACGGGGAGCCGCGAATGCTCGTCCACCAGCACGACGTCGACGCGGACACCGTGGTCGAGCACCGCGCGCAGGTGCTCGACGCCGTCGAGCCCTTCGGTCTCGGGCACCTGGGGCGCGAGGTTCCCGATCTGCACGACCTGTCCCCTGCTCTCGCCGACCGCGCGGCGGATCTCCGGCACCACGAGCACCGGGAGGAGGCTCGTGAACAGCGAGCCGGGCGCGAGCACGATCTGGTCCGCCTCGCGGAGCGCGTCGACCGCCACCGGATCCGCGGGCACGTCGCTGGGCACGAGCTCGACCCGACGGATGCGGCCGCGGTCCTGCATGACGGCGACCTGCCCCTCGACCTCCCGATCTTCGACACCGAGGCCGCCGACACCGCCTCCCTCGACGTGGGCCTTGAGCACGACCCGCTCGGCCGTCGCCGGACGGATCCGCGCTCGCGCGCCGAGCAACCGTCCAGCCTCGTCGAGCGCGGCGCCGACATCTCCGAGGGTCTCGGCCAACCCGACGAGGACCAGGTTGCCGAGCGCGTGGCCGCCGAGCTCCGCGCCTCCGAAGCGATGCTCGAACGCGTCGGCCCACAGGTTGCCGGGAGTCGCGACCGCGACCAGGCACTTGCGGAGGTCGCCGGGAGGCACCACATCGAGCTCGCGTCGCAAGCGACCACTCGAGCCGCCGTCGTCGGCGACGCTGACGACCGCGGTGAGCGTGGCGGCATACTGCTGCATCGCACGGAGCACGACCGACAGACCGTGACCGCCGCCGAGCGCGACGACCCGCGGCCCCTGAGTCGCGCCGCGGTCAGACACGGTCGAGGTCTCGGTGGTGCACGCGCGCGGTGAACCCGATGCGCTCCATGAGCTTGGCCAGCTCCGCGGCCATCACGACGCTGCGGTGGCGACCGCCGGTGCAGCCGATGCCGACCGAGAGGTATGCCTTGCCCTCGCGCACGTACGCGGGGAGCAGCATGGCGAGCAGCGCCTCGAGGCGGTCGAGGAACTCCTTCGCCTCCGGCTGACGGAGCACGTACCGGCGTACCTTGGGATCGGTGCCGGGCAGGGGACGGAGGTTGTCGATCCAGTGCGGGTTCGGCAGGAAGCGGCAGTCGAAGAGCAGGTCGACGTCGACGGGGACCCCGTGCTTGTAGCCGAACGACACGATGTTGGTCTGGAGGTCGCCGGGCTCGGGGACTCCCTCACCGAAGAGCTCCCGCACCCGCTCGCGCAGCTGGTGCACGTTGAGGTCGGTCGTGTCGAGGACGATGTCGGCCTGCCCCTTGAGCTCCTCGAGGAGATCGCGCTCGAGCTTGATCCCGTCGGCGATGCTGTCGGCCGCGGAGAGCGGGTGCCGGCGCCGCGACGCCTCGAACCGCCGCACGAGGACCGGGTCGGCCGCGTCGAGGAAGAGGATCCGCGTGCGCGCCCCGGTCTCGCGCAGGTCGACGAGCGCGCCCTCGAGGTCGTCCATGAAGGCCCCGGAGCGGACGTCCACGACGAGCGCGTATCGCGAGGGGCGGCCGCCGCCCGCGGCGAGCTCGGCGACCTTCGGGATCAGCGACGGTGGCAGGTTGTCGATGACGAAGAACCCGAGGTCCTCGAGCGCGTCCGCAGTCGACGACCGACCGGCACCGGACAACCCCGTGACGATGGTCAGGTCGAGCAAGACGCTCCTCACGCTAGCGCCATCGTCAGGCGTTCGTCGTGAGGCGTTCGTAGACGGCGTGCCCCACCGCATCGGGGAGCCACGTGATCGCCACCAGATCGTCCTCGGAGAGCTCACGCAGCTTCCGCACCGAGCCGAACTCGCGGAGCAGCCGCTTGCGACGGGTCGGGCCGAGCCCCGGGACGTCGTCGAGGACGGAGCGCGTGGCCTGCTTCTCGCGCAGCTTCCGGTGGTACGTGATCGCGAACCGGTGCGCCTCGTCCCGGACCTGCTGAAGCAGGAAGAGCGCCTGGGAGTCACGCGGGATCCGTACCGGATCATCCCGATCGGGGAGATACACCTCCTCGAACCGCTTGGCGAGCGATGCGACACAGATGTCTTCGAGCCCGAGCTCCTCCAGCACACGCACGGCGACATTGAGCTGACCCCGACCGCCGTCAACGAGGAGAAGGTTGGGCGGGTACGAGAACCGCTTCCCCGCGCGCGCACCCTCGTCGCGCTCCTCGAGGTACCGCCGGAAGCGCCGGCTGAGCACCTCCTCCATGGCCGCGAAGTCGTCCTGCCCGCCCTGGTGGCGCACCTTGAACCGGCGGTAGTCGCTCCGCTTGGCGAGGCCGTCTTCCATCACGACCATCGAGCCCACGATCTCCGTGCCCTGCAGGTTCGAGATGTCGAAGCACTCGATCCGCAACGGTGCCTCCGGGAGGCCGAGCGCCTCCTGCAGCGCCGTGAGCGTCCTCGCCCGCGCGTTGTGGTCAGACGCCCGCCGCAGCTTGTGCTGCAGGAACGCCTCCGTCGCGTTCCGCGACACCGTCGCGAGGAGCTCACGCTTCGCGCCCCGCTGCGGCACTCGCACGCGGACGTTCGATCCGCGTACCTGCGCGAGGAACGCCTGCACGAGCGTGAGGTCTTCGGGCTCGACGGGTACGAGCACCTCACGCGGCACGTCTTCGGGAGGCGCGTCGGCGTACAGCTGCTCGAGCAGACGCTCCACCAGCCCGGCGGTGTCGACGTCTTCCACCTTGTCGACGACGAGGCCGCGACGTCCGACGACGCGCCCGCGTCGGACGAAGAAGACCTGCACCGACGCCTCCAGCTCGTCCTCGGCGATGCCGATGACGTCGAAGTCCTCCTCCTTCGCCGCGACCATCTGCTGGCGCTCGATCGCCTTGCGGACGGAGGCGAGCTGGTCCCGCAGGCGAGCCGCCCGCTCGTAGTCGAGCTCGGCGGCGGCTCCCTGCATCTGACGTTCGAGGCGATCGACGACCGGGGCCGTCTCGCCCTCGAGGAAGGCGATGAGCTCGTTCACGAGGCCCATGTACTCGCCGTGGCTCACGTCGCCGACGCACGGAGCGACGCACTTCTCGATGTGGGCGTAGAGACACGGGCGCCCGAGACGCTTGTGTCGATCGAACTTGCCGTTGGTGCACGTGCGGATCGGGAACGT
>JBBDWT010000187.1:14564-14944 GCA_040902705.1 Acidimicrobiia bacterium | reverse complement strand
TCCTGGCCGAGAACGTCGACATGGTCTTCGAGATCATGGAGAAGATCAAGGTCGCCGCCGGCCTCGGTGACCCGGTCGAGGTCCCCCCGAGCGACGCCGTCATCGACGAGGATGCGCTCGCGGAGATCGTGGCCGACGGGTCGACCGGAGCAGCCGGCGACACCAAGTTCGACACGAAGGCCGACGCCAAGCCGGAGCGCAAGACCGCCGAGAAGGCGACGGCCAAGAAGTAGCACCCGGCAACGCCCCGACAACGACGCAACGCCTATCCCAGCAATGCCCCAAGCGCACCGGCGGGAGTCCCAGACTCCCGCCGGTGCTTCGTTGCGCCACGAACTGTTTTGGCGTCAGAAACATGCGCTCAGCGCATGTTTCTGACG
>JBBDWT010000187.1:0-14554 GCA_040902705.1 Acidimicrobiia bacterium | reverse complement strand
TTTTTTCACGCCAAAAGCCTTCGCGGCTCAGGTGACGGCGCGGAGCAGCGCCGCGAGCCCGGCGACCGCCGACAGCGCGAGCACCGCAGGGCGGAGCCAGCCGCCGTCGACGTGCACGTGGAAGCGCCGACTGATCCAGAGTCCGGTCACCATCACCGGCGCGAGCGCGAGCGCGAAGAGCACTTGGTCGCCACTGATCTCACCGATCGCGACGTAGCCGACGATCGACAGGCTCGCGCTCCATGCGAACGCCGCGCCGAGGGTCGCCCGCGCCGTGGGTCCGGGCGTGTGCTGGAACAAGAGCGCGACCGGCGGTCCGCCGACCGCGGTCGCAGTGCCGAAGACGTTCGAGGTGAGTCCGGCGACGAACGCAGTCGTGCGTGTGATCGGTACGGGCGGTGCGAGCACGCTGAGGAGCACACCGACCAGCACCGTGCTCGCCACGATGACCGTCAGAGTGCGAACGTCTGCGACCTCGAGGATCAGCAGTCCGACCGCAGTGCCGGGCAAAGCGCCCGCGAGCATCCATGGGAGCGCGACCCGGTGGACGGCGTGGTGCTCCCGCAGGAGCGTCGTGATCGCCAGTGGCACCGCGATGAGCACCAGCGTCGCTGGGAGGGCCTCTGGCACCGTGAGGGCGACGAAGGGTGCGGCCACGATGTTGAGTCCGACGCCGATCGAGCCCTGCACCACCGCCCCGACGAACACTGCGCCTGCGACGACCAGGTACTCCGCAACCGTCACATCCATGAGCGGACGATCCTCGCAGACGCGCGCGGCGCGACCGGGGGAGATTGCGGTCCGACGCCGTGTCAAGCGGGGGCGGCGTCCTGGTCGGAGGCCGCAGTCAGCTCGCGCTGGATGACGAGCAGGAAGTACAGCGCCCCGATGAGCAGGAGGAAGACGACGACCAGGACCGTCTGGGGCTTGCGGCGTCCGACGGCGTCGTAGGCCTCGGTCGGCACGCGCATCGACCGCACGATGCCCAGGATCCACACGACCCAGAACGCGACGACCGCCGCGATGATCAGCACGCTGAGGAACACGCTCACGTGCGCACGGTACTGCCAGGTCGAACCGGCACGGTCGACGTCGGCGAGGCCCCTCGTAGACTGATCGGCCGTGACCCGGCGCTTCCACATCCGCACCTACGGGTGCCAGATGAACGAGGCCGACTCCGAGCGCATCGCCGGCCTGCTCACGGCCGAGGGCCTCGAAGCCGTCGACGATCCCGAGTCGGCCGACGTCGTCGTGCTCAACACCTGCTGCATCCGGGAGAACGCCGACAACAAGCTCTACGGGCACCTCGGGAACCTCAAGACGCTGAAGGAGGAGCGCCCGGGCCTCCAGATCGCCGTGGCGGGCTGCCTGGCGCAGAAGGACCGGGAGGAGATCATCGAACGGGCGGGCCACGTCGACGTGGTCTTCGGCACCCACAACCTGCACCGCGCCGCCGAGCTGCTCCACGAGGCGACCACGGCCGACGGGCCGCTCGTGGAGATCGTCGACGAGCACCGTCCCGACGCCGCGTCGATGGATGCCCGGCTCCCGTCCGAGCGGGTCTCGGGCCACTCCGCCTGGATCACGATCCAGATCGGCTGCGACAACTCGTGCACCTTCTGCATCGTGCCGATCGTGCGCGGGCCGGAGGTCAGCCGGCGCATGGGCGACGTCGTGCGCGAGGCCGAGGAGCTCGCCGCGGCCGGTGTGAGCGAGGTGACGCTCCTCGGGCAGAACGTGAACTCCTACGGGCGCGACCTCGGTGCCGGGCAATGGAGCCCGCGCTTTGCCGACCTGCTCCGCGCGATCGACGCCGTCGACGGGATCCGGCGCATCCGCTACACGTCGCCGCACCCGAAGGACCTCCGCGACGACACGATCGCCGCCATGGCCGAGTGCGACGCGGTGTGCGAGCAGCTCCACCTACCGCTCCAGTCCGGGAGCGACCGCACGCTCACCCGCATGCACCGGGGCTACACCGCGGCGCGCTATCTGCGCCGACTCGACGCGGCACGCGCCGCGATCCCCGATCTCGCGGTGACGACCGACCTCATCGTCGGCTTCCCCGGCGAGACCGAGGCCGACTTCGCCCGCACGCTCGAGATCGTCGACGAAGCCGCGTTCGACGCCGCCTACACCTTCGTGTTCTCACCCCGCCCCGGCACCCCTGCCGCCGACATGAGCGCCGACACCGTCCCGGCCGAGGTCGTGGCCGAGCGCATGCAGCGGCTCACCGACCTGGTGGCGCGCCATGCGCTGGCCCACAACGAGACCCGCGTCGGGCGGATCGAGGAGGTGCTGGTCGAGGGTGAGTCGAAGACCAACGCCGCCCGCCAGAGCGGTCGCACCCGTCAGGGCAAGCTCGTCCACTTCGACGCCGCTGCGGCCGACGTCCCGGCGGGGACGTTCGTCGACGTCCGCATCGTCCGCGCCGCCCCGCACTGGCTCGCCGGCGAGCTCGTCGCCACGGTCGACGGGTCGCGCCACCCCCGTCGGCGCATCCCGGTCACTGCCGCTTGACGACGACGCACCTCGCGCTGGTCGGGCCGACGGCCACCGGCAAGTCGGGCCTCGCGCTCGGCGTGGCGGATGCGCTCGGCGACGTCGAGATCGTCTCGATCGACTCGATGCAGGTGTACCGCGGCCTCGACATCGGGACCGCGAAGCCCACGGTCGACGAGCGAGCCCGCGTGCCGCACCACATGATCGACGTGGTCGACCCCGACCACGAGTACAGCGTCGCGGAGTTCCAGCGTGCGGCCCGTGCCGCGGTGGCCGACATCGAGGCGCGCGGCAAGCGTGCGTTGCTCGTCGGCGGGACGGGTCTCTACGTGCAGGCCGTGGTCGACGACCTGCGCTTCCCCGGCGAGGACCTCGCGCTCCGCGCCGAGCTCGAGGCGTGGACCGCGACACCCGGGGGAGTGGCAGCCGCGTACGCCGAGATCGAGGTTCGCGACCCCGTGGCCGCGGCCCGCATCGACCCGCACAACGCGCGCCGCATCGTGCGCGCGCTGGAGGTGATGCGGCTCACGGGGGAGCCGTTCTCGTCGTTCGGGCCCGGCCTTGCTGGGTTCGGCCCCACGGCGTTCCCCGTGTCGATCGCGGGCGTCTGGCTCCCGCGCGACGTCCTGGCCCGGCGCATCGAAGCCCGGGTCGCGGCCATGCGTGCCGCCGGCCTGCTCGACGAGGTCGAACGGATGCGGTCGTCCATGTCCCGGACGGCGAATCAAGCGATCGGGTACAAGGAGCTCCTCGGTGTGCTCGACGAGGGCTCCGACGTCGACGACGCCTTCGCGACGGCCGCGCGTCGCACCCGGTCGTTCGCCCGGCGCCAGCGCATGTGGTTCCGCCGTGATGGCCGGATCACCTGGTTCGGGGCGGCCGAGAATCCGTGCATCCTGCTGCCCGCACTCCTGGCAAGGTGGAGGGCGTGATGCGGGTCTCCAAGCTCCACGGCACCGGGAACGACTTCCTCGTGAGCGTTGCCCTCGACGGCACGGCTGCGCCCGGCGCGGCGGTCGCGCGCGCGCTCTGCGACCGGCACCGGGGGATCGGTGCCGACGGCCTCATCACGTTGCTGCCCGGCACCGGCGGTGCCGACGCCACCATGGAGCTGCGCAACGCCGATGGCGGCCTCGCCGAGATGAGCGGGAACGGTGCACGGTGCCTCGCGTGGGTCGCGGTCCGGGAGGGCCTCGCACGGGGTGATCGCCTGGTGGTCGACACCGGTGGTGGGCGACGCGAGCTCGAGCTCGAGCGCTCGGGCGACACGCTGCTGTCCGCATCGGTCGACATGGGCCCGGTGACCTTCGAGCCTGCCGACATCCCCCTCGACGCGCCGAGCGCCTTCGACCTCGAGGCCACGTATCACGGCACCGCGTACCGCGGCGATGCCGCCGGTGTCGGGAACCCGCACCTGGTGCTCCTCGTCGACGACCCGGCCACGGCGCGCGTCACCCAGCACGGCCCGCACCTCGAGCACGACGAGCGGTTCCCCAAGGGCGTCAACGTCGAGTTCATCGCACCGGCGGAGCCCGATGCGCTCCGGATGCGCGTCTGGGAGCGCGGCGTCGGTGAGACCCTCTCCTGTGGCACCGGGGCCTGCGCGGCCGCAGCCGTCGCGCACCGCCGAGGGCTGGTCGGTGACCGTGTCGTCGTCCACGTCCCCGGCGGCGACCTGCGCGTCGCGCTCGGTGACACCGTGACGCTCGGCGGCCCGGTCGAGCATCTCTTCGACGTCGAGATCGACGTCGACCGACTGATCGAAGGCACGCCGTGAGCCGGAGCCAGGCACGAGGCCGCAGACGGCTCACCGCCACCGAGATCGACCTCGAGGTCCTCCAGCAGCGGGCGCTGCTCGTGGGCACGGGCGTCGGTGCGCGGTCGCTCGAAGAGGCCGAGACCTCGCTCGAGGAGCTCGCGCTGCTCACCGACACCGCGGGCGCGCTCCCGGTCGAGTCGGTGCTCCAGCGCCGCGACCGGCCCGACCCGGCCACCTACGTCGGGCGGGGCAAGGCCGAAGAGCTGCGGGAGCTCGCCGTCGGTCTCGACGTCGATGTCGTGGTGTTCGACGACGAGCTCACGCCGGCGCAGCAGCGGAACCTGGAGAAGCTCCTCGGCGTCGACGTCGTCGACCGCGTCGCGCTGATCCTCGACATCTTCGCCCAGCACGCCACGAGCCAGGAGGGCATGGTCCAGGTCGAGCTCGCGCAGTACCGGTACCTGCTGCCGCGACTGCGGGGGCGCGGCCAGGAGCTGAGCCAGCAGGCCGGTGGCATCGGCACCCGGCGTGGTCCCGGTGAGACGAAGCTCGAGGTCGACCGCCGACGCATCCAGCAGCGGGTCACCAAGCTCGAGCGCGACTTGAAGCGACTCGCGCAGACGCGCGCGACGCAACGAAAGGCGCGCCGCCGGAGCGCGGTGTCGACGGTCGCGCTCGTGGGCTACACGAACGCCGGGAAGTCGACGTTGCTCAACCGCATCACGGACTCGGACGTGATCGTCGAGGACCGGCTGTTCTCGACGCTCGACGCGACGACGCGTCGGCTTCGCCTCCCGGGCGGCGAGACGATCCTCGCATCCGACACGGTCGGCTTCGTGCGTCGGCTGCCGCACCAGCTCGTCGAAGCGTTCCGCTCCACCCTCGAGGAGGTCGTCGACGCCGACCTGCTGCTGCACGTCGTCGATGCGACGGCCGCCGATGCCGAGTCGCAGATCGAGGCGGTGCGCACGGTGCTCGACGAGATCGGTGCCGACGCCGTGCCGGAGCTTCTCGTCGTGAACAAGATCGATGCCGCCGAGCCCGCGCGCGTCAAGGAGCTGCTCGGTGGCGGACGGGCCGTGGCGGTGTCCGCTCGGACGGGTGAGGGGATCGAGGGGCTCGTCGCGGCGATCGGTGATCGCCTGCGGGAGATGGCGGTGGTCGTCGAGCTGATCGTCCCCTACGACCGCGGCGACGTGCTCGCGGCGCTGCACCGCGAGGGCAACGTGCTCGTGGAGGTGCACGGCGACGACGGCATGCGGATCCAGGCCCGCCTCGGTGCCGCCGAGGCGTCACGGTTCGGCGAGTTCTCCGCGACTGCGGGCTGAGACCGGTCGGTAGCCTGCCCTCATGGCGCGCGCGGGGGTGGAGGGCGGATTCGTCCCCCCGCCGTACCCCCACGACCGCCTCGGCGAGCTCCGAGCGATCGCCGCCGCGGCGCCGGGCGGCCTCATCGACGCCTCGGTCGGCACCCCCGTCGACCCGACGCCGCAGGTCGCCCTCGAGGCCGCCTCCACCGCTCTGGGGGAGGCGACGGGGTACCCGGCGACGATCGGTGCCCCCGCGCTGCGGGAGGCCGCCGCAGCGTGGATCCGGCGCCGGTTCGGCGTGACGGTCGCGGCGGATGCGGTGATGGCGTGCCTCGGTACGAAGGAGGTGGTCGCAGGCCTGCCGCGGCTGCTCTCGTTGCGGAACCCCGATCGTGACACCGTGCTCTATCCCGCGCTCTCGTACCCGACGTACGCGATGGGCGCGACGCTCGCGGGGCTGCGGGCCGTCCCGGTGCCCGTCGATGAGCACTGGCGTCCTGATGTGACCGCCGTCGATCGCGACGACGTCGATCGCGCTCTGCTGCTGTGGTGCAACGACCCCGCCAACCCGAGTGGCGTCAGTGCGTCGCGCGCGGAGCTCGCTGCGACGGTGGAGTGGGCCCGAGCGCGCGACATCGTCGTCGCGAGCGACGAGTGCTACGCCGAGTTCACCTACGACGACACGGGCGCGCCGGCCGCACCGATCACGGTCCTCGACCGCGGCAACGACGGCGTGCTCGCGGTGCACTCACTTTCGAAGCGCTCCAACATGGCGGGCTTCCGGGTCGGCTTCGTCGCCGGCGATGCCGACTTGGTTCGCTACCTCGGCGAGGTGCGCAAGCACGCGGGGATGATGGTGTCCACCCCGATGCAGGCGGCCGCCGCCGCCGCGCTGGGTGACGACAGCCACGTCGACGAGCAGCGCGCCCGCTACGCGACCCGGCGCGCCCGGGCCCTCCCCGCGCTCGAGGCGTTCGGCCTCGTGCACGACGGCGGACCGTCGGCCTTCTACCTCTGGCTGCGGTCGGCGGGCGAGGAGACCGACGGCTGGGAGCTCGCCGGCCGCCTCGCCCGGGCCGGTGTGCTCGGGGCCCCCGGCGACCTCTACGGTCCCGCCGGGGCGAGCCACGTGCGTCTCGCCCTGACGCTCACCGACGACCAGGTCGAGCGGTTGGTTCAGAACGTCGAGAACGTGGTGGAGAGCCGGGAGGCGAGTTGAGCGACCTGGAGCAGCGCATCACGGAGCTGTGGGAGCACCGCGACGACCTTGCGTCGTTCGCGTCCGAAGCGGATGCGAGAGCGACGGTGCACGAAGCGATCGACCTCCTCGACCGGGGGGCCGCGCGGGTCGCCGAGGTCGTCGACGACGAGGTCGTCGTGCACCAGTGGTGCAAGCAGGCGATCCTCCTCCTCTTCCGGATCGCGAAGATGGAGACGATCGAGGTCGGGCCGTTCGAGTACTCCGACAAGATCCCGCTGAAGCACGACTATGCCGCGGCCAAGGTGCGCGCGGTGCCCGGTTCGAACGCTCGGTGGGGCTCGTACCTCGCGCCGGGCGTCATCCTGATGCCGAGCTACGTCAACATCGGCGCGCGGGTCGGCGAGGACACGATGGTCGACACCTGGGCGACGGTGGGCTCGTGTGCGCAGATCGGCGCGCGCGTGCACCTCTCGGGTGGTGTGGGCATCGGCGGCGTGCTCGAGCCTCCGCAGGCCGCGCCCGTGATCGTCGGCGACGACGTGACGATCGGCAGCCGGTGCATGGTCACGCAGGGCGCGCGTGTCGGCAACGGCAGCGTGCTCGGCGAAGGCGTGATCCTGAACCCGGGGATCCCGGTCATCGACGCGGAGACGGGCGAAGAGGTCGCGCGCGGGATCGTCCCGCCGTGGTGCATCGTCGTGCAGGCGATGCGCCCGCGGAAGTTCGCCGGCGGCGAGTACTTCCTGCCGTGCGCGCTGATCATCCGCCGGCTCACCGAGGGCGAGCGCTCCGACAAGGCCAAGCTCAACGACATCCTGCGCGACCACGGCATCGGCTGACCCCAGTCTCTTGATGCGTCTCTCACCGTCGTGGAGCGGGTCGAGAGACGCATCAAGGTGGGACAAGGTCAGGGGCGCGGCGGGCGCGGGGTGCGCGCGACTCGGCGGGGACGACCCGGTCGATCCCGCGGCTGCGGGTGCGCCGGCGAGCGCTATTGCAGGCGCCGGAGCAACGTGACGACCTTGCCGTAGATCGAGACGTCGCTCGGGTCGAAGACCATCTCGGTCATCGACGGGTTCTCGGGGCGCAGCACGACCTTGCCGCGACGGCGGAGGTACGTCTTGACCGTGGCCTCCTCGCCGGGGATGCCGGCGACGACCACCTCACCGGGGTCGGCGACGGCCTGCTGGCGGACCACGACGTAGTCGCCGTCGAGGATCCCGGCGTCGACCATCGAGTCGCCCCGGACCCGCAGCATGAACATCTGGCCGGCGCCCGTGAAGTCTTCGGGGACCGGCACGGTCTCCTCGACGTTCTCCGCCGCGAGCACGCCTGTGCCGGCGGCGACGTCGCCGACCAGCGGGACGTGGCGCACCGGGCGGCGCTCGATCGCGGTGCCGGAGCCGGAGTCGTACACCAGCTCCATGGCGCGGGGCTTCGTGGGGTCGCGCTTGAGGAAGCCCTTGTCCTGCAGGGCGGCGAGGTGGGCATGAACGGTCGAGCTCGACGAGAGGCCGACGGCCTCGCCGATCTCGCGCACGCTCGGCGGGTACCCGCGGTCGCGGATCTCCGCGTCGATGAACTCGAGCACCTGGCGTTGGCGGTCGGTGAGATCTGAGGTCATGCGGGCAAAGTACCACGATCAGGTGTTCGGGGCAAACACCTGTTCGCCCATTTTCCGGCCCGACGCCTGGCCCGTCACCCGGTGAGGACCGGTGCGGCGGGGGTGAACCGGACGGGCAGCGCCGTGATCGTGCTGAGGAACCGGGGGAGCGGCCCGTCGGTCGTCGGGGCCAGGTCGGGCAGTCGGCGCAGCAGCCGCTCGACCATCGTCGTGACCTCGAGGCGAGCGAGGCTCGCGCCGAGGCAGAAGTGCGCGCCGAAGCCGAACGCCAGGTGGTCGTTCGGGGAGCGCTCGATGTCGAACCGCTCGGGCTCCGCGAAGTGCGCGTCGTCGAAGTTCGCGGACTCGTAGAGCACGACGAGGCTCTCGCCGGCCTGCAGCGTCTGGCCGAGGAGCTCGACATCGTGGGTGACGACGCGGTGCATGTCCTTGATCGGCGACACCCAGCGCAGCATCTCTTCGACGGCCGACGGGAGCAGCCGCGGATCGTCGCCGAGCGCTCGCCACGCGTCCGGATGCGCGAGCAACTGCTCGGTCCCCCCGCTGATGACGTGGCGCGTCGTCTCGTCGCCGCCCACGAGGAGTAAGAGCGACTCGAAGACGATCTCCGTGTCGTCGAGGCGGTCGCCGTCGACCTCCGCATGCACGAGCACGCTGACGAGATCGTCGCGGGGCTCCGCCCGTCTCGCGGCCATGAGCTCGCGTGCGTAGGCGTCGAACTCGGTGAACGCGGCTGCGGACGCGGCGAGCACCTCCGGGTCGCCACTCAGCGAGGCCAGCATGTCGTCGGACCAGCGCAGCAGGTCGGCGCGGTCCTCGGGTGCGATGCCGAGCATGTCGCCGATGACGATGAGCGGCAGGGGCGCCGCGAGGTCGGCGACGATGTCGCACTCGCCGCGTTCGCACACGCGGTCGATCAGCTCGTCGCACAGCTGCCCGAGGTGATCCGTCGTCGCGCGCACGCGCGCCGGCGTGAACCCGCGGCTGACGAGCTTTCGCCGCTTGAGGTGGTCGGTCCCGTCCATGTCGATCATCCACGGGAGAGGACCGGTGTCGGGGCGGCTCCCACCGGCGTTCGAGAACGTCTCGTCGTCACGCTCGACCGCGAGCACGCCGTCGTAGGTGGCGACGCCCCAGAGGCCTCGGGCCGCGTCGAGATGCACCGGTGCCGACTCCCGCATCCACCGGTAGGCCTCGCGGGCGTCGGCGTAGAACTCGCCGGACCCGAGCCGGATCTCGACGGGTGCCGTCACGGGCACCACCCAGGGGACCGCGGCGCCGGATCAGGGCAGGAGATCACGGCCCGCAACGTAGGGACCCGCCCGCGCCCCGGCAACCGCCCGGTTTTCCGAACATCTGTTCTTGACTCCGAACGTCTGTTCTGCTTTGATCACGAACAGGCGTTCGTCGTGCTCGACGGCGCCTGCGCCATCAGCACCACGCACGACCAGCACCACGAGAGGCGCCCGAACCACGAAGAGCCCGAGTTTCCGGGCCGGGGTGGCTGTCACACCCCCGCGGTTCACTCTCACGGTGACACTGCACGACCCGCTCGATCCGGTCGGACCATCCATCCGACCGGCTGCACCACCAGCACGATCAGCACGATCCGTACGGCCCGCACTTCACGGGCATCGAGACACAGAGAGACGAAACAGATGGCTGCATGCACGACCGCACCCGGCTACACGGTGAGCTGGCCCGCGACCAGCTCGTCGCTCCCACGAGTGGCTATCGCTCGTGGGCGCCAGGTGACCCCCGCGACCTACCGACGCCGGCGGCTGGCTTTCGCCCTGCTGGCGTTGGGCGTGGTGGTCGTGGCAGCACGGGCGGGCGTTGCGCTCGGGGGCTCCCCCCTCGCTGCTCCCGAGCGCCGCCCTGCCTCGTTCTCCATCGAGACCGGAACCGGATCGTCCGGAGCCACCGGCGTTGGTGTCGAAGCCGTCTCGACGCACGGCGGCGCCAATCCCGGCGTCGTCGTGGTCCACCCGGGCGACACGCTGTGGTCGATCGTCAGCCGGCTCGCGCCCGAGGAGGATCCCCGACCGCTCGTCGACGAGCTCTCCGACGCGCGTGACGGCGCGCCGCTCCAGCCCGGTGAGCGCATCCGCCTGCCGGCCTGACGCGCCCGTCGTTCCTCGACGCCGTCGACCTGCTGTGTCGCTGACGCGAGCGCGCAGCGGGCGGGAGGTACCGTGGCCGGCGTGCGCTGCCCCTACTGCGAAGCCGACGACGACAAGGTCGTCGACTCTCGTCCCCTCGACGACTTCGCCGCGGTGCGGCGTCGCCGCGAGTGCCTCGGGTGCGGCCGTCGCTTCACGACGCACGAGCGCGTCGTCGAGCTGCCGCTCATGGTCGTGAAGCGCTCGGGGCTCAAGGAGCCGTTCGAGCGCGCCAAGCTCGCCGACGGGATCGGCAGGGCCGTCGCCGGTGGGGCGGTGTCCGCGGCTGCCGTCGAGGACGCCGTCGCCCAGATCGAGGAGGACGCCCGGGCCGCCGGCCCCGAGGTGTCGTCCGACATGCTCGGGATGGCCGTCCTCGAGCGCCTCCGGACGCTTGACCAGGTCTCGTACCTGCGCTTCGCCTCGGTCTACAAGGGCTTCGACGACGCCGCCGACTTCGAGCGGGCGGCCGTCGAGCTCCGCAAGACCACGGCGCCCAAGCGCCGGCCGCCACCCCGCTGACCTGCGACGACGCGGCACCGGCGGCACGGCTGTGCCTCGAGGGGCTGGTGTTGCGCAGGAAAAGCCAAGTTGCCTGTTGACACGCGTGGAATTCGGGTGTTGTAATTCACCCCTCATCTCGCGTCACCGGGGGGATCGACCACAAGATATTGTGGTTTCTAACGCCCGGCAGCGCCGGAGGATGCTGCGGTGACGCAGCAGCGCAGCCAACCGGGCGTCGGCCCGGCACGAACGGGGGAGGAACCCACCCAATGACCATGGCGCCGGAGCAGATCGGAATCGGGATCCGTCGGTACTTCACCGAGCACGGGACCCATCCGTACGACACGGTCGCCTGGGAGCGCCGCGACGCTCGCATCCAGAACTTCAAGGACGGCACCGACGCGTTCTTCCAGCCCGACGTCGAGTTCCCCGTCTCGTGGTCGCAGAACGCGACCAACATCGTCGCCCAGAAGTACTTCCGCGGCACGCTCGGCACCGACGAGCGCGAGGACTCGCTGAAGCAGGTCATCGACCGCGTCGCCGACACGATCACCGCGTGGGGCGTGCAGGACGGCTACTTCGTCGACGAGCAGGAAGGCGCCGCGTTCCGCAACGAGCTGAAGTACGTGCTGCTCCACCAGCGCGCGGCCTTCAACTCGCCGGTGTGGTTCAACATCGGGGTCAAGGGGGTGCCGAAGCAGGCGAGCGCGTGCTTCATCCTCGCGGTCGAGGACACCATGGACGGGATCCTCAACTGGTACCGCGAGGAGGGGATCATCTTCAAGGGTGGCTCCGGCTCGGGCATCAACCTGTCGGGCATCCGCTCGTCCCAGGAGCACCTCGCCGGCGGCGGCACCGCGAGCGGCCCGGTGAGCTTCATGCGCGGCGCCGACGCTTCGGCCGGCACGATCAAGTCGGGCGGCAAGACGCGTCGCGCCGCGAAGATGGTCATCCTCGACGTCGACCACCCCGACGTCGAAGAGTTCGTCTGGTGCAAGGCGCGTGAGGAGCGCAAGGCGCGGGCGCTGCGCGACGCGGGCTTCGACATGGACCTCGACGGCATCGACTCGCACTCGATCCAGTACCAGAACGCGAACAACTCGGTGCGAGTGAGCGACGAGTTCATGCAGGCCGTCGCCGACGACGCCGACTGGAGCCTCAACGCGGTCGTCAGCGGCGAGTCGATCCGCACCCTGAAGGCCCGCGACCTGATGCGCCAGATCTCCGAGGCCGCGTGGGAGTGCGCCGACCCCGGCATGCAGTTCGACACGACGATCAACCGCTGGCACACCGCGCCGAACACCGGCCGCATCAACGCCAGCAACCCGTGCTCGGAGTACATGCACATCGACAACTCGGCGTGCAACCTCGCGAGCATCAACCTGCTGGAGTACCTCGAGGACGACGGCTCGTTCGATGTCGAGGGCTTCAAGCACACGGTCGAGGTGATGTTCACTGCCCAGGAGATCCTCGTCGGCAACGCCGACTACCCGACGGAGAAGATCGGCGAGAACAGCCGCCGCTTCCGTCAGCTGGGCCTGGGCTACGCCAACCTCGGCGCGCTGCTCATGGCGCAGGGCGTTGCCTACGACTCCGACGACGGCCGTGCCTGGGCGGGCGCGATCACCGCACTGATGACCGGTCACGCGTACGCCACCAGCGCGCGCACGGCCGGGCGGATGGGCCCGTTCGCGGGCTACGCAGAGAATGCGGAGCCGATGATCAACGTGCTGCGCATGCACCGCAGCGAGGTCGCCAAGATCGACGAGGACCGCGTGCCGGTCGAGCTGCTCGGCGCCGCGCAGCGCTCGTGGGACGAAGCGGTCGAGGTCGGGGAGATCCACGGTGTCCGCAACTCGCAGGCAACGGTGCTCGCGCCGACGGGATGTCTCGTCGGCGGCACGCTCGTCCCGACCGAGCGTGGCCTTGTCCGGCTCGGGTCGCTCGGCGATCCGGTCGGGGAGCAGTGGCAGCCGCTCGGTCTCGATGTGCAGACCGACGAGGGCCCGCGCGTGGCGACACAGTTCTACGTGAATGGTGTCGAGACCGTCGTCGACGTCACGACGAAGCGCGGGTACCGCCTGCAAGGGACGGCCAAGCACCGTGTGAAGGTCGTCGATGAGGGCGGCGAGTGGGTGTGGCGTCGACTCGCCGACCTGCGATCCGGCGATCGCGTGCCGCTCGCACTCGACAACCTCGTCGGTTCGCCACAGCCGGTCGCGCTGCCGCCGTTGCCCGAGGCGTACTGGACGGGCGAACGGCACGCGAGCGCACCGCGCGCGATGACCGCGGAGCTCGCGGAGCTCATCGGTTACTTCATGGGCGATGGGTCTCTGCACTCGAGAGGGATCCGCCTCTGCGTCGCGGACGGCGACTTCGACGTGATCGAGCGCCTCGCGATGCTCGGCAAGGAGTGCTTCGGCCTCGAGGCTCACGTCACGCCGAAGCAGGGATACGCGGAAGTGGCGTTCCACTCCGTCCGGCTCACTCAGTGGTGGGAAGCGTGTGGTCTCGCGAAGCACAAGCCGCACGAAGATCACCGCGGCAAGGGGTGGCTCCCCCACGTCCCCGAGGCAGTGCTCCACACCAACGACCGCGACGTTTACTCAGCCTTCCTCCGAGGGCTCTTCGAGGCCGACGGGACCGTCGGCGCCGGCATCCCGCAGTGGTCGACGACGTCACTCGAGTTCTCCAACGACGTGCAGACGCTCGCGCTTGCACTCGGATACCCGACGACGCGCAAGTACGACACGACTGGCTGGGGTCAGTCGTCGCTCGCGGTGCTGCGCCTGCTGAACACGGCGTACCACTCCCGGTGGCTCGACGAGGTCGGCTTCATCAGCGGGCGAAAGACCGCTGCGGTCGTCCGGAGCGAGGGCCGTCAGGCGGCGCGCATGGACCACATCCCGGTCACCCGTGCGCTGGTCGAGCGACTCGCGCCCGTGAACGACCGGCTCCGCAAGGTGCTCCTCGCCGAGGTCGCCAAGGGCCGTGTGTCGCGTCGCGTGGCCACCGAGTTGTTCGAGCGGAGCCACGACACCGAGCTCGGCCACCTGCTCGGGTTCTTCTACGACACGGTCGCCACCGCCGAGCTGGGTGACGAGCAGTTCACGTACGACCTCTCGGTGCCCGACAATGTCACCTATGTCGCCAACGGGTTCGTGAGCCACAACACCATCGGCCTGATGATGGACTGCGACACCACCGGCATCGAGCCCGACCTCGCGCTCACCAAGGCGAAGAAGCTCGTCGGTGGCGGCACGATGATGATCGTCAACCAGACGATCCCGCGTGCGCTGCGCAAGCTCGGGTACACCGACGAGCAGGTCGAAGAGATCACCGCGTACATCCACGAGCACAAGACGATCATCGGTGCGCCGAACTTCAAGGACGAGCACCTGTCGGTGTTCGCGTGCTCGATGGGTGACAACACCATTCACTACATGGGTCACGTGAAGATGATGGGCGCGGCGCAGCCATGGCTTTCGGGAG
>JBBDWT010000186.1:0-2173 GCA_040902705.1 Acidimicrobiia bacterium | reverse complement strand
TTGTCCGTCCCGACGCCGTGCTCGCCCGTGATCGAGCCGCCGGCGTCGATGCAGATCTCCAGGATCTGCTTCGACAGCGCCTCCGCGCGTTCCGCCTCGCCTTCGACGCGGCCGTCGTAGAGGACGAGCGGGTGCAGATTGCCGTCGCCGGCGTGGAAGACGTTGCCGACGCGCAGCCCGTGCGTCTGCGAGAGCTCGTCGATCGCGCGCAGCACGCTCGGCAGCCTCGTGCGCGGCACGACGCCGTCCTGCACGTAGTAGTCGGGGCTGATCCGGCCCATCGCGGCGAACGCCGCCTTCCGACCCCGCCAGACCGCGTACCGATCCTCCGGGTCGGACGCGATCCTGATCTCCCGCGCCTCGTGCTCGCGGCAGATCGCCTCGACGCGCGCGAGATCGTCCTCGACCTGCGCGGCCGGCCCGTCGAGCTCGACGATCAGCACGGCGCCGCAGCCGTCCGGATAGTTCGCGCCGACGGCGGCCTCGGCTGCCTCAATCGTCACCGCATCCATCATCTCGATCGCGGCGGGAAGGATCCCGCCCGCGATCACCCCCGAGACCGCGCCGCCGGCCTCGTCGGTGTGGCCGAAGCCCGCCAGCAGGGTCACGACCGCCTCAGGGGACCGGAGGATGCGCAGTGTCAGCTTCGTCGCGATCCCGAGCGTCCCCTCCGAGCCGACGAAGGCGCCCAGCAGGTCGGGCCCGTCGTCCCAGACCGACAACTCGACGATCTCGCCATCCGGCAGGACGACCTCTGCGGCGAGGACGTGGTTCACGGTGAAGCCGTACTTGAGGCAATGGGCGCCGCCCGAGTTCTCCGCGACGTTGCCGCCGATCGTGCAGACCTGCTGCGACGACGGGTCCGGCGCGTAGTAGAAGCCCGCGGCTGCAACCGCACGCGTGACGTCGAGGTTCGTGACACCCGGCTCGACGACGACCTGGGCGCGCGCGATGTCGATCCCCAGGACGCGCGTGAGCCGCGCGAGCGAGATGACGATCCCCTCCGCGACCGGGAGCGCACCGCCGGAGAGGCCCGTGCCGGCCCCGCGCGCCACGAACGGAATGCGCTCCTCGTTGCAGAGCCGCACCACCGCTTGCACTTCCTCGACGCTGCCGGGAAGCGCCACCAGCGCCGGCACCACCCGGTGCCCCGTCAGACCGTCGCACTCGTACGTCCGCAGCTGCTCCGGCTCACGGATCGTCTGGGTGACCGCGGCGAACCGGTCGAGCACGTCGGGCTCCATTGGGGAAGGAGTCTAGACTCGCGTTTGATGGCCCGTCCCGTCACGCTCTTCACCGGCCAGTGGGCCGACCTGCCGCTCGAGGATCTTGCCGCGAAGGCCGGCGGCTGGGGGTTCGAGGGCCTCGAGCTCGCCTGCTGGGGCGACCACTTCGAGGTCGACAAGGCGCTCGCGGACAACGGCTACTGCCGTTCGCAGCAGGAGATCCTGGAGCGCAACCATCTGAACGTCCTGGCGATCGGCGCGCATCTGGTCGGCCAGGCTGTGTGCGACCGGATCGACGAGCGTCACAAGGCGATCCTGCCGCCCGAGATCTACGGGGACGGCGAGCAGGAGGGCGTGCGCACGCGGGCCGCCGAGCGGATGAAGGACACGGCCCGCGCAGCCGCGCGCCTGGGCGTCCGGCAGGTGAACGGCTTCACCGGCTCGCCGATCTGGCACCTGATCTACTCGTTCCCGCCGAACGACCCCGACGAGATCGAGCGGGGGTACGAGGAGTTCGCCGAGCGGTGGAGCCCGATCATGGACGTCTTCGACCAGGAGGGCGTCAAGTTCGGCCTCGAGGTGCACCCGACCGAGATCGCCTACGACTTCGTCACGACGCGGAGGACGCTCGACGCGATCGACAACCGCGAGGCGTTCGGGATCAACCTCGACCCGAGCCACTTCGCGCACCAGTTCCTCGACACGGCGCAGTTCGCGCTCGACTTCCCCGACCGGATCTACCACGTGCACGTCAAGGACTCGAAGAAGCGGCTCGACGGACGCCGCTCGATCCTCGGCTCGCACCTGAACTTCGGCGAGGAGGCGCGCGGCTGGGACTTCGTGTCGCCCGGCCACGGCGACGTCGACTTCGAGGACTTCTTCCGCGCGCTGAACCGGATCGGCTACCAGGGCCCGCTCTCGATCGAGTGGGAGGACAGCGGGATGGA
>JBBDWT010000185.1:10872-15193 GCA_040902705.1 Acidimicrobiia bacterium | reverse complement strand
ACGGTAGCAGAGCCCCAGGCACCCCAGCGCTTCGGGCTCTCCGGCGGGTACCGGCCCGGGTGACGGCTGCGGTGTCGGCCGCCGCTCGCCCCCGCCTACCCCGCCTACCCCGCCTATCCCAGTGCCTCGGCGCTGAGGCGGGCGACGATCGTCGCGCGGAGCCGGTCGAGCGTGAGGGGCCGGGTCGGCTTCGTCCCGTGCTCGTCGCGGATGTAGAAGGCGTCGACGACCCGGTCGCCGAGCGTCGACACCAGCGCCGCGCCAACGTCGAAGCCCAGGTCGGTGAAGACCGCAGCGACCCGGGCGAGGAGCCCGACCTCGTCGGGGGCCTCGATCTCGACGACGGTGGCTGCGCTCGACGCGTCGAGGTCGAAGGACACGCTGACGTCGTGCGGGACGTCGGCGCGGCGGTAGCGCTGGTGACGCTCGGCGAGCCGGTCTCGGAGAGGGAACGTGCCGGCGAGCGCGGCCGCCAGGTCGGCGGCGACGGCGGCGCGGCCGGTCCCGTCGAGGCGCTCGAAGGTGTCGACGCCCCGGAAGACCTCGAGCGCCATGTCGCCCTCGGCGCCGTAGACGCGGGCGCCGCGGATGTCGAAGCCGTGGACGGCCAGGACGCCGGCGACGGTCGCCAGCAGGCCCGGCCGGTCGGGGGCCGCGACGGCGCACTCGACCAGACCGTCGTCGCCGGTCGTCCAGGCGAGCGCCAGCTCGCGGCGGGCGAGCAGGGGGCCGTGGCGGTCGACGGTCGCCGCCTGCTCGGCCGCATGATCACGCCCGACCACGCCGTGCTCGAGCAGCGTGTCGGCCTCGACGAACAGCCGGCGCATCAGCGCTGCCTTCGCGCGGCTCCACGCGGCAGGGCCGGTGGCCCGCGAGTCACCGATCGTGAGCGCGTAGAGGAGGTCGAGGCGCTCCGTGTCACGCACGGCGCGCCCGAACCGCACGATCGTGTCCTCGTCGCCGAGGTCGCGACGCGTGGCGGTCTCGGCGAGGAGCAGGTGCTCCCGCACGAGCCACGCGAGGACCTCGGTGCCGTGCGGGTCGAGCCCGATGCGCCGGCCGACGACCCGGGCCGTGCCCTCGCCGGTGACCGAGTGGTCGCCCGGCAGCCCCTTGCCGATGTCGTGGAGCAGGGCACCGAGCAGGAGGAGCTCGGGGCGCGCTCGCGACGCGACGTGACCGTCGAACCCGTCGTCCTCGAGGACCGCGGCGCACTCCGCCACGCACTCGAGCAGGTGCCGATCGACGGTGAATCGGTGGTATGCGTTGCGCTGCGGCCTCGCGCGCACGTGCACCCACTCGGGGAGCAGCAGCTCCAGGACGCCGACCTGATCGAGCGCCTCGATCACCGGGATCGCCCGTCGTCCCTGGCGCAGGAGCGCGATGAGCTCGTCGAGCATCTCCGGGCTCCACGCGCCGACCGTGAGCCCGCGCATCCGCTCGAGCGAGCGGCGGTCGAGCGGCGCGTCGGCGCGTGCGGCATGGACCGCCACGCGCAGCACCGTGACCGCGTCGAGGTTCGCGTCGGCCGTCAGCGTGACGACGCCGTCGCGCAGCACGACGCCTTCCGCGAGCTGACGGTCGCGCCGAGCGAGCCGCCCGAGCGGGCCTCGTCGGGCGTCGCGCAGGCGCCGCCACACGTCGGCCGTGATCCACGTGACCGACCGTGCCGTCATCGCGAGCTCGGTGACCAACGCGTCCGCGTCGACGGCGCCCAGCGCCTCGGCGACCGCGTCCTGGTCCTGGAGCAAGAGCACGTCGCTGCGGCCACCGGTGAGCCGTTGGAGCGCGACGCGCGCGTCCAAGAGCCTGACGCGCGCATCGTGGAGCACCGCGGGGTCGTCGCCGTGGAGATACCCGGCGCCGAGGAGGGCCGCGATCCCGGGCGCCTCCTCGAGCGGGTCGTCGACGGGCGTGTCGCCCCGCAGCGCGATCCCCGCCCATTCCAGCGCCTGGAGGTCGCGCAACCCGCCCGCGCCGTCCTTCAGATTCGGTTCCGACATCTCGGCGATCGGCCCGGGTCGGACCGCCCGGGCCGACGAGCCGGCCGCGAGCAGCTCGGCCGTGACGGCCGGGTGCCGACCCATCGACCGGCGGGCTCGGGCCCGCGTCTCCTCGGCCAGCTCGCGGTCCCCCGCCACCCCGCGCAGCTCGACGAGCGCGGTGAGCGTGTCGATCTCGGAGCTCGCGAGCGCGAGCGCCTCCTTCGGTGTCCGGACGGCATGGCCGAGCACGAACTTCGCGTCCCAGAGCGGGTACCAGAGCTCTTCGGCGGCCGTCGCGACCGCGACGTTCGACGCGCGCCCGTCGTGCAGCAGCATGACGTCGATGTCGGAGCCCGGACAGAGCTCGCGCCGCGCGTAGGACCCGAGCGCGACCACCGCGAAGCGGCTGTCGAGCGGGAGCGTGCTCGCGACCTCCCGGAGGGAGTCGTCCAGCGCGTCGGACAGCCTGCGCCCGTAGGCGAGACCACGCAGGCCCGGATCGGCATCGACCCGGGCCCGCGCGTCTCGCAGGCGTGCTGCCGCCGAAGCGGCGTCACTAGAGGGCGTCTGAGCCCGCTTCCCCGGTCCGGATGCGGATCACTCCCTCGACGGGAACGACCCAGACCTTGCCGTCACCGATCTTGCCGGTGCGCGCGGTCTCCACCAGTGCGTTGGTGATCCTCTCGACGTCGCCGTCGTCCACGAGGACCTCGACGCGCACCTTGGGGACGAAGTCGATCTCGTACTCCGCCCCCCGGTACACCTCGGTGTGACCACGCTGACGACCGAAGCCCTGGACGTCGGACACGGTGAGACCGTGCACCTCCAGGTCCTTCAGCGCGTTCTTGACGTCGTCGAGCTTGAACGGCTTGATGATGCCGACGATGAGCTTCATGAGAATGTCTGTCCCTTCGCTTCAAACTCGATCGAGGGCGTAGCCGGTCTCGGAGTGCTGCGTGAGGTCGAGTCCGGTCTCCTCGTCCTCCTCGGAGGCGCGGATGCCCTTCGGCAGCGCCGCCTTCAACACGAGCATGATGACGGCCGTGAGCACGAACGACCACACCATGGTCGCCCCGACCGCGATGAGCTGCTCGCCGAGCAGGTCGAGCTGGCCCGTCTCGACGAGCCCACCACCACCGGGAGCCGCCGCCACGGCCTCGTTGTAGGCGGCGTCGGCGAACACACCGACGAGCAGCGAGCCGATCAGGCCGCCCACCAGGTGGACGCCGACCACGTCGAGCGAGTCGTCGTAGCCGAACTTGAACTTCAGGCTCACCGCGAACGCGCACGCGGCGCCGGCGATCAGACCGATCCAGATCGGAGACATCCCGCCGACGAAGCCCGCGCACGGGGTGATCGCGACGAGCCCCGCGACGAGGCCCGACGCCGCTCCGAGGGTCGTCGCGTGCCCCGATCGCCAGCGCTCGACCAGGAGCCAGCTCACCATCGCAGCCGCGGCAGCCATGTGCGTGTTGACCAGGGCCGTGGCCGCGACGTCGTTGCCGCCCAGCGCGGAGCCGGCGTTGAAGCCGAACCACCCGAACCAGAGGATGCCCGCACCGATGAGGGTGAGCGGGAGGTTGTGCGGCACCATCGGGTGCGACGGCCAGCCGCGGCGCTTCCCGAGCACCAGGACCGCCGCGAGCGCCGCGATGCCGGCGTTGATGTGCACGACGGTTCCGCCCGCGAAGTCGAGTGCGCCCCGCTGAAAGAGCCAGCCCGACGGCGAGAAGACCCAGTGGGCGACCGGCGTGTAGACGACGATGACCCACAGCGGGACGAACCAGGTCCACGCCGCGAAGCGCATCCGATCGGCGATCGCGCCGCTGATCAGCGCCGGCGTGATGACCGCGAACATCATCTGGAACGCCAGGAAGGCGATCGGTGGCACGGTCAGCGCGAACCCGGTCGGCTGATCGGCGGTGTGGCGCAGCCACGCCAGGTCGAAGTTGCCGATCAGATCCCCGCTCCCCGAGAACGCCAGCGAGTACAGGGCGGCGCCCCACAGCACGCTCACGATCCCGAGGCACACGAAGTTCTGCATCAGCATGGCGAGCACGTTCTTGGTGCGCACCATGCCGCCGTAGAACAGCGCCAGCCCCGGGGTCATGAACATGACCAGGGCGGCGGACGCGAGGACCCAGGCGGTGTCGCCGGTGTTGATGTCCACTTCGCTCCCCCCTCGTGACGAGCGGACGTGCTCGAGCACCGGCACAGAGACCGGTCATGTCCGCGTCAGATCGGGACGGAGCATCACTGGAGTCGGTTACCTCAGCGTCGCGAGAGTGTTTCGGGAATGTGAACGAGCGCGTGAGGGCCGGCGGGCACGTCGCTGT
>JBBDWT010000185.1:0-10862 GCA_040902705.1 Acidimicrobiia bacterium | reverse complement strand
CCCGCCGGCCACCCACGTGGAGCTCGTGGAGCTGCTACCTCCCGGTCGAGGGATCGGGCGACTCGCCGCCGGTCGCCAGGACCTTGTCGTCGGTCGGGTCCAGGCCGACCACGTCGATCTCCCGGATCTGGAGGTTGTCGTAGGCGAGCACACCCATCTCCGGACGGTCGAGACCGGCGAGCTCGTCGGCCTCGGTGGAGCGGATCGTCTTGTCCTTGAAGAACAGCCCCTGGAGCTTGAAGAACCCGTAGGCGATCGCACCCATGACGAAGATGATCACCAGGGCGGCGATGGCCTGCGACGCGAGCTGGCCGAAGCCGAGCTCACCGAAGCTGCCGCTGCCGAAGAGCTCCCCGTTGCCGTAGAGGATGCCGGTGACACCCTTGCCGGCGGTCGCCGAGCTGTCGGTGAGGTTCCACGCCGCGCCGTACCGGCCATCCGAGAAGATGCCGATGCAGAGCACGCCGAAGATCCCGCCGACGCCGTGGACCGAGATGGCACCCACGGGGTCGTCGATGCCGCGCCTCTCGATGAAGAGGATCGACTCGCACACGATCACCGCTGCGAGCGCACCGATCACTGCGGCAGCCCACGGCTGCACGAAGGCACAGGGCGCCGTGATGGCGACCAGGCCGGCGAGCATGCCGTTCATCATCATGCCGGGGTCGGGCTTGCCCATCCGCTTCTGCGCCCAGACCATGGCGATGACGGCACCGAACGCAGCCGCGATCGCGGTGTTGACGGCCACGATCGTGAACCGCACGTCGGTCGCCGCGAACGTGGACGCGGCGTTGAAGCCGAACCAGCCGAACAGCAGGATGAAGACGCCGAGGCCGGCCATCGGGATGTTGTGCCCGGCCAGGGTCCGCGGCTTCTTGTCGGCCCCGAACTTGCCGAGCCTCGGCCCGAGCACGAGCGCGCCCGCCAGACCGGCGATGCCACCCATGGCGTGGACCACGCCGGAGCCGGCGAAGTCGACGTAGCCGAAGCCGAGCTCGAGGTTGTTGCCGAGCTGGCTGAGCCAGCCGCCGCCCCACGTCCACCCACCGAAGATCGGGTAGTAGAGCGCGCCGCAGAAGAGGCCCCAGCCCACGAACGCCTTCCACTTCCACCGCTCGGCCATCGCGCCCGTCGGGATCGTGGCCGTGGTGTCCATGAAGGCGACCATGTACAGGAAGAACGCCGCGATCGGTGCGGAGTAGGCGAGCCCGGAGAGCGCAAAGCCGCTGCGCCCCCACAGGAAGGTCCAGTCACCGAAGCCGATCAGCCGGTCGGGGCTCAACGCCGTGTCGAGCCCGAAGTACCCGGGGTAGCTGAACCCCGAGAACATGATCGGGAACCCGACCAGGAAGAACGCGGCGAAGCCCAGCCCGAACACTGCGAAGTTCGTGCTGAACACGTGCGCCGCGTGCTTCGCTCGACAGAACCCGGTCTCGACGAGCGCGAACCCGGCTTGCATGAAGATCACGAGCACGGCGCCGAGGACGATCCAGAGCAGGTTGACCGCAATCGCCGGATCCGTCGTCGTCGCCGCCTTTCCCGCCTCGCTGATCGACGGGTCGCCGGCCGCCCAGGCCGTGCCCGTCATCAACGTGACGATCAGGAGCGCCAGCAGCCCGACGGCGACCAGCCTCCCCTTGCTCCTACGCATCATGTGCTCCCTCTCCCTCGTGTCACTCTCGGTGAACGACGTCTGACATCAGACGTGGTCGCGGTTTCGCGGTTGCGACCGAACCGTGAACCGGCTGAGTCCGAGTCCTGACAAGCTCCTGAACCGAGCACGCGGGGGCGTTCACGTCGACGAAACGAACCTGAAACAGCGCGCTCGTACCGTCCGCTGCGTGGTGGATGTCGCACTCGTGCACTACCCGGCTGAAGCCGAACGGCTGGAGCGTCTGCGCGCCCGGGGTGAGCCGCGACTCGTGGTGGTCGAGCACGGCCTCCCACCGACGACCGACGATTGGCTCGAGGACTGGCTCCGCACCCCGGTCGACGAGGACGAGGTGCGCATCCGCCTCCAGACCCTGCGGGCCCGGGCCCGTCAGCACACCGACGAGCTGGTGCTCGAGGACGGCGTCCTGCGCGTGGGCCGCCACGTGGTGGTGCTGCCGCCGATCCAGGCCCGGCTCACCGCAGCGCTGCTCGAGCGGCGCAACGCCGTCGTCAGCCGCGACGCGTTGCTGCGCCGGGGCTGGCCCGACGAGAAGCCGAAGGACCGCAACGTGCTCGACGTGCACCTCGCCCGCTTGCGGCGCCTGCTCACCGACACCGGGCTCCAGATCCACACGGTGCACCGCCGCGGCTACCTGCTGCGGACGGAGGAGAACGGGCGCACGCCGGAGTGAACGTCACCGACGTCCTCGTCGACATCCTCGTCGTCCTGCTGGCAGCGAAGCTCGCGGCCGAGCTCGCCGAACGCGCCCGGATCCCGGCCGTCGTCGGCGAGATCCTCGCGGGCATCCTCATCGGCCCGTCGGTGCTGGAGCTCGTCGGCCACGACATCACGCTCGAGGTCCTCGCCGAGCTCGGGGTGATCCTGCTACTGCTCGAGGTCGGCCTCGAGCTCAGCCTCGCCGACCTGCGGTCGGTCGGGAAGTCGTCGACGGCCGTCGCGGTCATCGGCGTCGTCCTCCCGGTCGCGTTGGGCCTCGGGGTCGCGCTGGGGTTCGGGGAGTCGAGCGACACTGCGCTGTTCATCGGCGCCGCGCTCGCGGCGACCAGCGTGGGCATCACCGCGCGCGTCTTCAGCGACCTCGGCGCGCTGACGCGCATCGAGTCGCGCACGGTGCTCGGCGCCGCGGTTGCCGACGACGTGATGGGGTTGATCCTGCTCACCATCGTCGTGCGGGTGACGACCGCGGGGACGGTGTCGATCCTCGACATCGTCGGGATCGTCGTGATCGCGGTCGGGTTCCTCGTGCTCGCGGTCGCGTTCGGCACGCGCTTCGGCCCCCGGTTCTTCGGGCTGGTCGACCGCTACTCGCGCAGCGCCGGTACCTTCGTCGCGATCGCGCTCGCGTTCACGTTGGCGTTCGCGCTGCTCGCCGACGCGGCACAGCTCGCGCCGATCGTCGGTGCGTTCGCCGCGGGCGTCGCGCTCAGCGGCACCGCGCCAGCCGAGCGCATGCGGCGCGACCTCGCGCCGGTCGGACACCTGTTCATCCCGGTGTTCTTCCTCGGCATCGGTGTCAACGCCGAGCTGAGCGCCTTCGGAGACCCGCGCCTGCTGCTGCTCATGGGCGCGCTCATCGTGGTGGCGGCGATCGGCAAGATCGCCGCTGGGCTCGGGATGCTCGGCGGCGTGGGCGACCGCCTCCTCATCGGGCTCGGCATGCTGCCCCGCGGCGAGGTCGGGCTGATCTTCGCCAGCATCGGGCTCGCCGAAGGGGTGGTCAGCACCGATCTGTACGCGGCGCTCGTCGCGGTCGTGCTCGGCACCACCCTGATCGCGCCGTCACTGCTGCGCGTCCGCATGAACACGTTGCACGCACGGCGGCCCCGGCGCGCGCCGACACCGGCTCCGCCCGGCGGCTGGCTGCGCGTCGAGAAGGAGGTGCAGCTCGTCGGCGAGCCTCCCGACGAGGACTCGCTCATCGTCGGGCTCGACGCGGCCCGGCTCGTCACACAGGCACCGCCGTCCTCGGAGCTGCTCGACTGGTTGGGACGGGTCGACATGAGCGTGGCCCGCTGGGACGCACGCGCGACGGCGCGGCTCCTCGCGCTCCTGCGTGAGGGCGGGATCCGGGCGTGGCGGTTCCTCGAGGCCTCCGAGGTGCTCGAGCGCTCGCTCCCGGAGCTCAACGATGCGGTGCGCCGGCGCCGTGCCGATCCCTTCGTCCTCGACCCTTCCCACGTGCTGCGATTCGAGCTCGTCGATGCGCTGCGCGAGCTGGTCGCGACGGACCCGCGGGCGGCGGCGGCCTTCGAGCGGCTCCGTCATCCCGAGCAGCCCATGCTCGCCGCGCTCGTCATCTCGGCCACGGGCGACGCAGGCGAGCCGGCGGCCTTGGCTCGACGTCTGGCCGATCGGCTGCGCTTGGGGGTGGTGGCGGAGGCGGAGCTCGCCGACCTCGTCGGCGACCACACGCTGCTGCGCGCGGCTGCGAGCCGGCTCGAAGGGCTCGACGAGGAGCCCGTGCTCCAGCTCGCGAGTCACCTCGCGACCCCCGAGCGAACCCGTGCGCTCTACCTGCTCTCGCTCGCCCTCGGTGACCTCGAGGCGTGGGAGCGCGACCGCCTCGACGAGCTCGTCTCGCGCGTCCTCGGTGTGCTGTCGCGGCCCGAGCTCACCGGCGCGCGCGCCGGATCCCTCGTCGAGGCGCGCCGTTCCGAGGCACTGCGACTCGTGGGCGACTCGCCCGGAGCGGTCCAGCGCGTGCAACGTGCGCCGCGCGCGTACCTGCTCGCCCACACCCCCGAAGCGATCGCTCGGCACGCCGCGCTCCTCGATCCCGTTCCGCGCAAGGGCAGCGTGCGTGCCGTCACCGTGCCCATCGGCGCCGAGGAGGCGCGCGTCGAGGTGGCATCGCGCGACCGGCCGGGGCTGCTCGCGAGCGTGTCCGGCGTCCTCGCCGGCCGGGGCTTCGAGGTGATCGAGGCGAGCGCGGCCACCTGGCCCGACGGAGCCGCAGTCGAGTCGTTCCACGTCCGCTCGGCGGGGCCGGCGTCAGAGGCACTCGCCGCGATGGCCGACCTCGAAGACGCGTTCGCGGACGCGATGAAGCGGCCCCCCATCACCGATCCGGCACCCGACCTCGAGATCGACTTCGACGACGACGGGTCTCCCTGGCACACGATCTGCCAGGTCCGCGGCGAGGACCGGCCGGGGCTGCTGCACATGATCACGGTCGGGTTCGCATCGACCGACGTGACCGTCCACTCGGCGCGCATCGAGACCCGCGCCGGCGTCGCGCTCGACCGCTTCGAGCTCACCGACACCGAAGGGCGCAAGCTCGATCCGGCTCGCCAGCAGCACGCCCGGCACGCGATCTGGTCGGGATCCGGCGCTCCGGCGACGCTCGCGGCGCGGGTCCGTCGCCGGCTCTCGCTCAAGCCCAGCGGTGTGGGCGCAGGAGCCGAGGAGTGAGGTCCTCGGCGGGCTGGGGCGGCGCGAAGAGGTAGCCCTGGGCGCCGTCCACCCCGAGATCGCGCAGGATCTGGAGCTGCGCGGTGGTCTCCACGCCCTCACCCGTCACCGTCACGCCGAGCGCATGGCCGAGGCTGACGACCGCCGCGACGATCGCGGCGTCCTCGGGGTCGGTCCCCAGGCGCTCGACGAAGGTCCGGTCGATCTTCACATCGTCGATCGGGAACTGTCGGAGGTAGCCGAGCGCCGAGTACCCGGTACCGAAGTCGTCGATGCTCACCCGGACTCCGAGCGCCTTGAGCGCCTTGACCGCGGCGACGCCCGCGTCGATGTCCTCCATGAGCACGGTCTCGGTGATCTCGACACAGAGCGCATCGGGGCGGAGCCCGGCGCGGGCGAGGCCGCCCGCGACGAGGTCGGCGAGCTCGGCATGCACGAGCTGGCGGCCGGAGAGGTTCACCGACAACCGGAACCGCTCCGGCGCCGCGAGCGAGCGGCGCCACTCGACCGCGCGCGTGCATGCCTCTTCGAGCACCCACGCGCCGATCGGCACGACGAGTCCGGTCTCCTCCGCCGTCGTGAGGAAGTCGACCGGCGTGAGCAGCCCCCGGTCGGGGTGCTGCCAGCGTGCGAGCGCTTCGACTCCGACACACACGCCGTCGTGCAGCGAGATGATCGGCTGGTAGAACACGCGGAACTCGTCGCGCGCGACCGCGCGGTGGAGCGCGTTCTCGGTCTCGTGGCGGTGTCGCGCGCGTTCGCGCATCCGCTCGTCGAAGACCTCGCACCGGCCCTTCCCGCGCTCCTTGGCCCGGTACATCGCCGCGTCGGCATCACGCAGGAGCGCTTCGGGCCGGTCGAGCCCCGTGATCGAGATCGCGATCCCGACGCTCGCGCTGACGAACTGCTCTTCCCCGCCGATCTGGAACGGCTCGCGCAACGCGTCGATCAGGCGCTCCGCGACCCCCACGGCCTGACGGTCCGCGACCCCGGGCTCCAGGTCTTCGCACAGCACCGTGAACTCGTCACCGCCGAAGCGGGCCACGACATCGCCGGGGCGGAGCACGGCCGAGAGCCGTTCGCCCAACGCATCGAGCAGCTCGTCACCCGCGTCGTGGCCGAGGCTGTCGTTGACGATCTTGAAGCGGTCGAGGTCGAGGAACAGCACTCCCACCCCGGTCCCCGAGCGCTGGGCGCGCCGCAACGAGTGCTCGAGCAGCTCCCCGAAGAGCGTGCGGTTGGGCAGCCGCGTCAGTGGGTCGTGGTGCGCCTGGTGCGCGAGCTGGTCCTCGAACTCGGTGCGCTCCACGGCGATCGCGGCGAGCTGCACGACCGACTCGAGGGTCGACTCCTCCGCCGCGGTGGGCTCACGTGACTCCGAGAGGTACACCGCGAACGTGCCGAGCACGCGCCCGTCCGATGCCGCGAGGATCGGGATCGACCAGCACGACACGAGGTCGTGCTCGATTGCAAGCGCGTGGTACTCGGCAGACCGGGGGTCGCGGGCGAGGTCGGTGTTGATCACGGACTCGCCGCTCGCGGCCGCGGTGCCGCAGACCCCCGATCCTCCTCCGAGGGGGAGGCCATCGAGTGCCTGGAGGAACGATGCGGGAAACGACGGCGCGGCGCCGTGGACGAGCTGCTCGCGCGCGTCGTCGACGAGGAGCACCGTGCACCTCGTGCCGACGAGCTGCGACTCCACCATGCGGCAGATCTCCGCGAGCGTGTCGGTGCGCGGCGTGCTCGTCGCGATCATCTCGAGGATCGATGCCTGATCGCGCAGTCGTGCTTCGGACGCTCGCAGGGCATTCTCGACCGCCACCTTGTCGGTGACGATGCGACCAATGACGACGATGCCGCCGACCGCCGGGTCGTCGGACAGGTCGCGCGCGACCGCTTCGAGGATCTCCTCGTCGCCGGTCGCGGTGAGCAGGCGGAACGTGATCGGATCGTGCACCACATCGGTGCCGATCACGCTCGCGTAGTAGTCCATGACCCGTTCGACATCGTCGGGGTGGATGAACTCGGATGCGTTCCGGCCGACACCCTTGCCGTCGTAGCCACCGACGCGCTTCGCTGTCGGCGAGGCGTACCGGACCGTCCCGTCGCGGTCGAGGACGTTCACCACGTCGAATCCCTGCTCGACGATCGCCCGGAACCGCGACTCGCTCTCGCGCAGCGCATTCTCGATCTGCTTGAACTCCGTGATGTCGACCATCGAGCCGACGTACGCCGAGGGCGACCGCTCGCCCCGGACGCGCACCGACCGGGCCCGCACCCAGCGGTCCTCGCCGTCGGGACGCACCACGCGGTACTCGAGGTCGACCTCCCCGCCCAGACCCGCGAACGCGTCCTCCCGGACCTTGGTCACGCGCTCCCGGTCGTCCGGATGGATCGCCTCGAAGTACCCGTACCCGAGGATCTCGGCGGTGGGTCGGCCCAGGATCTCGCAGTACCGCTCGTTCACCAGCACGAGTCCGAACTCGGCGACGGCCGCGAACAGGCCCACGGGGGCCGAGTCGGCCATCGCGATCAGCTCTGCATCGCCGAGCCGCTCGAGGGCCGCCTTGCGTGCCGCGAGGGAAACGCCGGCCGGCGATTCGAGCGTTGCGTCGGATGCGAGGTCCGACATCAGGTCCCCGTCTCCACCCGGTCACCGAAGATGACCCGTCCAGGAGGGTCCAGGCTAGGCGCCAGGTGTGGCGCTCGTCACAATTCCTCGGCCCGACCGCGCAGCACGGCGGCCTTCGCGAGACCCCACGCGAGCAGCGCAGGCCCGAGCTCGCCGCCGCCGAGGTCGCTCGGCGCCCGCGGGGTCAGTCCGTAGTGGTCTCCGGGCCACGCCCGCTCCTCGAACTCGTCGCGCACGACCGGGGGGACGCCGACGGCGCGCAGCAGCTCGGTCGGCTCGCGGACCGATCCCCGCACCACCTCGAACGGCGTCGCCCGCTGCTCGACCGGATCCCGCGCGAACAGCTCGTCGAGATCCGCGACGACCCGCGCCGTCGCGCCGTCGCTCGCGACCGCGAGATCGGCGTCGACCCGCTCCCGCTCGTCGGACGGGACC
This sequence comes from Acidimicrobiia bacterium, assembly GCA_040902705.1. Taxonomy (GTDB): domain Bacteria; phylum Actinomycetota; class Acidimicrobiia; order IMCC26256; family PALSA-555; genus DATBSK01. The sequence goes on along the minus strand of JBBDWT010000185.1, from coordinate 2,709 downwards.
CGACCCCAGGCGTCGAGCACCCGCGCGGCCTCCGCCACGAGGTACGCGGGGAGGTGAGCCGCGACGCCCGTCAGGATCGTGTCGGCCGCGACCGCGAGCCGCGCTCGTGCCCGCGCGTCGTCGTCGATCACGACGCGCTCAGCTCGCGAGCCCGACCCGTCGAAGCGCCTCGGTCGGCTCCAGCACGATCCCGGTGACGAAAGGGCCGAACTCCGCGTATCGCGCCGACACCTCGTCGAACCGCATCTCGTACACGATCTCCTTGAGCGCGGCAACGTCGTCGGCGAACAGCGTGACGCCCCACTCCCAGTCGTCGAGGCCGGCCGAGCCCGTGATGAGCTGCGTGACCCGCCCGGCGTATCCGCGACCGACGCGCGCGTGACCCGCCATCAGCGCCTTCCGCTCGTCGAACTCGAGTGAGTACCAGTTGTCGTCGCCGCTGCGCCGCTTCGACATCGGATAGAAGCAGAGCGTCTTCCTGGTCGGCAGCCTCGGGTGGAGGCGCTGGTCGCGGTAGTGAGCGATGCGCTCGCGCCACACCGCGAGTCGCTCCTCGATCGCGGCGTCGTCGGTCACGCCCTCCTCATCGGCGAGACGGGCACGCTCGTCGTCCTCGGTGACCGCGTACTCGGACGACTCGGTCAGCGAGACGTACGACCACGTCGGTGCGAGCGGGGCTCGGGACAGATCGTGCTGGAAGGCCTGGAGGCGGGCGAGGTCGGGGCCGACGGCCATGATCCCGAGATCGGCCTTGTGACCGAGCACGGCGAACGTCACCACCTGGTGCGGATCCTGCTGATCGGGTTCCGGCGCCGTGAACGCCTCGATCGCGTCGACGATCCGCTTCGCGCCGCCCGGCTCCTCCTCCGCGCGACGTGCGTCGACCCGGTAGAAGAGGTGCAGCACACCCCAGCCGCTGGTGGCTTCGACGCGCTCGGCCTCGTGCATCCCGACGAGGGTACCGGGGCCGGCGCTACGGACGGTCCGCCTCCACGGCTTCGACCGCCGCGAGGTGGAACGAGTAGTGCCGGGCCATCACGTCTCGCACCTGTGCATCGGCTTCCCAGCCCTCACCCTCGACGAGCAGCCGGAACAACCGGCGGAGAAACGCGCCCTCGACGTACGCGCGCTGGATACGTGGCGGTTCGCGTTCGACGAGCTCGCGCATCAGCGGCGGACACACGAGCACGACCTCCGTCATCGCGTCGGCGAGGACGGGCTCGCGGAACTCGGCCTCGAAGTCGTCGAAGAGACCGCAGGCGACCTCGTCGGCGACGCGAGGGTCGCGGCGTGCGACGTCGAGGAACGGGTCGCGCGGGAGGAAGTGCAGCGTGGCGTGCGGGAGCACCGGTCGGTAGTCGTGCCACTTGTGCTGCACGAGCGTCCGGATCCGCGGCTCCTCGATCCGGGGATTCTGACGCGCCGCGAGCACCCGCGGGTGGATACGGCCACGGCATGACACGCCGCGTCGGCATCAACGCGCGTCTACCTGCGTCTCTCGACCCGCCCCACGACGGTGAGAGACGCAACCAGGGGGTGAGCGGGATCGGTGGCGAGACGCGAGCGAGGCGCCCCCCAAGGGGCGCCTCGCTGCTGTGAGTCCTGGTGAAGCGTGGACCTAGAAGTCCATGCCTCCCATGCCGCCCATGTCGCCACCGGGCATGCCGCCAGGCATCCCGCCGGCGCCCTTCTCCTCGGGCTTGTCGGCGATGACGGCCTCGGTGGTGAGGAACAGCGCCGCGATCGACGCTGCGTTCTGGAGGGCCGAGCGAGTCACCTTGGCGGCGTCGATGACGCCGGCCTTGACGAGGTCCTCGTACTCCTCGGTGGCCGCGTTGAGGCCCTCGGAGCCCTTGAGGTTCCGGACCTTCTCGACGACCACGCCACCTTCGAGACCGGCGTTCAGCGCGATCTGCTTCAGCGGCTCCTCGAGCGCCCGGGCCACCAGGGTGGCACCCGTCGCCTCGTCACCGCTCAGCTTCTTCGCCGCCTCGAGCACCTTGGACTGGGCCCGCAGGAGCGCCACGCCACCGCCGGCGACGACACCCTCCTCGACCGCAGCCTTCGTGGTCTGGACGGCGTCCTCGATGCGGTGCTTCTTCTCCTTGAGCTCGACCTCGGTCGCAGCACCGACCTTGATGATCGCCACACCGCCCGACAGCTTCGCGAGGCGCTCCTGGAGCTTCTCGCGGTCGTAGTCGGAGTCGGTGTTCTCGATCTCGGCCTTGATCTGGTTGATGCGGCCGTTGACCTCGTCCTTGGAGCCGGCACCCTCGACGATCGTGGTCTCGTCCTTGGTGACGACGACCTTGCGGGCCTGACCGAGCAGGTCCACGCCGATGCTCTCGAGCTTCAGGCCGACCTCCTCGGAGACCACCTGGCCGCCGGTGAGGACCGCGATGTCCTGGAGCATCGCCTTGCGGCGCTCGCCGAAGCCGGGAGCCTTGATGGCGACCGACTTGAACGTGCCGCGGATCTTGTTGACGACGAGCGTGGCGAGTGCCTCGCCCTCGACGTCCTCGGCGATGATCGCAAGCGGCTTGCCACCCTGCATGACCTTCTCGAGCACCGGCAGCAGGTCCTTCACCGCCGAGATCTTCTGGCTCACGAGCAGCACGTAGGCGTCGTCGAGGACGGCCTCCATCCGCTCGGGATCGGTCACGAAGTACGGCGAGATGTAGCCCTTGTCGAAGCGCATGCCCTCGACGA
>JBBDWT010000184.1:0-15281 GCA_040902705.1 Acidimicrobiia bacterium | reverse complement strand
ATGAACTACTGCGCCGGGTTCATCCGCCAGCAGGAGAACCAGCAGCTCGGGATCCCCCGCGACGTCGCGGCCGGCTTCTCGCCGCGTCTGCGAGAGCTCTGCGGCTACGGCATCTACGGCGGGCTCATCGGCCACATCAACAAGCACGACCCCGCCGAGATCCTGGGTCAGCCGGCCACCGAGCCGATGCTCTTCGACGTCACCTGACCCCTGGTCAGGTGATGACGGCTCCGCCGTCGACGCTGAACGCGTGACCGATCACGAACGACGCCGCGTCGGAGCACAGCCACACCATCGCCTCGGCGATCTCCTCGGGACGCGCGAGGCGTCCGATGGGCGCGCTCTGCGCCATCGCCTCCTCCATGCCGGGCGCCTGCGACATGAAGCCCTCGAGCAGCGGCGTGCGCGTGCTGCCCGGGCAGACCGCGTTGATGCGCACGTTCTGCCTGACGTACGCGAGCGCCGCAGCCTTCGTGAGCCCGAGCACCGCGTGCTTGCTCGCGACGTACGCGGGGAGCGCGGCAAAGCCGACGAGCCCAGCGCCGGACGAGGTGTTGACGATCGCCCCGCCGCCCTGCTTCAGCATCTGCGGGATCTCGTGGCGCAGGCCGAGGAACACACCGTTGAGGTTGACCGCCATGACCTGGTTCCACTCGTCGAGCGTGTAGTCGGCGACCGGCTTCATGGGGCCGTTGATGCCGGCGTTGTTGATCGCGACGTCGAGGCTCCCCCAGGTGTCCACGGCCGCGGCCACGGCCGCGGCGATGTCGTCCTCGACGGTCACGTCGGTGCGCACGAACCGTGCCTCGCTGCCCGCGGCCTCGCAGTCGGCGACCGTCGCGGCACCGCCGGCCTCGTCGAGGTCGGCGACCACCACTCGCGCTCCCCGCTCGGCGAGCAGCCGGGCCGATGCCCGCCCGAGGCCGGAGCCCCCGCCGGTGATGAGGGCCACACGTCCTTCGAAGTCCTTGCCTGTCGTCGTCACGCCCGCATTCTGCCCTTCAGCGACCGGCCGCGAACGCCGAGAGGGCGCAGGTGGCGCGCTCCCCAATCCGCCGAGGTCGCGCGTCAGGCGGGACGCCGGCCGTCGGTGGCGCCGACCCCACTCGCTAGCGTCGCCAGCGCATGGAGCCCGACGAGTACGCGCGCATCGCCGCCGCCGAGGACGACCACTGGTGGTACCGCAACACCAGGGCGCTGATGGCGAGCTCGCTGACCCCCTGGCTCGGACGAGGCCAGACGATCCTCGACGCGGGATGCGGCCCCGGCGGCAACGGCGAGTGGCTCGCGACCCACGGTCGCGTCATCGGGGTCGACCTCGCACCCGAGGCGCTCGACTTCGTGCGTGCTCGCCGTCCGGCGCTCGCGCCCGTCCAGGCGTCGATCGGCGCCCTCCCGTTCCCCGACGAGAGCTTCGATGTCGTCGTCGAGGTCACCGTCGTCACGTGTGTCGACGACGACGCTGCCGCGGTGCGCGAGCTCGCTCGTGTGCTGCGCCCCGGGGGTGCGCTCTTGCTGCTCGAACCCGCGTTCCCCGTGCTGCGCCGCGCGCACGACAAGACTGTGCACAGCCTGCACCGCTACCGCCGCACGGGCCTGAGCGCCCTCGCCGAGGGCGCGGGCCTGCGCGTCGAGCGGTCGACGTACGCATACTCGTTCCTCGCCCCTCCCGCACTCGGCCTCGCGCTCGTCGATCGAGTGCGCGACCGCCCGACCGAGGAGACGGGATCCGACATCGAGAAGCGCTGGCTCGATCGGGTGTTCGCGCCGCTCGCGCACGCCGAGCGGCGATGGCTCGGACGCCATCGCGTCCCCGTGGGCAGCTCGACGCTCGTCGTCGCGAGCCGCCCGGTCTGAAGACGGTCCGTCCGGGATCAGCCGTCGTCGGACGGCGTGCGCCCGCGCCGCAACAGCACCTCGCGGAACCAGAGGCCGACGAGGTCCTTCAGCGACCTGGCGACGCTCGTGAACCGGAAGAACTCCGACTGCCCGTACTCCCGGGCATAGTGGTGCACCGGCACCTCGACGAACCGGGCTCCCGAGTCCTGCAGCTTGCGGACGAGCTCCACGCAGATGACACCCGTGGTGTGCTCCAGGGTGATCCGGTCGAGCGCAGACTTGCGGATCAGCCGGAAGTCGCAGTCGGTGTCGCGGATCTCGAGCCCGAACATGAACGCGACGAACCGGTGGTACACGCGCCCGATCACGCGCCGGGCGACGTTGTCGGCGCGACGGATCTTGTAGCCGTTGACGACGTCGACGTCGTCGGTCGCGACTTCCACGAGGTTCGCGAGCTCAGCGGGGTCGAACTGCGCGTCACCGTCGGTGTAGAAGATCCATTGCCGTGTCGCGGCGGCGAACCCCGAGAGCAGCGCACCGCCGTAGCCGCGGTTCTCAGGATGCGTGACGACCCTCAGCCGCGGCTCGGTCGTCGCGGTGCGGGCGAGCACCTCGGCCGAGCCGTCACTCGATCCGTCGTTGATGACGATGATCTCGCCGTCGACGCCCGTCTCGTCGATCGCGCGCGCCGCGACCTCGACCATGCGACCGATCGTCGCTTCGTCGTTGTAGCAGGGGAAGAAGGCGGAGATCGACTGGACCGCCGGGTTCACTGGAGCACGCGACACACCGCTTCGATCTCCTCGTCGGACATCTCCGGAAAGCAGGGCAACGATACGCACTCCGCGGCCCAGGCTTCGGCCTCGGGGCACCGGTGGCGCGCGAACTGCGCGTACGCCGACTGCTGGGTGAGCGCGCGCGGGTAGTGGACCCCGGTGTCGAACGGCATCCGCGCCCGGAACGCGTCACGGTCGGGGACGCGGACGACGCAGAGGTGGTACACGTGACGATCGTCCGGAGCTTGCCAGCGCATCCCGGGCGCAGCCTCGCGGTAGCGACGCGCGATCTCGCGGCGCCGCGCGGTCTGCGTGTCGAGCCGGACGAGTGCGACACGCAGTGCGGCTGCCTCGATCTCCGACAGGCGGGAGTTGCCCGCGATGACGGCATGCTCGTAGCCGGGTCCGAGCCCGTGGGCGCGCCGCAACCGGACCGCGGTCGCGATCGCCGGATCGTCGGTGACCACCGCGCCACCGTCGCCGACCCCGCCGAGGTTCTTCGTCGGGTAGAAGCTGTACGCGGCGGCCGCGCTCGGCGCCGACGGATCGAGCGCGCCGTGGGCCTGCGCGGCGTCCTCGACGATCGGAACCCCGAGGTCGGGCAGCGCGGCCGGCCGGCCGTAGAGATGGACGGGGAGGAGCGCACGCGTGCGATCGGTGAGCGCGGCACGCGCGGCGTCGGGGTCGATGGTCGCGGTGTCGGGGTCGACGTCGACGGGCACCGGGACGGCGCCGACCGCGCACACCGCGGCAGCGGTCGGGACGGCGGTCAGCGCCGGGACGATCACCTCGTCGCCCACGACGATGCCGAGCGCGACGAGCGACAGCCGCAAGGCCTCCGTCCCCGACGCGACCGCGACCGCGTGTGCGCGACCAGTCGTGCCGGCGAGCTCGGCTTCGAACGCATCCGTCTCGGGGCCGAGCAGGAACCGACCGGACGCGAGCACCCGCGCGATCGCGACGCTCAGCTCGGGCTCGAGGCTCGCCGCGCGCCGGGCGAGGTCGACCACCGGCAGGCGCGGCGAGGCGTCGTCTACAGGTACCACTCGGCGTGGTTGCGGTAGAACTCGATGGTCCGGGCGATGCCCTCGACGAAGCGGGTCGCCGGCGACCAGTCGAGCATTCGCTTCGCCTTCGACGAGTCGCCGAAATACGAGCCGATGTCGATCGCGTCGCGGTCGTCGGGCCACGCGATCGACGTCACGCTCCCCGACCCGGCGGCAATGACGACTGCGTCGGCGATCTCGCGCAGCGACAGGTGCTCGTCGTTGCCGACGTTGAAGATCTCGCCGGCAGCCCCCGGCGTGACCGCGGCGCGCATCAGGCACTCGACGACATCGTCGACGTAGAGGCAGTCGCGGCGCTGCTCACCATCGCCGAAGACGGCGATCTGCTCACCGAGGAGCGCGTGCCGCACGAAGATCGGCAGGAAGCCCTGGAATCCGTCGCGAAGGCGCTGGCGAGGCCCATAGACGTTCGTGAGGCGGACGACCGTGCTGCGCAACCCGTACGTCTCGCCGTAGAGGAGGTGGAACTGCTCGGTCGCGTGCTTCGTGATCCCGTTGACGTCGACCGGTGCGACCGGGTGGTCCTCGTCGACCGGGAGGTAGCGCGGCTTTCCGAAGAGCTGCCGGGTGGAGGTGAAGACCACGACCGCGTCGGGGTTGTCGTACCGCAGCCCTTCGAGCAGCGCAACGTGGCTGCGCGTGTTCACGTCGAGGTCGAAGATCGGGTTCTCCATCGAGTCGAGGTGGCTGACCTGCCCGGCGAGGTTGAAGACGACCTCGGCGTCGGCCGCCGCGGCTCGGGCCTCGGGCGCGGCGAGGTCGGCCTCGATGACCGTGACCCGCTCGCCAACCGGGCCCGCCAGGTTGTGCGGATTTGCGCCGTGCCGAGGATGGCGGGCATCGACGACCGCCACGTCGGCGCCGGCATCGACGAGGGCCAGCGCGAGGTTCGAGCCGATGAACCCGAGCCCACCGGTGACGAGCACACGCCGCCCGGCAAGGGCCACGACCGGTTGCGGTTCCAAGCCCGCGAGCCTACGCCAGCGATTCAGGAGCCTTCGAGGACCCTGACGGCGGCCCGGGGCTCGCCGTCGACCACCAGCCAGCACTCGATCCCGCCGGGGATCGAGGCCGACACGAGCTCGCACGCGTCATCGCCATCGATCGCCGCCCGGTACTCCATCTCCGCCGCACCCATGCGCGTGCCCGTCAGCGCGCCCCCGCGCGCGAGCTCGTCCTCCACGGCCACCCAGGCGACCGCGTTGTTGACGTGGCCGAAGACGTCGAGGTCGGACTGGCGCACCACCCATTCCCGGCGCGCCGCGTCGGCGGGCGGCGGAGGAAGACGCAGCCGACCGCTCACACGCCGGCTGTTCGCTGCCCTGCCGTAGAGGTCGAAGAACCACTCCTCGAGCGGCAGCGGTCGCCCGGTCTCGTCGACGTACACCCAGATCGCCGCGGTCTCGACCCGCACCTCGCCGTCGACCTTCACGGTGGTGCGCCGCTCGGCCACCCTGGCGCCGGTCCCCGAGCAGAACGTCTCGAGCTCGACGGTGTCGCGGAACGCGGGAAGCTCACCGAACCTCAGCGCGATGCGTCGGAGCACCCACGGCCGCGTGATGCCCGCGTCGTCGACGTCGTCCATCGCGACGTCCTGGAGGTAGCGCGCCAGCGCGTCGAGGCGGAGCCGGCCCGACGGGGTGACGTCGCCGAGGCGCACGGTCCGGGTGCGGACCACGCGCCGTCCGCCCGCCGGGCACTCGACGAACTCCATCTCGGCGCGCTTCGTCTCGGCACCGGTCGCCTCGGCACCAGTCGCCTCGGCACCGGTCGTCGCTGAGCCGTTCGTCTCGGGATCCCCCGCCTCGGTGTCCACCGCCCCATGGTCGCACGCGCGTACCGTGTGCCCGATGGGACCCCTTCTCGAACGGCTCGGACGGCTGGCCGCGCGCCGCCACTGGGCCATCATCGGCATCTGGATCGTCGCTGCGATCGCGATCGTGTCGTTCGCACGGGCCAGCGGCGGGCACACCTTCGACGACTTCACGATTCCCGGCGCGCAGTCGCAGAAGGCCGTCGACCTGCTCGAGACCCGGTTCCCGCAGCAGTCGGGTGCGAGCGCGACCGTCGTCTTCCACGCGCGCACGGGGACGCTCGAGACGACCGCCGCAGAGACGGCGATCGCCGCCAGCATCACCAACCTGAAGGAGCTGCCGCAGCGCTCACAGGCGACGGGTCCGGTCACCTCGAAGAGCGGCGCGATCGCCCTCGCCCAGATCCAGTACCGCCAGCCCGTCCAGGACCTCGGCGTCAAGGCGTTCGACGACCTCGAGAAGGCGGCGGCCCCGGCGCGCGCCGCCGGTGTGCAGGTCGCGTTCGGCGGTCCGCTCGTCGACTACGCGGTGGCACCGCGCAGCTCGGCTTCGGACCAGATCGGGCTGCTCTTCGCGATCGTGATCCTGATCTTCGCGTTCGGGTCGCTCGTCGCCGCCGGGCTCCCGATCGCCACGGCGCTGCTCGGCCTCGCGATCGGGCTGTCGGGCATCACGCTGCTCGCCGCGATCACGAACGTCGGCACCGCTGCACCCGAGCTCGGCACGATGATCGGGCTCGGCGTCGGCATCGACTACTCGCTGTTCATCATCACGCGACATCGCGAGAACCTCGCCGCCGGGATGGAGGTCGAGCAGTCGGTCGGTCGCGCGGTCGCCACCGCAGGCCAGGCCGTGCTGTTCGCCGGCACGACCGTCGTCATCGCGATCTGCGGGCTGTTGATCTCCGGCATCCCGTACGTCGCGGTGCTCGGGTTCGCCGCGGCGCTCGTCGTCGCGGTGATGATGATCGCCGCGATCACCCTGCTCCCCGCGCTGCTCGGCCTCACGGGGAAGCGGATCATGAAGGGGCGGCACGCCGCGTCGAGGGCGAGCGGCTCACGGTTCTGGGAGCGGTGGGCGACGACCGTCGCGCGTCACCCGTGGCCCTTCGCGATCGTGGCCGTGCTGGTGCTGCTCACGCTCGCCGCTCCGTTCCTCTCGATCCGCTACGGCCAGTCCGACGACGGCACGGCACCGTCCGGGAGCACGCAACGCATCGCGTTCGACCTCATCGCCGAGGGCTTCGGGCCCGGTGCCAACGGGCCGCTCGCGGTCGTCGTGACGTACCCGAAGGGCACTTCGGTCCCCGACGCCCTCACCACCGCGCTGAAGACCACGCCCGGCGTCGCAGCCGTCGCCCCCGCGCAGACGAACCCGGCCGACAACACCGCGGTGATCACGGTCGAGCCGATCACGGCACCCGACGCCCAGGCGACGACCGACCTCGTCGGGACCCTGCGCGGCGAGGTCGTGCCGAAGGCGCTCGAGGGCTCGACCGGCGTGGATGCGTACGTGGGCGGGATCACCGCCGGGTACATCGACGTCGGCGACCGCATCTCCGACCGACTCCCGTACTTCATCGGCGCGGTCGTGCTCCTCAGCTTCCTCCTGCTGATGGCCGTCTTCCGGTCCGTGACCATCGCGGCCACCGCCGCGGTCATGAACCTGCTGTCGGTCGGCGCCGCGTACGGCGTCACCGTGGCCGTCTTCCAATGGGGCTGGATGAAGGGCCTGTTCGGGCTCGAGAGCACGACGCCGATCATCTCGTTCGTGCCCATGATGATGTTCGCGGTCTTGTTCGGCCTGTCGATGGACTACCAGGTGTTCTTGCTGACGCGGGTTCGCGAGGAGTACGACAAGACGAAGGACACGCGCACCGCGGTCGTCGCGGGCCTGTCGCACACGGCGCGCGTGATCACCTCGGCGGCCCTCATCATGATCGTGGTGTTCCTCAGCTTCGTCGCTTACCCGATCCCCGAGGTGAAGATGTTCGGCCTCGGGCTCGCGGTGGCCGTGGCCGTCGACTCGACGATCGTGCGCATGGTGCTCGTGCCGAGCCTCATGGAGATCCTCGGCAACGCCAACTGGTGGTTCCCGAAGTGGCTGGCGCGGATCGTCCCGAAGGTCACCATCGAGTGACGCACCGCGTGGTTGCGTCACGCACCAGCCGTGCGGAGGGTCGGGCGACGCAGGCAGGCTGGGGCGATGGATCCGGCGGCTGAGCTCGTCGCGTCGGCCGGCGTCGCGATCGTCGACGACGGCCGGATCCTGCTCGTCCAGCGTGCCGACGACGGGACGTGGTGCATCCCCGGTGGGCACCTCGAGCCCGGCGAGTCGCTGGCGGAGTGCGCGCGACGCGAGTGCCTCGAGGAGACGGGCTGGTCGGTGACCCTCGGCGCGCTGCTCGGGGTCTACAGCGACCCGGTGCAGCAGACGCACACGTATCCGAGCGGTCGCCGCGTGCAGTTCATCGGCGCCGTGTTCGAAGCGTGTCTCGACGCGGAGGTCGGGCGCCCCGACCACGAGACCGTCGCGCTCGCCTGGTTCGCCGAGCACGAGCTCTCGGAGGAGCTGTTCGCGCCCGACGTCGGCACGATCCGCGACGCGCTGTCCGATGCGCCGCGCCCGTTCATCCGCTGAGTCAGTCGGCCTGAGTCCCGACCCGCAGCTCGCGGAACGGCGTCTCCTTCGGCGGGCCGGGCTCCTTGGGGAGCCCGAGCACGCGCTCACCGATGATGTTCTTCTGGATCTCGTCGGTGCCGCCGTAGATCGACGGCGCGGGCGCGAAGAGCGTCATCTCCTGCACGAACCCGCCGCCGGTCGTCGACTCACCGGTGAGCATCCCCTCGGGCCCGAGGATCGCGGGGCCCAGGTCGCGCGAGATGCGGATGATGCGGCTCATCAGCAGCTTGGCGAGGTTGCCCTCGCCACCCAGCCCCTTGCCCGTCGCACGTGCCGCTTTGCCGCGCAGGGACGTCATGCGGCCGATCTCGGTGAGCATGTACAGCTCCGCGAGGCGCTGCCGGACCAGCGGATCGCCGCTGTGCCCGAGCTTCTCGGCGATGCCCTTGAGCATGCCGAACGACCCGCCGAACGCGCTCGGCTGCACCGCGCGCCCCTTGCCGACGCCCGCGGCGAGGTCGCCGACGCGCTGCCCGAGCAGGCCCGCCTTCTTCCCCGGGAAGCCACCGCCGCCCGCGCCGCTGCCGCCGCCACCGAGGCCGGCGCGCTCGAACGCGAGCGTCGTGTTCGCCACCTTCCAACCGTTGTTGAGTCCGCCGATGATCGCGTCGTCGCGCACTCGCGCCTCGTCGAAGAACACCTCGCTGAAGAGCGCGCGGCCCGTCATCTCGCGCAGGGGGCGCACCTCGACGCCCGGCTGATCCATCGGGAACGCGAAGTAGGTGATGCCCTGGTGCTTCGGCAGCGCCGGATCGGTGCGCGCGATCAGCATGCCGAGCTCGGCGGCTTGCCCGCCCGACGTCCACACCTTCTGGCCCGTGATCACCCACTCGTCGCCGTCGCGTACCGCCTTGGTCTGCAGGCTCGCGAGGTCGGAGCCCGCACCCGGCTCGCTGAAGAGCTGGCACCAGCCCTCCTGGCCGTCGACGATCGGGCGCAGGTAGCGCGCCTTCTGCTCGTCGGTGCCGTGCGTGGAGATCGTCGGGCCGGCGAGCAGCACGCCGAGCCCCGCCGGCGGGCCGAGCGCCCCGGCCTCGCGCAGCGTCTCGCTCACCACTCGGGCGAGGTCGCCGGCGAAGCCGCGCCCGTGCCACTCCTCGGGCCAGACGGGCACCGCCCACCGGCCGTCGGCGAGACGCGCCCACCAGTCGGCCACCGTCAGGTCGGGGTCCCAGCTCTCGTCGAGCCAGGCGCGCAGCTCGGTGCGCACCTCGTCGGCGGTGGGTTGCGCCATCACGGCACTCCTTGTCTCGGGCCGGACGTCAGGGGAGGAGGTCGAGCACCTTCTCGGACGGCCGCGCGATCACCGCGCGGGCGCCGACGAACACCACCGGGCGCTCCATCAGCTCGGGGTGCTCGAGGAGCAGGCCCACGACCGCGTCGCGAGTCCCGTACGCGGTGGAGTCGAGCCCGAGCTCCTTGAAACGGGCGTCGTGGCGTACCAGCGCGCTCGGTGGGTCGGGGATGGCGTCGAGGATGCGCTCGAGCGCAGCCCGGTCGGGCGGCGCCTTCAGGTACTCGACGACGTCGGCGTCGACGCCCCGTTCGCCCAGGATCTCCAAGGCCCCACGGGACTTGCTGCACTTCGGGTTGTGAAAGACGCGCACGGGGTCGGCCACGATCGCCAGGCTACCGTGGGGTAACACGCCACCAGGAGGCCGCCATGGCGACGACCGAAGACTTCAAGGCGCTCGGGCGCGACGACGCGAACGACATCGCCTCGATCCTCGCCGACGACGCCCTCGACTTCGGTGATCTCGCCCACACGTCGGTCGTCGGCGGCGACGCCATCTTCACGTGGGACTACGAGCGCACCCGCGAGGCGCTCGGGAAGCTCTACGAGCGGGCCAAGACCTCCCAGTGGAACGGCTCGACCGATCTCGACTGGTCGATCGAGGTCGACGTCGAGGCCGTCGCCCGCGAGATGCAGGCCGCCATCATGCACCTGCGCGAGCGGCTCACCAACCTCGACGGCTCGCCGCTGAAGCAATGGGACGAGTCGCACTGGACGAACCTCGCGGTCGAGGCGTTCAACTGGCGGATGAGCCAGTTCCTCCACGGCGAGCAGGGGGCCCTCGTCTGCACCGCCAAGATCGTCGAGACCGTGCCCTGGATCGACGCCAAGTACTACGCGTCGACCCAGGTGATGGACGAGGCCCGCCACGTCGAGGTGTTCTCGCGCTACCTCGACACCAAGCTCGACGGTCACTACCCCGTCAACCCGGCGCTCCAGCTCCTCATCGACGACATCGTGCGCGACGACCGCTGGGACATGACCTACATGGGCATGCAGATCATGATCGAGGGGCTCGCGCTCGCGGCCTTCGGATTCATGCAGGCCGTCACCCAGGAGCCGCTGCTCAAGCAGCTGCTCCGCTACGTCATGAGCGACGAGGCCCGCCACGTCGCGTTCGGCGTGCTCTCGCTCCAGGAGTACTACCGGGAGCTCAGCGGTCCCGAGATCCGCGAGCGCCAGGAGTTCGCGTTCGAAGCCGGCCTGCGCATGCGCGACCGGCTGATGATGCACGCGGTGTGGGAGAAGTGCGGCATCGATCGCGAGACCATCACGAAGATGCTGTTCGAGATCCGCCAGCCCGGCGTCAACCCGTTCCAGGCCGCGCTCTTCTCGAAGATCGTGCCGAACGTGAAGAAGCTCGGCCTGCTCGACGCCGGTGACGGGTGGCTGCGCCAGAAGTACACCGAGATCGGCGTCATCGAGTTCGAGGACGCACCCGACACCGAGATCGAGTACGCGCTGCTCGACGCCGTCTCCCAGGATCGCGCCGCCGAAGCCGCCGGCGTCTGATCGCGCGTCCCCGGTGACGCCGCCAGGGCACGTCACGGCGTGAGCACAAGCTGGGGCTGCGCGATCGCGTCGGCGACCAGCGCGAGGTAGTCCAGCCGGGGCACCTCGACCGCGCCCAGCGACGCGAGGTGGTCGGTGCACCACTGGACGTCGAACAGCACGCCGCCACCGGCACGAAGCCGTTCCACGGTCGCCAGCAACGCCACCTTCGACGCGTCGCGGGCACGATGGAACATCGACTCCCCCGCGAACAGACCGCCGCTCGCAACGCCGTAGAGCCCGCCGACCAGCTCGTCGTCGGAGCTCCACACCTCGATGCTGTGCGCCCATCCGAGCTCGTGCAGGCGTGAGTAGCCGTCGACGAACGACTCGTCGATCCAACCATGCGGACGACTCGGGTCCGCGCAGCCGCGCATCACGGCTTCGAACGCGGTGTCGACCGTCACGGTGTATCGCCGCGAGACCCGGCGCAACGACCGGTGCACGACCAGGCCGTCGAGCGGGATGATCCCCCGTGGATCGGGCGACCACCACGCGATCGGTCCGCCCTTCGAGAGCCGCATCGGGAACAGCCCGCGGCGGTAGGCGGCGAGCAGCGTCGCGGGTTCGAGGTCGGCACCCACACCGACGATCTCCTCCCCGGCGACGGCGTCGGCGGGATCCGGGAGCTCCCACCCGGCGGACGGGGGCTCGACCGGACCCGGGGTCACGTGCCCTGGCAGAACCCGGCCTTGTCGGTGTCGTACGTGCCGTCGGCGCAGCGGATGTTGAGGTTCTCGTGAGAGAACACGCCCTGCGGGCTCTCCCACCCGGGCACGACCCACGCGTGCACCATCCACCCGGTGATGGGCATCAAGCGGGCCCCGGCTGCCTCACACTCTTCCCTGCCGACGTCGGCATCGGCCGGGAACGGCACCTCGATCCCAGTCGCGCCGGCGAACTTCACGCACACGTTGCTGTGACGGTGCCAGTGGTCGTTCGGACCGGCGAAACCCTCTGCGTTCGAGTTCGAGTAGTACATCAGCCCCACGATGCGCGACTCGGGGTTCGTGCCCTCGTAGATGAACGAGTTCACCTTCTCGACGTCGATCGGACCTTCGCCCGAGATGCCGCTGTACGAGATGTAGTGGGCGCCACTGCCGGGCGCGAAGCCACCGGCGACGCGCATTCCCGCCGCGGTCGCGTCGGCAACCGTCGGGTACCGCAACGCGACCTCGCGGGCACCGGCGAGCTGGAGCGCGAGCTGCTCGCGCGTCACGCGGTCGAGCGGCACGTCGGGTTGCGCCTCGGCCCGGATGTCGAGCGCCTTCACACCGGTGACGACGTCTCCGGTGTGGTCGTGGACGACGGATCCGCCCGAGCCCTCAGCAGACGCGTTCACTGCCGCGCCGGCTCCGCCGGGCGAGGCCGCCGCGGCAATCCGACCAGCGTCATCACCGGAGTCGGCGAGCACAATCGTCGCCGCGCCGACGGTGAACCCGAGGATTCCGATGGCCAGCCAGCGACCGAGCATGTGCCCCCCTGTGAGCCGTGCGCCCCCGTTCACGACGCTGAGGCCCCGTTCGTTCCGGGTCAGCGTACCCCCGGGCCACCGATTCGGCGGTGGTCACCGCTAGCCTCGACGGCGGCACCGCCCCGGCCGAAGCAGGTTGCCCCGTATGCCCCGCGTCCCCAGCACCCCCTTGCGTCTCGGCGCCGTGACCACCGCGCTGGCGCTGGTCGCGTCGGTGGCGACGTTGGCGCACTCGGTGGCCCCGGTCGCGGCGGACCCGATCACCGACGCCGACGCCACCGTCCAGTCCCTCCGCCAAGAGGCTGACCGTGCCGCGCAGCAGTACTTCGACGCCCTCGGCCGTGCCGCCGAGCTGGAGACGACCGTCGTCCGGCTCGAGCGCCAGCTCCCCGATCTCGTCACCCGCCGGCGCACGCTCCGCGTGCGGGCCGAGGAGCGCGCCGTGGCCGCATACATGCGTGCCGGAGTGCAGCTCGGCGTGCTGTTCGACAGCGGCGACGCGCTCACGACGGCCCGACGCCGACAGCTGCTCAAGCGACTCAACGAGCGCGACAACGACGCCTTCGACGATCTCACGCAGGTCACCCGCCAGCTCCAGGGGCAGCGCCGCGAGCTGCGGGCGGCGCGCGCGGAGCAGGAGGCGACGGTGGCGACGCTCACGGAGCAGGGCCGCGACATCGACGCCAAGCTCCAGGCAGCCGTCGATCGCCGCAACCAGCTCCAGGCCGAGGCTGCGACCCGCGCCACCCCGCCGACCGCGTCCGACGCAGGTGGCGGCACCGGGGGCGCGCCCGCAGGCGGTGAGGTCCCGACCGCACCTCCGCCCGGGTACGCGCCGACGCCCGGCACCCACCCGAATCACGACGACCCCTTCCTCGTGTGCACTCGCGGCATCGAGAGCGGCGGCAACTACGGCGCGGTGAACCCCGCCGGCCCGTATCTCGGTGCCTACCAGTTCCTGCAGTCGACGTGGAACGGCGGCGCGAACCATGCCGGACGAGTCGACCTCATCGGCGTCCCGCCGAACACCGCCTCCGCGTACGACCAGGACGACGTGGCGTGGACCGTCTACCAGTGGCGGGGCAAGGGGCCCTGGGGCGGACGCTGTTGAGCGGGTGCCATCCCGGCGCGCCGACGGCTCAGCCGGTCCAGGCCGCCAGCATCGAGCGCATCAGGCCCTCGTCGTCGCTCGCGCGCCAGGCATCGAGCAGCCCGCGCGCCAGCGGGTCGCACGCAACACGAAGCGGTGCATCGTCGTCGAGGATCGCATCGACGATCGCGTTCGCCGCGTCCTCGGTCGACGTCTTCTGGTCCTCGACCGCGGCGCGCCCCACGGCATAGCGCTGGGCCATCTCTCGGTAGTCGGGCTCCTCGATCGCCTTCGGTGGCTCGGCCGAGCCGGCGAGCATGTCGGTGTCGATCGGGCCCGGCAGGATCTCGAGCACGCGCACACCGAACGGCGCGAGCTCGGCCCGCAGGCTCTCCCCGATCGCGCTCACCGCCGCCTTGCTCGACCGGTACGGGGCGTAGAACGGGACGGGCGCGAGCATCGACGACGACGTGACGTTGCAGAGCACGCTGCCCCCCGCGCGCCGCAGCGCCGGGATCGCGCGACTCGTGACGTCGATCAGGCCGAACACGTTGGTCTCGTACATCGAGCGCCAGAGCTCCATCGGCGTCGACTCGAACGAGGGGTGCTCACGCTCGAGCGCGGCATTGTTCACCAGGACTCGGAGCGCGTCAGGGAGCACGATCGTCTCGGGCTTCGTGATGTCGATCCGCTCGACCCGCAGCGTCCCCTTCCCGCCCTCGGCGAGATCCGGGAGCTCCGCGCCGTCCTCGGGCTTGCGCATCGTCGCGACCACATCGAAGCCGCGTGCCGCGAGCTCGAGTGCCACCGCGCGCCCGATCCCCCGGCTCGCCCCCGTGACGACCGCAGTCCCCTTCGCGTCCATCGATCTTCGCTCCTTCGCCGCGGTCCGAGCGGTCAGTCTGGCGCGCCGACGGCAGCGAGGTCGGCGTACGCGGCCAGCCCGACCGCGACGACCGCACCGACCATCACGACCAACGTGATCGACGTCGCCTGGGCGATGGGCCCCGCGAGGAGGACGCCGACCGGCACCGTCCCACCGAACCCCATGATCCAGAGCGCCATGACCCGGCCGCGCACCGCGTCGTCGACGTGCTGCTGGAGCACCGTCGAGAGCGACGTGATCACGATGAAGTACGCGTACCCGAGCAAGGGCGCGATCGCGAAGGCCTGCCACGGCTCGCGCACCAGCGCGAACGTCGCGAGCAGCACGCCGAACGCGACGAGCGCAGGCCGCACGAGGCGCGCCTTCGGGACCGCCGCGAACCACGTCCCGACGCTGATCGCGCCGAGCGCCGCGCCGAGGCCGAACACCGCGTAGAGGATCCCGTAGGTGACGCTGCGCGGCGCGACGTGGAGGTTGTCCGCGGCGAGCGCGGGCATCAGCCCGATGAAGGCCAGCGAGAAGAGCGAGAGGACGACGAGCGTGACCAGCACGCGGCGCACGAGCGGATCCTGCTTCACGACCGCGAAGCCCTGCACGAGCCGGTCCCAGAGCCCACCCGACTTCGAGTCGGCCGCGTGCGGTGGGTAGTGCACCATCAGGAGAGCGACGATCGCGAAGAGGTACGTGAGCGCGTTGAGGACGAAGACCGGCGACGCGCCGATGCCGGCATAGATCGCGGCGCCGATCGCGGGGCCGATGACCCGCGACAGGTTCATCTGCACCGACTGGAGCGCGACCGCACCGGGAA
>JBBDWT010000183.1:12443-15431 GCA_040902705.1 Acidimicrobiia bacterium | reverse complement strand
GCGGCGTCGCGATCGGACTCGGTGTCGTGATCGCGATCGTGGTCGTCGGGGTGGGCGCGTACGCGGTGACCCGGACGGAGTCCGAGGGTCCGCGTGCCTCCAGCGCCGGGCCCACGACGACGACCGTGCCCGAGACCACGACCACCACGGAGCCGCCGTACACGGGCTGGGTCAACCCGTCGTCGGCGTTCAAGCCGTACTACGAGGCGACGACCGAGGGGCTCCTCACGTTCCGCGGGAACCCCACCCGCACCTACTACGGCGCGGGGCCGATCCCCGCCGCGCCCCAGGTGATCTGGCAGTACCCGGGTTCGGCGATGTGCTCGCTGTCGGAGGACCGCGGGGAGACGACCAACTGGTGCGGCATGGGGTGGACCGGTGAGCCCGCGGTGTTCGAGCGCGACGGGCGCACATGGGTGGTCTTCGGCGCGTACGACCGCGCGATCCACTTCGTCGACGCCGCGACCGGCCAGGACATCCTCCCGCCCTTCCCGACCGGCGACATCGTCAAGGGCTCGGTGACGATCGATCCCGACGGCCTGCCGCTCGTGTACACGGGCTCGCGCGACGGCTACTACCGCATCCTGGCGATCGACCGGCCCGAGGCCACCGAGCTGTGGAAGATGTCGGCGAAGGACGTCTCGCCGACGAAGTGGAACGACGACTGGGACGGCAGCGGTCTCGTCCTCAAGGACTTCCTGTTCGAGGGCGGCGAGAACAGCCAGATGCACGTGGTGAAGCTGAACCGCGCGATCGGTGCCGACGGGCTGGTCACGGTCGCGCCGCAGCTGGCCTGGAACACGCCCGGGTGGGACGACGAGCTGATCGCGAACGCGGGCTCGGAGGTGTCGATCGAGAACTCCGTCGCGATCTCGGGCAACACGCTCTACTTCGCGAACTCCGGGGGGCTCGTGCAGGGCTGGGACATCGCGCCGCTGCTCACCGGCGGCGTCCCCACGCGCATCTTCCGCTTCTGGACCGGTGACGACACCGACGCGTCGATCGTGATCGACGAGGCCGGCATGCTCTACGGCGGATCGGAGTGGGAGCGCCACAACGGCCAGGGCGCCGCCGTCGGGCAGATGTGGAAGCTCGACCCGGCCCAGCCCGACAACCCCCTCGTGTGGTCCCAGCACGACGAGGGCGAGGCGAAGGCGGGGGTGTTCAGCACCCCCGGGATCGTGGGCGATCTCGTCATCTACACCACGTACACGGGTCGCGCGGTCGGCGTCGACCGGAGCACCGGGGCGATCCGGTGGGAGAAGAAGCTGTCCGCCCCTCTCATGGGCTCGCCCGTCATCGTCGACGGCGTCTGGCTCCAGGGCGACTGCGACGGCGTCTTGCACGCCTACGACGTCACCAACACCGCCGTCGACCCGCCCGAGATCTGGCAGGTCGGCCTCGGCAGCTGCATCGAGGCGACCCCCGCGGTCTGGAAGGGCCGCATCTACGTGGGCACCCGCGGCGGGTTCATCCACGCCCTCGGCGACGTCTGATTCGGGGCCGCGGTCACGTGTCGTGAGAGCCCCGATCGGGTGTCGCTCGCCGCGCTGAACGGTCGACCTTCACCGACGCTGGCGCAAAACCGCAGGTCAGGGGGCTGGGTCGAGCATCCCCGTCGGTGTCACACCCCCATGGGACCCTCGGTGCATGGAGATCATCGTGGGAATCGTGCTCGGAGTGGCAGCCGGGGTCGCCGTGGCGGGTGGGGCGGTGTGGTTGGCCCTGCGGAGCCGTGACGGGGGACGGGAGCTGGCCGACGAGGCCCTCGCCCGCCTCGAGGCCGAGCAGGAGGCGTCCGCCGAGCACCGCGCCGCGATGCAGCAGCTCCTCGCCGAGGCCCAGCAGCGGTTCGCGGCCGAGCAGGCCCGGGCGGCCCAGGACCTCGCCGGCAAGAAGTCGTCGATCGACGACACCCTCGAGACGATGGGCCGCTCGATGACCGACGAGCTGAGCCGGGTCAACGAGCTCGTCCGCGAGCTCGAGCGTGACCGGGAGAAGAAGTTCGGTCAGCTCGCGAACGCCCTCGAGTTCTCGCACGAGCAGATGTCCGTGCTCGCCGAGACGACCCAGGGGCTGCGCCAGGCGCTGTCGAGCACGAAGGCTCGCGGTCAGTGGGGCGAGCGGATGGCCGACGACGTGCTCCGGCTCCATGGCCTCGTCGAGGGCGTCAACTACCGCAAGCAGCAGGCGATCGCCGCGGGGATCCCCGACTTCACCTTCCTGCTGCCCGCCGGGCTGTCACTGCACATGGACGTCAAGTTCCCGCTCGACAACTACCTGAAGTACCTCGAGGCCGACGACGAGCTCGAGCAGCGCCGCGCGCGCGACGACTTCCTCCGCGACGTGCGCGGCCACGTGAAGTCACTGGCCGGGCGCGGCTACAACGACGCGACCGGTGACGGCGCCGACACGGTCGACTGCGTGCTGCTGTTCATCCCCAACGAGGCGCTGTACGCGTTCATCCACGAGCAGGACCGCACGATCCTCGACGACGCGCTCGCCAAGAAGCTCGTGTTCTGCTCGCCGCTCACGCTGTACGCCGTGCTCGCCGTCGTGCGCCAGGCGGTCGACAACTTCCGCGTCGAGCGCACGTCGAACGAGATCCTCACGCGGCTCGCGGCGTTCGGGAAGCAGTGGGGGGCGTTCGTCGAGAAGATGGACAAGCTCGACCGGTCGCTCACGACCGCGCGCAAGGACTACGAGGACCTCAAGGGCACGCGTCGCAACACGCTCGATCGCGAGCTCGACAAGATCGACCAGCTCCGGCGGGGCACCGCCCTCGACGCGGCGCCCGATCCGCAGGGTGACGAGCACGACGGCCACGAGAGCCACGGGACGCTCGCGCTCGAGGCCTGAGCTCACTCGAGCACCCGTCAGAGCCGGAGCAGCTCGGGCGCGACCGGGCAGTCGAGGCGGGCGGCGAAGCGGGCCGGCTCGTCGAGCCCACCGGAGCTGACGACGCGGCGGGCCTTCGTGAGCTCCAAC
>JBBDWT010000183.1:5853-12433 GCA_040902705.1 Acidimicrobiia bacterium | reverse complement strand
ACGTCTCCGCGACGGGGTCGTCGGCTCGCTCGACCTCACCGACGGCCACGTCGAACAGGCGCTCCGGGATGAGGCGGCCGACCCCCGCGACGAGCCACAGCTCGGCGCGGCCGAGTGACCACAAGAGGTTGCCCGTCCCGGTCGGGACGAGCGCGGTCGTCGGGCTCGCCGCGTGCACCTCGACGAGCACATGGCTCGGGTTCGCGGCGATCGCCTCCGTCTCGTCGACGGTCCGGGTGCGCAGGTCGTTGGTGAGCAGCCGCGCGCGCATGCGCCCGATGGAGCCTTCGGTCCGCACCACGACGATGTCGAGGTCGGGACGCTCGCCGAGCGCCTCGCCGACGACCTCCGACCAGCCGAGGACGGCGATCGGATCGTCGTGAGGGAAGGGGAGCACCGACACCAGGCGCGCCGCGGTGCGATCTCGTTCGAGACGGTCACCCGCGTCGCGCGCCGCGGCCACCGGATCCGGTGCCGCGACCACGCGCGCGCACAGCCACCAGAGCGGTCCGCAGGCCGGATGGTGCGCGAGCAGCCGGCGACAGACCGTGATGAGCTGCGCCGGATCGGGCCCGAAGTCGGCGAGGCAGTCGGCTGTCTCGAGCACGAGCTCGATGTCGTCGCCCGAGTGGCGGGCGAGTGCTCGGAGCCGCTCGAACGGGAGCATCCGCGGCCTACGTGTCGACCAACTGCTCGAACCGCTGCTCCACCTTGGGCTCCTTCGGCAGCCCCAGCACGCGCTCACCGACGATGTTCCGCATGACCTCGTCGGTGCCGCCGGCGATCCGTCCGCCGGGGATCCCGAGGACGTACTCCGTCCAGGCGTACGTGCCCCACTCGCCGCTGTCGGCGACGAGGCGCGGGCCGAGGATGGGGACGAGCATCTCCGCGATGCGCTGCATGTTCTGCGTCGAGGCGAGCTTGGCGATCGACATCTCCGGCCCCGGGAGCTGGCCTGCCTTGACGCGCGCCATGGCGCGCAGGTTGGTGAAGCGCGCCACCTGGAGATGCACGTACGCGTCGGCGAGCTTCTGGCGGACGATCGGGTCGTCGCCGAGACCGAAGTGCCGAGCCATCTCGGTGAAGCGGGTGAACGCCATCGAGCGGAAGCCGCTGCCACCGCCTCCGATCGCGGCGCGCTCGTTCATGAGGGTGGTGAGCGCGACCGTCCAGCCTTCGTCGACGTCGCCGAGGCGGTGTGAGTCGTGCACTCGCACCTCGTCGAAGAACACCTCGTTGAACGACGCGCCGCCCGTCATCTGACGGAGCGGGCGGACGTCGACGCCCTTGGCCGACATGTCGACGACGAACATCGTGAGGCCCTTGTGCTTGGGCTTGTCGGGGGAGGTGCGCGTGATGATCTCGCCGATGTCGCTGTACTGGGCGCCCGACGTCCATACCTTCTGCCCGGAGAGCACCCACTCGTCGCCGTCGCGCTCGGCTCGCGTCTGGATGCCGGCGAGGTCGGAGCCGGCGGCGGGCTCGGAGAACAGCTGACACGCGACGAGATCGCCCCGGTACAGGTCGTGGAGGTACAGCTCGCGCACCTCGGGGATCGCATGGGCGAGGATGGTCGGCGCCACCATGCCGAGCCCGATGGCGAAGCACATCTGCGACGGCGTGGAGTACCCCGACGCGAGCTCGCGGTACGCACGCTCGTAGGCCGACGGGAGCGCGCGGCCGCCGTACTCCTCGGGCCCGGTGATCCAGCCGAAGCCGGCGTCGAACTCCGCCGACTTCCATGCCTTCGCCGCCTCGACCTCAGCGGCCTCGGCCTCGGGCGACTTCTCCTCGAGGATGCCGACGCTGTCGGACCCCTTGCCCCACTCGAACTGCTCCTCGACGCGTCGTTCGGCGTGCTCGTCGAGGAAGGCGAGTGCCTCGGTGCGAAAGTCGGTCTCGGGGATCGTCATCGGGCCGAGGTTATCGGCGCGTCGTCGGCACCCGGGAACGTCGTCGTGGCCCTGACGGCGGCGAAGACGTCGTCGAGCGCCAGGAGCGCTTCGGCCCGCCGGGCGAGGGTGTCGATGTCGCCGCCGAGGCGCAGCCGACCCGCGGCGAGCGCGACCTGTGCATTGACCGAGCCCTGGGCGAGACGGCACGCGGTGTCGAGGTCGGTCGTCAGCACGACGTTGGGGTGCGGGGCGCGGCCCGCGACGACGCGCGCGCCGTGCTGCGTGAGCTCGAGATGGTGCACGGCCTCGTTTCCGTCGGGGCACACGACTCGTTGCTCGAGCACGAACGGCGTGGCGCTCGCGCACGCGGTGAGGGCCGACGACCCGCGCGCCGCGCGATCGACCGCATCGACCCATTCGGGCGAGAGGAACTCGGGCATCGCGCGGGATCGTACCGGTGCCCACTCGGTCCGCCGGGCGCGCTGGCGCCTACGATCAGTCGGTGGCCGTGGCGCGCCGAGCGACCGGCGTCCCTCCGAGCCTCGCTGAGGTCGGGGGTCGTGCCGAAGCGAGAATCGTCGATCTCCTCGATGTGGAGATCGCGCGCTGGGGCACGGTCGATCCGTCGCTGGAGGAACCCCTCGTCGCGCTGCGCGCGCTCGTCATCGCCGGCGGGAAGCGCTTGCGGCCCGCCTTCTGCCACTGGGCGTTCGTCGGCGCCGGTGGGGCACCCGACGATCCACGGGTCGTCGATGCGGGCTCCGCGCTGGAGCTGTTGCACACGTTCGCCCTCATCCACGACGACGTCATGGACGGCTCCGACACGCGCCGCGGCCTCCCGGCGATCCATGCTGGCGCGATCGACGAGCACAGGAGCCGTGCGTGGCGTGGCGAGGCCCGTCGGTTCGGTGAGGGTGCGGCCATTCTCGTCGGCGACCTCGCGTTCGTCTACGCCGACATCCTCTTCGGCGAGGCTCCCGCACCGGCGCGCGGGGTGTTCGACGAGCTCCGGGTCGAGCTGTGCATCGGGCAGTACCTCGACCTCGTCGGCACCGCGAGCGGGTCGAACGATCCCGTGCAGGCGGAGCGCATCGAGCGCTACAAGTCGGGGAAGTACACCGTCGAACGGCCGCTGCACCTGGGCGCGGCCCTGGCCGGCCGCCTCGAGGAGCTCGCCACGCCGCTCAGCGCGGTCGGGCTCCCGCTCGGTGAGGCGTTCCAGCTCCGCGACGACCTGCTCGGCGTGTTCGGCGACGAGGCCGTCACCGGCAAGCCCGTGGGCGATGACCTTCGGGAGGGCAAGCTCACACCGCTCATCGCCGATGCTGCCGGGCGCGTCGACGGCGCGGGCGCGTCGTTGCTCGCGCGGGTGGGCCGGCCCGACATCTCCGATGCCGAGGTCGCGTCGATCCAAGAGCTCCTCGTGGAGACCGGCGCTCGCGACGAGATCGAACATGCCATCGAGCGGCTCGTCGATCGCGCGCTCGACGAGCTCGCGCGCGCGCCGCTGACGGTCGAGGCGCGGGTCGCGCTCGCGGAGCTCGCGACGTTCGTCGCCTGGCGCGACCGCTGACGGGTGCTCGGATTCGTGCCCCAATCTCGAGGGGACGACGACACGGGGGATTGTGGTCAGCGGGATGGGTACGGTGCCGGGGGTGGGATCCCCATGGTGCTGATCTCGGGTGACCTCGCGGCGGCGCGTCTCGAAGGGCTGACGTCGTGACGACGCTGGAAGAGTCCTACGCTCGATGCCGACAGCTCAACAAGGCGCACGGCGTGACCTTCTACGCGTTGACGTTCCTGCTCCCGCGCGTGAAGCGTCATCACGTGCATGCGCTCTACGGCTTCTGTCGTCATGCCGACGACACCGTCGACGAGCTCGGGTCGGTCTCCGTCGAGAAGCGGGCGCGGGCGCTGTCGGACTACGGCGACCGCTTCTTCGCGGACCTCGACCGCGGCGACTCCGACGATCTGGTGCTCAAGGCGGTCGTGCACACCGTCACCGCGTTCGATCTCAACCCCGATTGCTTCCGCCGGTACCTGCGGTCGATGTCGATGGATCTGACCGTCACCGACTACGAGACCTTCGACGACCTGCTCGACTACATGGACGGCTCGGCGGCGGCGATCGCAGAGATGATGCTCCCGATCCTCGAGCCGACGTCGGGCGAGGCGGTCACGCACGCGCGCGACCTGGCGGTGGGCTTCCAGCTCACGAACCTCCTCCGCGATGTCGCCCCGGACCTCGATCGCCAGCGTGTCTACGTCCCCCAGGAGGACCTCGAGCGCTTCGACGCTGATCCGTGGCTCCGCCGGACCACACCGGAGTGGCGCGCCCTCATGAAGTTCGAGATCGCGCGCACGCGCGGGTACTTCGTGTCCGCCGATCGGGGTCTCCCGCTGCTCTCGGCGGCGTCGGCGCGGTGCATCCGCGCGGTCAGCATGCTCCAGCGGGAGGTCCTCGAGCAGATCGACAGCGCCGACGGCGACGTGTTCTCGGGGCGGGCGCGGGTTCCGACCGCGCGCAAGGCGTTCGTCGTCGGTCGGGGCCTCATCGGGCGCTGAGCAGGCGTGGGGAAGGCCGCCGGGACCGGCGCGCCGCGCCGTTCGGGGCTCGCGCGAGGGACCCCGGTAGGCTCCGCCGCCGATGTCGTCGGGGACCGCTGCAATCGAGGTCGTCGGGCTCGAGAAGCGGTACGGGGCGACCGTCGCCGTCGACGACCTGTCGCTGAGCGTCGGCGCGGGTGAGGTCTTCGGACTGCTCGGGCCCAACGGCGCGGGAAAGACGACCACCGTCGAGATGCTCGAGGGGTACCGCACGCCGGACCGCGGCAGCGTCCGTGTGCTCGGGCTCGACCCGATCGTGCAGGGGGCGGCGCTGCGGCCGCGCATCGGCGTGATGCTCCAGGACGGCGGGCTGGCCCCGGGGATGCGCGCGCTCGAGGTGCTCACGCTCTTCGCGGCGTTCTACGACGATGCGGACGACCCCGAGCGGCTGCTCGAGCTCGTCGGGCTCGGATCGCAGCGCCGCTCGACCGTGCGGCGCCTGTCGGGCGGGCAGCGTCAGCGGCTCTCGCTCGCCCTCGCGCTCGTCGGGAGGCCGCAGTGCATCTTCCTCGACGAGCCGACGGCGGGGATGGACCCGCACGCTCGCGCCGACACGTGGGACCTCGTGCGCGATCTGCGCACGCGTGGCGTGACGGTGCTGCTGACGACGCACGCCATGGACGAGGCGGAGCAGCTCTGTGACCGAGTCGCGATCGTCGACCATGGTCGACTGGTCGCGTGCGGGAGCCCGGACGAGCTGACGACGGCGGCGGCCGCCGACGAGACGTGGTTCTCCGCGGTGCCCGGGCTGCCCATCGACGAGCTCGGGCCGGTCCTCGAGCTCGCACCGGGGCAGGTCACCGAGTCGCGCCAAGGCGAGTACGCGATCGCGGCGGCGGCGACCCCCGAGCTGATCGCCGACCTCGCGATCTGGATGCGCGACCGGGGGGTCGTCATCGGAGAGCTCAGGAGCGGGCGCCGCTCGCTCGAAGAGGTGTTCCTCCGCCTGACGCGAGAGGGACGACCGTGACGACGGCACGTGGTGTGCGCGCCCAGGCGCGCGTCGAGATGACGCTCTCGCTCCGGCGGGGGGAGAGCCTGCTCGTCTCGTTCCTCATCCCGATCGGCATCCTCGTCTTCTTCACCAAGGTCGACGCGGTCAACACCGATCTGCGCGACCCCGTCGACTTCCTGGTGCCGGGGGTGCTCGCGCTCGCCGTCATGTCGACCGCCATGGTGAGCCTCGGTATCGCCACGGGCTTCGAGCGCCGCTACGGCGTGCTCAAGCGGCTCGGCTCGACGCCGCTCTCGCGCACCGGGTTGCTCGCGGCGAAGACGTCGACCGTCGTCGCGATCGAGGCCGTGCAGGCGCTCATCATCATCGCGACGGGAGTGGCGCTCGGCTGGGACCTGACGTGGAGGATCGTTCCCGCGATCGTCGTGCTGCTCGTCGGCAGCGTCGCGTTCGCGGGGATCGGCCTGCTCATGGCGGGCACGCTGCGCGCCGAAGCGAACCTCGCCGCCGCGAACGCGCTGTTCCTGGTGCTGCTGTTCCTCGGCGGGATGGCGTACCCCCTCGAGCGCCTTCCCGACGCGCTCCGCACGATCGCCGAGCTGCTGCCCGCAGCCGCACTCTCCGAGAGCGTGCGCGACGTGCTCTCCGGCGTGTCATTTCCCTGGGGCAGCGTGGGCGTCCTGATCGTCTGGGCCGTCGCGATGCCGCTGTGCGCGGTTCGGTGGTTCCGCTGGGAAGAGTGAACGCGCGCGCGGCGTGACCGCCGGCGCCGGGACCCGCAGAGGACGGTCGCTCCCGAGGCCCGTCGACCCCCGCTCGTCGGGCGCCTCTCGGTGGGCGAGCCCCTGCTCCCTCGCAAGCTCGGTCGGCTCTGGGTCGGTACGACGTGGACGTTCGGCGCCGGCGGCTCGGAGCGGATGAGCTCAGCGCGCGGTGATCTTGTCGAGCTCTCGGTCGAGCTGCTTCTGGGTCAGGCCGCGGAAGAGGTGGGCGCTGATCGTGCCGTCTCGGCCGATGAAGTAGGTGTGGGGCAGAGCCTTGGGGCGGAGGACGTAGGCGTCGCTGATGGCGTCGTCGGGGTCGAGGGCGAGCGGCCAGTGTGCGCCGAACTCGTCGGCGAAGT
>JBBDWT010000183.1:0-5753 GCA_040902705.1 Acidimicrobiia bacterium | reverse complement strand
GCGTCGTCGGGGTCGAGGGCGAGCGGCCAGTGTGCGCCGAACTCGTCGGCGAAGTCTCGGGCGTCGTCGTCGATGTCGTCGTGGGAGACGCCGATCACCGCGAGGCCCGTGTCCTTGTACTGCTCGAGCGAGCGCTTGAACATCGGGAACTCTTCGCGGCAGGGGTGGCAGTACGAGGCCCAGAAGTTGACGACGAGGGGGCGGCCTTCGTATTCGGAGAGGTCGATGCAGCCGCCGCGCAGGCCGGGGGCCTGGAAGACGGGCGCCTCGCTCGGGTCGTTCGTCGGTGCGATGGCGACAGAGCAGTCCGGGCCGGCCGGCTTCGTCGGTGGGGCGCTCTGCTGGTCGTCGTCTGCGATGACGAGGAACGTGACCGCGCCCACGAGCGCGATGACGAGTGCCGCGATCCCGAGGAGGAGCCCCCGGTGACGCGGTGCAGAGTCAGGCGGCGATGAGGGTGTCGATCGCAACGGTCGCGAAGAGCAGTGCGAGGTAGGTGTTCGAGAAGGTGAAGAGCTTGATGGCCCGTTCGGGCGTCGGGTCGCGGCGGAGCCGCTCCGCGCCGTAGACGAGCATCGCGCCGAGCGCGACCGCCGCGATCGGGTACAGCGGGGTCATCGAGGTCGTGAGCGGCAGCACGAGGCTCACCGCGACGACCACGAAGGAGTACGCCAGGATCTGGCGGGACGCGACGGCGACACCCTTCACGACCGGGAGCATCGGGATGCCGGCCGCCGCGTAGTCGTCGCGGTAGCGCAGCGCGAGCGCCCAGAAGTGCGGAGGCGTCCAGAAGAACACGAGCGCGAAGAGGACCCAGGCCGGCAGCGCGAGGCTGCCCGTGACCGCGGCCCACCCGACGAGCGCGGGGACGGCGCCCGCGGCACCGCCGATCACGATGTTCTGCGCGCTCCGGGGCTTGAGCCAGATGGTGTACACGAAGACGTAGAAGAGCATCGCACCCACCGCCAACGCCGCGGCGAGGAGGTTCGCGGTCGCCCAGAGCAGCGCGAACGCCACGACCTCGAGCGCGAGGCCGAACACGAGTGCGCGTGTGGGCTTGACGTCACCCGCGGGGAGCGGACGCAGGCGGGTCCGCCGCATCATCTGGTCGCGGTCGCGCTCGATCCAGCAGTTGATCGTGTTCGCGCCGCCCGCGGCCAGCCCGCCACCGACGAGCACGAACACGATCAGATCGATCGGCGGGAGCCCTCCGTCGGCGAGGATCATCGCCGGCAGCGTCGTGACGAGCAGCAGCTCGATGACGCGCGGCTTCGTCAGGAGGAAGTACGCACGCGCGGACTCCGTCACCCGGCGCACGCGGTTGCGAGCGATGGGCACGGCGGAGGTCGTCGCAGTGATGTCGGACACGGCACTCCAGCGGACGCGGGTCCCGAACGGGGCGAAATCTAGCCGTCGGGCCCGTACCTTCCCGGATGCGGGATCCTGGCCCCGCCGGGAGCGTCGAGGCCCAGCGGTAACCTCGCCGCGTGGCAACGAGCCGATCGATCGGTGACCAGGACGACGTCAAGCACTCCATCCGGATGACGACCGACCGCATCCTCGTGAGCCCGACCGACGAGATCGGCGAGCGCAAGTCGCGGGCGGGCATCCTGATCCCGGCGACGGCCAACGAGAGCCGACGGCTCGTCTGGGCCCAGGTCGTGGCGGTCGGCCCGACCGTGCGCCACGTCGAGGAAGACGACCGCGTGCTCTTCCCGCCCGACAGCGGCCACGAGGTCGACATCCGCGGCGAGGAGTACCTCATCCTCCGGGAGCGGGACGTGCATGCCGTCGCGTCGGCCCGGAGCGAGGGCGAGACCGGCCTCTACCTGTGAGCACGTCCGTGAGCGTGCGGTGATCGATCCGGGGTCGATGCTCCGGCTCGACGGCAAGGTCGCGCTCGTCACCGGTGGCACGCGGGGCATCGGGCGAGCCGTCGCCGAGGGATTCGTGGCCGCAGGCGCGGCCGTCTGCGTGCTCGCGCGCAAGCCCGAGGAGCTGGCCGAGACACACGCGGCGTTGAGCGCGCTCGGAGGCAGTGTGCTGACCGTAGCGGGCTCGGCGGGCGACCACGAGATCCTCGACGGCGCGGTTGCACAGTGCATCGCCGAGCTCGGCAGCATCGACATCGTCGTCAACAACGCCGCGACCAACCCGACGTTCGGCCCGATGATCGAGACCGAGGCCGCCGCGGTGCGCAAGGTGCTCGAGGTCAACGTCGAGGGCGCGCTGCACCTGGTGCAGGTGGCGTGGTCGGCGTGGATGGCCGAGCACGGCGGCAGCGTCGTCAACGTCGCGTCGCTCGGAGGCATCCGCCCCTCGCCGTTCATCGGGATCTACAACGCGTCGAAGGCCGCGCTGCTGCACATGACCCGGCAGCTGGCGCTCGAGCTCGCGCCGGGTGTCCGCGTGAATGCGGTGGCACCGGGCCTGGTCAAGACCCAGTTCGCGCGTGCACTGTGGGAGCCGGACGAGGACGGCATCGGCGAGCGTCATCCGCTCGGTCGGATCGGTGTGTCGGACGACGTCGCCGGCGCGGTGCTGTTCCTCGCGTCCGACGCGTCTGCGTGGATCACCGGTTCGACGTTGGTGATCGACGGCGGGATGTCGCTCGTCTAGCCGACCGTCATCGGCGCCGAGTCCTGCCCAGCTTCACCGGTCGTTCGGCCGGGTGCACGACCGGAGCCGGACGCGCCTTCTCGTGTGTGTCGAGGTAGTCCACGACCTGGCGGTACAGCTTGTCGCCGAGCATCTTGCGCAGCTCCTCACCGAGCTCGCGGTACACCGGCTCCCGCCCGACGAACGCGGCGGGCTCCTCGGTGCACCACCAGTGGAACTCCTCACCGCCTTCACCCCACCCGTCACGGCCGAACTCCGTGAGTCGCGAGACGACGCTGCCGTCGTCCTGCTCCTCGTCGACGCGTCGGAGCGGCAGCTGCCAGCACACCTCGGGCTTGACGTCGCTGTGGTGCTTCCCCGTGTTCGCGGCGTGGATGTGGAGCGCGCAACCGACCCCGCCGGGGAAGCCGGGGCGATTGAGGAAGATGCACGCGTCGTCGACGAGTCGCGTCCGCCACTCCTGCTTGCCGTCGTCGTCCTTGCCGGCCTTCGCGTAGATGCCCTTCCGGTCGCCGGCCGCCGCGAACTGCCACTCCTCGTCGGTGAGGCCCCTCGCCACGCGCACCACGTGGTCGCGGTCCTTCTTGTTCGAGAAGTGCGCGCCGTACGAGCAGCACCCCTGCACCAGCTCGGGAGCAGGGCCGGTCAGCACGCCCTGACAGCCGCGTCCGAAGATGCACGTCCAACGCGAGAGCAGGAAGGTCACGTCGATCTGCCAGTGACGCAGATCGTCCTTCGGATCGACGAAGGTGACCCACTCGCGGGTGGGGCCGGGCATCCGCGTTCCTCTCTTCTCGTCTTCTCGTCTTCTCGTCGTCTTCGTC
This sequence comes from Acidimicrobiia bacterium, assembly GCA_040902705.1. Taxonomy (GTDB): domain Bacteria; phylum Actinomycetota; class Acidimicrobiia; order IMCC26256; family PALSA-555; genus DATBSK01. Next base: position 2,310 of record JBBDWT010000183.1, on the reverse strand, counting down.
GTCTCGGCACGTCGGGTCTGTCGTCGCGCCCGAGCCCGACGACAGGCGAGCGTACCCAGGCGCGTCGGTAGTCTTCGGCAATCGAACCCGACGACCTCGCGCTCCTCGACGACCTCTCCGGCGCGATCGGTGCCGGCCGGGTCCGGTCCGAGCCGCTCGAGCTCGCGCTCTACTCGCGCGACGCGGGCACGGAGCGTGGTGAGGCGGCGGTCGTCTGCTTCGCCGAGTCGGCGGCGGACGTCGTCGCGGCGGTGCGGATCGCGAACCGCCATGCACGACCGTTCGTCGCGCGCGGGAGCGGCACGGGCCTCGCGGGCGGGGCGACGCCCGTCGGCCGCCCCGTGATGATCGTCACGACCCGCCTCAACCGGGTGCTCGACGTCGATCCCGACGCTCGCATCGCGTGGGTCGAGCCCGGGGTGCTCAACCTCGATCTGAGTCGGGTGGTGCGCCGGCACGGCCTGCACTACGCACCGGATCCCTCGTCACAGGCCGCCTGCACGATCGGTGGCAACGTCGCCACGAACGCGGGCGGACCGCACTGCCTTGCGTCGGGCGTGACGTCGGCGCACGTCCTGGCACTCGACGTCGTCCTCGCCGACGGCACCGAGGCGTGCCTGGGCGGGCTCGTCCCCGACTCGCCGGGGTACGACCTCCGGGGCTGCTTCGTCGGGAGCGAGGGGACGATGGGCGTCGCCACGCGGGTCGCCGTCCGGCTGACGCCCGATCCTCCGGCGGTGCGCACGCTGCTGCTCGACTTCATGGCCATCGACGACGCCGCGGCGACCGTGAGCGGCATCATCGCCGCGGGGATCGTGCCGGCGGCGCTCGAGATGATGGACGCGGAGATCACTCGCGCCGTCGAGGACTTCGTGGGCGCGGGCTTCCCGCGAGACGCGGCCGCGGTGCTCCTCGTCGAGCTCGACGGTCTCGAACCCGGCGTCCTGGCCGACGTCGATGCGGTGTCGCGCGTCGGGCGGGACCACGGCGCGCGGTCGGTGCGCGTCGCCGCCGACGACGCGGAGCGCGCGCTGCTCTGGAAGGGGCGGAAGAGCGCGTTCGGCGCCATCGCCCGGATCGCCCCCGACTACTACCTCCACGATGCGGTGGTCCCGCGCACGCGGTTGGTCGATGTGCTGCGGCAGGTCGTCGACGTGTGCGCGCAGGAGCGGGTGACCGTCATGAACGTGTTCCACGCCGGTGACGGCAACCTCCATCCGCTCCTCGCGTTCGACGCGCGTGAACCGGGAATCTGGCCACGCGTGAAGGCCGCGGGGGAGGAGATCATGCGCGTGTGCGTTGCCGCGGGTGGGGTGCTGTCCGGGGAGCACGGGATCGGGCTCGAGAAGCGCGACGCGATGCCGTTGGTGTTCACACCCGACGATCTGGATGCGCAGGCTCGCGTGCGCGACGCGTTCGACCCGACCGGACTCGCGAACCCCGACAAGGTCCTGCCCCGAGGCAGCCGGTGCGGCGAGATCACCCGCGTCCCGTCGGGCGCATGGATCTGAAGGCCGCATGGACCTGATCGAGGCGGAGCGCGAGGTCGCAGCCATGGTGGGGGCCGCGACGAGCGTCGACCCCACGGGAGCGGGGACGCACCGCGAGGTCGGTGGTCCCGCGCCCGAGGGTGCGACATCCGTCCGCGCGCCGGCGGGGATCGTGGCCTACGAGCCGGCCGACCTGACCGTGTGCGTCGGGGCCGGCACCAGGATCGACGACCTCGCGGCGACGCTCGGGGCGGAGGGCCAGGAGTGCGCGCTCGATCCGCGTGATCCGACCGCGACCGTCGGCGGCGCGATCGCGGTCGGCCTCTCGGGCCCGCGTCGGCTCCGCGTGGGGGCGCTGCGCGACCAGGTCCTCGAGGTCCGCTTCGCGACAGCCGACGGCCGGCTCGTGCGCGGCGGTGGTCCGACGGTGAAGAACGTCACGGGCTACGACCTGCCGCGGCTGCTCGTCGGCTCGTTCGGCTCGCTGGGTGTCCTCACCCGCGTCATCCTGCGGTGCCGGCCGCGGCCGGCTCGGAGCCAGTGGGGCTCGAGCGCAGCGCCGCCGAGCGAGGTGGCGCGAAGGTGCTTCCGCCCGTCGTCCGTCGTCTGGGACGGCGCGACGACGTACGTGCTGCTCGAGGGCAATGCCGACGACGTCGACGCAGGCACTGGAGCCGGAGGGCTGGTGGCGTCCGACGCTCCGCCGCTCCCCGACGGGGCGCACCGGGGCCGCGCTGCGGTCCCTGCGGCCGCGGTCGAGCCCTTCGGGCGAGCGGTCGCCGCGCTCGGCGATGTCCGCTGGCTCGCCGAGATCGGTGTC
>JBBDWT010000182.1:0-2225 GCA_040902705.1 Acidimicrobiia bacterium | reverse complement strand
CGGGTTAGGACGCGGACAGCTCGACGACGACGTGCGTGATCGGCACGTCGAAGCGCTCGCGGGCGTCGCCGACGACGTTCTGCTCGAGCCAGTTCGAGCGGCCCGGCGGATGGGTGGAGATGACGATCTCGTCGGCCCCGAACGTGCGCAGCGCGTCTTCGATCGCCTGGAGCGGGTCGCCGTCACCGACCTCCCCCTGCGCCTGCACGCCGAGGCTGCGCAGCTGCGCCAGGCTCGCGTCGAGCCGCCGCTGGGCGGCGACGCGCGCGCCGTCCTCGTCAGAGGCCCATGTGCGCACCTGCGAGTTGAGCGCCGGGCAGACGACGAGCACGCGCTCGGTCACTCCTTCCGCCTTGCTGCGGAGGATCGACAGAAGCTCGGCGCCGCCCACCGTCTCGTTGGCGATCACGAGGATTCGCCGCTCGTCCTCGCCGCCGGGACGCCTGATCGCCGCGCGCTCGACCGGCTCGTTCGAGCGGCCACGCAGCCACAGCCAGAGCACGAGCGCGGTCACGACGACGAAGACGACGACGCCGAGCCAGGTCGCGATCACGGAGGCGGCCACGATCAACGCGAAGTAGCCCACCGTCAGCAGCAGGAAGCGGTAGGCCTCGGCTTCGCTGCGGAAGGGGTTGCGCGCCACGCTCGACGCCCTAGATGAGGTAGATCGTCGAGTACACGACGATCCACATGACGTCGACGAAGTGCCAGTAGATGCCGGGGAGCTCGACGCCGTGATGGTGCTCGGGCGTGAAGTGGCCGCGGAAAGCGCGCACCGTCGCGACGCCGAGCAGCGTCAGCCCGATCGCGACGTGCGCACCGTGCAGGCCGGTGAGGCCGAAGAAGATCGTCCCGAACGCGCCGTCGGACGGGTTGAAGCCGATCCGTGCGTACTCGAGCATCTGCGTCAGCAGAAACGCGAGCCCCATCAGGAACGTGAGCACGAGCCCCGCCTTGAGCCCGTTCCTGTTGCCGCGCTTGATCGACTGCAACGCCCAGTGCATCGTGAAGCTCGAGGTGAGCAGCACGGCGGTGTTGACGCCGGCGACGAAGACGGGCAGGTGGAACGGCTCGAGCGGCCACGACTGCGCCTCGGGGTTGACGACGCGGACGAAGAAGTACGCCGTGAAGAAGGCGCCGAAGAGCATCGCCTCGGAGGCGATGAAGAGGAACATGCCGAGCACTGTCGCGTCGATCCGCGAGCTCTTGTTCGCGATCGGCGGCCCGTGGTGCGGAGCGTGCGAGTCGGCGTGCGCGCTCAAGTCGCCGCGACCTCCGCCGGCTCGACGACGACGTGCTCGACCGGCACTTTCGTCTCGCTCTTCAGCCTCCCGATCAGGTCGCGCTTGAGCCACGACGAGCCCCGCTGCTCCGGGAAGGTCGAGACGAGGATCGAGTCGACGCGCTCGTCGTTGACGGCGTGCATCGCCGCCGTGAACGGGTCCGGATGCGCGACCTGGCCGTGCGCGTCAATCCCCTCCGAGCGGAGCTGGGTCAGAGCTTGCCGCAGTCGCCGCTCGGCCTCCGGGTGAGCCGCCCGGTCCGGGTCGCTCTGCGGGCAGATGATCAGGAACGTGCTCCCCTCGCCGGTGCGCGCCTGCTCGCGGATGCGGTCGAGCAGCGGCTCGCCGAGCACCGTCTCGTTCGCCACCACGAGGACGTTCTGTGCGCCCGTGCGGGCGGCCACATCGGAGATGACGTGCTCGACCGGCCGGTCACCGGCGACCTTGCGGATCTCCTCGAGCAGGTTGCGCCGCCGCCAGCCCGACTTGGACTCGGGGTGGGTCGAGACGATCAGCTCGTCCGGCTCCTCCATGGCAATGGCGTCCTTCACCGCCGTCAGCGGATCGTTGTCGACGACGTGCCCCGTCGCGTGGATCCCGGCCTCGCGGAAGCGCGTGAGCGTCTTGTCGAGGCGCCGTCCGGCCGACGCACGCCGCGTGTTGTCGTAGACGACGTAGCCCTCGCGCGGCACGTTCACAGGCGCGATCACGACCACGAGCGTGTCGCTTCCCTCGACGCGGCTCCGGACCGCGCCCAGCAGCTCATTGCCCATCAGCGTCTCGTTTGCGACCACGAGGATCTTGCGCTGCTCGGCGGTCATCTCACGACCTCCTCCTCGTGCGCGGTGGCGTCCCCGCCCCTCAGCACCGCGTGCCGCGCTCCGGGGACGCCGTACTCGTAGGGGCCGCCGACGACCTGCGGGATCTCGTCGAAGTTGAAGA
>JBBDWT010000181.1:0-15621 GCA_040902705.1 Acidimicrobiia bacterium | reverse complement strand
TCGCCACCGCGGCGACGTCGTGCGAGTGGAACCACTCCACCGTCTGGAGCGACGGACCCGAGCACGGAGAGCCGTACGCCTCGCGATCGCCGTCGAAGAAGAGCTGCATCTGCCCGGTGCGCACCATGATGATGTCGCCGGCCCGCACGTCGACCTCGCCCAGCGCAACAGCCGCGTCGAGGTCGTCGCCGGTGATCGGGTACCCACCCTCGAGCCGATCGACACCCTTCGCGCGCGCCACGTCGAGCAGCACGCCCCGGCTGACGAGCGTCGTGATCTTGTCGATCCCCATCTTCGACGCGCCGGCGGCGGTGATGGCACTGCTCGACGACACGCCGTTGTAGAGCTTGCCCTCGTAGCTGACGTGGGCGAGCGCGTCCCAGTGCGTCGCCGCCTGGATGCCCATCGTCACCTTGTCGTCGCTCGTGGTGAAGTCGGAAGGGTCACCCGTCAGTGGTGTGTCGACCATGATCATCTCGCGGACCGGGTTGTCGCGGCCCGGGATGATCCCGGTCTGCGGACCGTGCTCGTCCATCGCGATCCCGAGCGCGAACCGCTTGCCGGTCTTGATCTCCTTCGCCGCCGCCTTGACGACATCGTCGGTGATCAGGTTGATCGTGCCGAGCTCATCGTCATCGCCCCAGCGGCCCCAGTTGCGGACACGCGCCGCGAGCTCCTTGACGTCATCGGGCAGTGCCATGTCATCTCCCCTTGAAGCGTTCTCGGTCGACGAACACCCACGAACCGCGCGCCACCGCGACCGGATCGCCGCGTTCCCCCAGCAGCGCCGCGCACCCCCGCGCGACGCGCTCGCCTTGCTCCTCGAGCCAGCTCATCACGACGTAGCGGTACCCGACCCGCGGCCGGCTCATGACGTGCGCGGCCATCGTCCCCAGGACGATCGCCTTGTCGGGCGGGAGGCCGAGCAGGACCGGCGCGCCGGTCGGGCAGTCGAGCGCGGCCCACGTGATCTCGTTGCGCACCTCGTCGGACTCACCGTCGGTGAGGGAGTCGTTCGGGACCCACGGCGCGGCGAAGATCCCGTCGCGACCCGGGACCGGGCCCGCGAAGATACGCAGGCCATCGCCCTCGTCGCGGTCGGGGCCGCACCCGAAGCACTCGGGGAACGGGTGCTCGCCGTGTGACTCGCGTGCGAGGTACGCGTCGGCGCCGCGCCGGGCATCGGCGTGCGGCACGGGCGGCGACGGGATGTCGACGTCGAGCCGGTCGAGCGGCCAGCCCTCCGCCACCACGCAGTTGGCCCCGTCGAAGAGCATCACCGCGTCGGCGTCCTGCACCGACCGCAGCTCGAGCTCTGTATCGAGCGGCGGGGGCCGGCGCAGCCGCACCTCCGACGGGTTGCCCGCCGCGGCGCCCACGAGCCCGCAGGTGTAGCCACCCTGGCCCGACCAGTCGGGGCCGCGGAACCGTCGCTCGATGACGACGGGCATGCCGTTCACGGCGCCGAGATCGTCAGCACTCCGCGCGCCAGCTTGCCCTCGTGCAGGTCGTGCACCGCGGTCTCCCAGTCGTCGAGCGGGTAGCGCTCGCTCACCAGCTCGTCGAGCTTGATGAGCCCACGCTGGTACGCGTCGACGATGAGGGGGATGTCCCAGTGCGGGCGGTGCGAGCCGGCGCGCGAGCCGGTGAGGGTGCGCTCGACGTGGGTGAAGTTGGTGATGCGCGCATCGAGCGTAGCCGTGGGCGCAGGCACTCCGACCGCGACCGCGTGACCGCCCCAGTCGAGCATCTCGAGGCACTGGTTGAGGATCGCCGGGTGACCCACGCAGTCGAACGCGTAGTCGACGCCGCCTTCGCCGAACGATCCGACGATGTTGGCGATCTCCGTCGGGAACCACTCGCGAACCTGGGCGACGACGTCGACGCCCTCCCCCGCCTGGATGAAGTCGGTGGCACCGAAGTCGCGAGCGGCCTGCTCCTTTGCGGCGATCGTGTCGACGGCGATGATACGCGCCGCGCCCTTGACCTTCGCGGCCTGGATCACGTTGAGGCCCACTCCGCCGACGCCGAACACCACGCACGTGTCGCCGAGGCCGAGGTCAGTGCGATTCCAGACGGAGCCGATGCCCGTCAGCACGCCGCACCCGATGAGGCACGCGACCGACAGGTCGATCTCGGGATCGATCTTCACGCACTGCACCGCCTGCACGACCGTGTACTCCGCGAGGCACGACGTCGCGGCGAAGTTCCATGCCGCCTCGCCGTTCACGGTGAACGGCTGGCTCGCGTTGGAGATGCTCTTGCGGCAGTACGCGGGGCGGCCCGTCTCGCACCACTTGCACGAACCGCAGAACGCGAGGGTGTGCAGCACGATGTGGTCGCCGGGCGCGACGTTGGTGACCGCCTCACCGACCGCGTCGACGACGCCCGCGCCCTCGTGCCCGAGCACCGCGGGCGGCGGCCATGGGATCGTGCCGTCGAGCACGCTGAGGTCGCTGTGGCACAGCCCCGCCGACGTGACCCGCACCTTCACCTCGGTGGGCCCCGGCGGGCGCACCTCGACGTCGTCGCGGACCCGCGCCTCCTTCCCGTCGTACACCAGCGCCTTCATCAGCTCCCCGTCTCGTTGCGTCTTCTGCCTGCGTCTCTCGACCCGCCTCACGACGGTGAGGGACGCATCCAGGTGGTTGGTGGTGGTGTCGGTCAGCCGGGCCAGATGATGCTCTGGATCTCGGTGTAGGCGTGGAGGCCGAAGTCGCCGCCGTCGCGACCCACGCCGCTCATCTTGAAGCCGCCGAACGGCGCCTCGTGGTTGCGCTGCGCGGTGTTGATGCCGACGTGGCCGGCCTCGAGCTGCTGCGCGACGCCGTAGGCCTTCGCGGTGTCCTCCGAGAACACGTAGTCGTAGAGCCCGTAGTCGGAGTCGTTCGCGATCGCGATCGCCTCGTCGTCGTCGTCGTAGGGCACGACGACGATCACCGGCCCGAAGATCTCCTCGCGCACCGCGGTCATCTCGTTGGTGCAGTTGGCGAGCAGCGTCGGCCCGACGTAGAAGCCGGTGTCGATGCCGGCGGGATCGCGCCCGTCGATCAGGAGCTCCGCGCCGTCGTCGGCCCCCGACTGGATGAAGCCGGCGATGCGATCGCGATGCGCGCCCGAGATGACGGGACCGACGATCGTGTCCTCGGCCTCGGGCGGGCCGATCTTCAGCGCGGGCGCCGCGGCCTGGAGACCGCCGATGAGCTGGTCGTAGACGGCGCGATGCACGATCGCACGCGTCGGCGCGGTGCAGATCTGCCCCGAGTGGAAGCCCCACACGCTCGCGAGCGCCGCGATCGCCTTCGCGACGTCGGCGTCCTCGCACACGACCGCGGCCCCCTTGCCGCCGAGCTCGAGCAGGAGCCGCTTCATCGTCTTGCCGCCCGCCTCGAAGATGCGCGCACCCACGGCCGTCGACCCGGTGAACGAGATCATGTCGACGTCCTCGGAGTCGACGAGCGCCTCGCCCACCTCGGGCGCCGAGCCGGTCACGACGTTGACGACGCCCGCCGGGAACCCGACCGCCTCACAGATCTCCGCGAACTCGATGATGGCGAGCGGGTCCTGCGGGGCCGGCTTCATCACGATCGTGTTGCCGGTCGCGAGCGCGGGCCCGACCTTCCCCGCCATGTTCACCAGCGGGAAGTTGTAGGGCGAGATGCACGCGACCACGCCGACCGGCTGGCGGAACACCTGCCCACCGATGACGCCACCGGCCGCGAGCGGTGTCGTCGGCATGATGGAGGGCGCGAGCGGGATGCTGATGTCCTGCCGCGCGCCCTTGGCGTAGCGCTCGAAGCGCGCGACCGCCTGCGGCACCTGGAGCGACGAGCCGACGCGCTTCGTGGCGCCGGTCTCCGCCATGATCAGCGGCAACAGCGCGTCGCCGCGCTTGGCGACCTCGTCACCGAGCTTCGCGATGAGGTTGGCGCGCTCCTCGGGCGACGTGCGCTTCCACGCGGGCAGGGCCTCGCGCGCAGCCGCGGCGGCGGCCTCGGCATCGGCGGCGGTCGCCTCGGGGGCCTCGTCGACGATCTCCTCGGTGGCCGGGTTGACCACCCCGTAGGAGCCCGCGCCGCCGTCGACCCACGAGCCCCCGACGAGCAGGCGGTACGGCTTCCCAGTCAGTGTCGGCATGGCGCGGAACGTACCACCCGCGACCTGACGACCCGTCAGGAGGACAGCTCGGTGCTTTGGCGTCGGAAACATGCCCTGAGGGCCCCCCCCCCCCCCCCCCCCCCAACCCCCCGGGTCAGGGGCCGGCCGGCACCTCGGAGGTGCGGGTGTCGCGACCCGAGCGCAGGATCCCGCCGGGCAGGTCGCCGGTCGTGGCACCGTCGTGCACGAGCGCCCGACCGTTCACGTAGACGGCGTGGATCCCCTTCGCGTCGGCGTTCAGCCGCGACGTGCCGCCGGGCAGGTCGTCGACGAGCGTGACGTCCTCCATGTCGACGACGTCGGGGTCGAAGAGCACCAGGTCGGCATGCGCACCCTCGGCGACCACGCCGCGGTCGCGCAGCCCGAACAGCTCGGCCGGCGCCTGCGTGATCATCTGCACGGCACGCTCGAGCGGGACGAGCTTGCGCCCGCGCAGGCAGTCGGCGAGGAAGCGCGTCGTGTACGGCGCGCCGCACATGCGGTCGAGGTGCGCGCCCGCATCCGATCCACCGAGCATCACGTCGTCGCGTGCCCACGCCTCGGTCCGCAGCTTCCACGACGCGTCGTCGCTGTCGCTGGGAAGCGGCCAGAGGATCGTGCGCAGATCGTCTGCCAGCACGACGTCGAGGAGCGTGTCGAACTCCTCGGTGCCGCGCTCCTTCGCGAGGTCGGCGATCTTGCGACCCTTCAGCCCCTCGTTGGCGGCCGAGTAGGTGTCGCCCAGCATGTACCGGCCCCAGTCGGTCAGCCGCGCGAACACGCCCGCATCCGGTGACGACGCGCGCGTCCGGAGGTGGCGCCGCACCGCCGGGTCGCGCAGCTTGGTCATCCGCTCGGGCACCGGGAGGCTCATGACCTCCGGCCAGTCCGGGAGCATGAAGAGCGCGCAGTAGTTGAGGAAGCTCATGTTCATCTCGACGAGCACCGGCATCGTCAGCGCCACCGAGCGCCCGCCGGCCGCGGCTGCGGCCTCGTTCGCCGCGAGCTGCTCGCGGTAGCGGTCCGGCTCCTTCGAGTCGATCGTCAGCACGTTCCAGTTGAGCGGACGGCGCGCCGCGAGCGTCATCGCCGCCATGAGCTCGACCTCGTCGGGGCGGAACCCGCGCAGGCACCCGTCGGTGACGTACTCGAGTGACGTGCCCTCGTGGTCGCGCACCGCGGCACACAGCGCGAGCACCTCGTCGCGCGACGCCCAGCGCGAGGCGACGGGCTCACCGTCGCCGTCGGAGTGGGTGAACGAGAGGGTCGTCGAGAAGCCCATCCCGCCGGCGGCGATCGCCTCGTGCAGCAGCCGGGCCATCTCCTCGACCTGCGCCTCGCTCGCCTCGTTGCCGACGCTCTGCTCCCCCATCACGCTCCGACGAAGCGCGCAGTGGCCGACGAGGAACCCTGCATTGACGCCGATGTTGCCGTCGAGCACGTCGAGGTACTCGGCGAAGGTGGACCAGCTCCACGGGACGCCCTGCTCGAGCGCGAGCAGCGGCATCCCCTCCACCTTGGCCATCATCCGGCGCAGGTAGTCGGCGTCGCGCTCCTGCACGGGCGCGAGCGTGAAGCCGCAGTTGCCCGCCATGATCGTCGTGACGCCGTGCAGGCTCGACGACGACGCGGCGGGATCCCAGAAGAGCTGCGCGTCGTAGTGCGTGTGCGGGTCGACGAACCCGGGCGTCAGGACCAGACCGTCGGCCTCGACGGTCGTGCCCGCGGAGTCGTCCGTCGCGCCGACGGAGACGACGCGGCCATCGCGCACGCCGACGTCGGCCTGCCGCGCGGGCGCTCCCGTCCCGTCGACGAGCGTGGCACCACGGATCAGCATGTCGAGCATGCGCACAGTCTCGCATGTCCGCCCGCCCCGCGAACAAGGCGGAGCGCGCGCGACCACGATCGGTGCCCGGGTACGCTCACCTGGCTCATGCGCACGCCCCGGATGCTCCGGCCCCCCAGGATCGCTGCGCTCGTCGCCACCGTCTCGGTCGTCGCGATCGCGTCGTCGGTCCCGGCAGGCGCGGGGGGCGCGGGCAGCGCGGGCAGCGCGGGCAGCGGGGCAGGCGCGGGCGCCAGCAGCACGAGCCGCGCGGGCGCCGACACCAACGTCGACGGCCGCCTCGTCGTCGCGAGCCTCGCGCCCGAGACGGGTCCGCTCGGCCGGATCCTCGACTCCCTGCGCGAGCCCGTGCGCCTCGCGATCGACGAGATCAACGCGGCCGGGGGCGTCGGCGGTGAGGCCACGGCGCTGGTCACGGCCGACGAGGGGGCCGATGCCGCGACCGCCGTCGGCGCGACGCAGCAGCTCCTCGCCGCCCAGGGTGCCGACGCGATCGTCGGTCCCGCGACCTCGGCCGCGGCACGAGCGATCCTGCGCACCGTCCGCGGCGCCGCGCTGCTGTGCTCCGGCTCGAACACGGCCGCCCGGCCCACCGAGCTCGGCGTCAGGCGCTCCGGCGGCCTCTACTTCCGCACCACACCACCCGACCGGCTCCAGGGTGAGGCGCTCGCGCGGCTGGTCCTCGACGACGCCCGCACCGATGTCGCGGTCCTCGCGTCGTCGGGCCCCGATTCCGCCCCGGTCGCCGACGCCGCCGTGCGGGCGCTGCGCGCGGGCGGCGCAAAGGTCGCGCGCGTGCGATTCGACCCGTCCGACGTCGACCTGGCCGCCGAGGTCGGCACGGCCCTCCGCCGGCATCCCGACGCGATCGTCGTGGTGGGAGCGGTGACCGATGCGGCTCGTGCCGTGCAGGCCCTGATCGCCTCGGGCAACGGACCCGGGGTCATCCCCGTCTACGGCAACGACGGTCTCTACGACCCGACCTTCGCCGAGCTCGTCGACGTGTCGACGCCAGGCGTCGTCGCCGGCATCACCGGAACCGTCCCGGCGGCCAACCCGCCGCCCACCGACGCGCCGTTCCATGCCCTCTTCGCCGCGACCGGCGTCGAGCCGTTCTTCTCGTCGTACCAGTACGACTGCACGATCCTCACCGCGCTCGCCGCGGTGAAAGCGAGGTCGGACGACCCGAAGCAGATGGCCGAGGTGTTCGCGTCGAACCTGAAGGGCGACACCGACTGCAACACCTTCGCGTCGTGCAAGGAGCTCCTCGAGCGCGGGAAGACGATCCACTACCGCGGCGCGTCATCCGCGTTCGAGTCGTTCGGCGAGTCGGAGCCCGACGACGGCATCTACGACGTGTACGGCTTCAACCCCGCCGCGGAAGCGATCGTCCAGGGTCCCGACGCCCAGATCGAGGTGCCGTCGCCGCGGCAGCGATGAAGCGGGTGCTCAGTGCGAGCGCGCCGCGGCGCGCTCGCGCAGCTCGAACTTGAGCACCTTGCCGCTCGCGTTCAAGGGCAGCGCGTCGACGATCTCGACGTATCGCGGCGCCTTGTAGTTGGCCATGTGCTCACGCGCCCACGCGACGAGCTCGTCGGCGGCGAGCGCGACCCCCGGGCGCGCCACGACGAACGCCATTCCGACCTCGCCCATGCGGTCGTCGGGCACACCGATGACGGCGGCCTGCGCGACCTTGTCGTTCGCGAGCAGGAGGTTCTCGACCTCGGCCGGGTACGCGTTGAAGCCGCCCACGATGAACATGTCCTTCTTGCGGTCGGTGATCTTCACGTAGCCGCGGTCGTCCATGATCCCGATGTCGCCGGTGTGGAGCCAGCCGTCGGCGTCGATCGCCGCCGCGGTCTCCTCGGGCTCCTCCCAGTAGCCGCGCATGACGTGGTAGCCGCGGGTGACGACCTCGCCCGCTTCACCCCGTGGCAGCTCGTTGCCCGCTTCGTCGATGACGCGGAGCTCGGTGTCGGGGATCGCACGACCTGCGAACTCCGAGATGGTCTCGGGATCGTCGTCGTGGCGGCACATCGCGGTGGTGCCCGTCGACTCCGTGAGCCCGTACCCGTTGATGATCGTCTCGAACGTCATCTCGTCGCGCAGGCGTTCGACCAGGCGCACCGGGACGGGCGCCGCGCCGGTAACCGTAAGCCGCAGCGACGAGAGGTCGTAGGAGTCGCGCTCGGGGAAGTCGAGGATGCCTTGCAGCAGGGTCGGCGGGCCGGGGAGCACGGTGATGCGCTCCTTGGTGACCATGTCGAGGACCTTCGGGACATCGAAGACCTTGAACGGAAGGATCGTCGCACCGCGCATCACGCACGACATCCACCCGGCCTTGTACCCGAACGCGTGGAAGAACGGGTTGATGATGAGGTAGCGGTCTCCTTCGCGCAGCCCGATCACGTCGGTCCAGGCCTCGTACACCCGGACCGACTGACCGTGCGTGATCATCACGCCCTTCGGCCTCCCGGTCGTCCCCGAGGTGAAGATCAGGTCGGAGAGGTCTTCGACGCCGACGCCGTCGATGCGCGCGTTGGCGTCGGCTTCGGTGACCTGCTCGCCCGCGGCCAGGTAGTCGAGCGCCCCGACCGTGCCGTCGGGCACGTCGCCGCTGAGCACGACGACGTGCTCGAGGTCCGGGAGGTCGGTGCCCGTGGCGCGCAGCATGGCGACGTAGTCGGTGTCGAGGAAGTCGGTGACGGTGAACAGCATCCGAGCGCGCGACTTGCCGAGCACGTAGGCCGCCTCGTCACCCTTGAAGCGCGTGTTGATCGGGACGACCACCCCGCCGGCGCCGAGGATGCCGAGCGCGGCCCCGATCCACTGGTGGATGTTGGGCGCCCACACCGCCGCGCGGTCACCCGGCTGGAGGCCGGCAGCCATGGCAGCGCGCGTCGACGCGACCATGATCTCCTCGAGGCGGGTGAAGTCGAGGCGCACGCCACCGTCGTCGTCGACGAGCGCCTCGCGGTGGGCGAACTCGCGGGCCGCCCGGCGGACGAGCCCGGGGATCGTGAGGCCGACGAGGTCGGACTCGGGGTCGGACGCGGTGCCCGCGGTGGAGCTGTCCGGGGGAGCCACGGGACGAATGTACCGCTCTCCTGACGAGGCGTCGGGTACGCCACTACTCTGCGCGCCGTGCCGATCGACCCGACTGCCGCCCAGGTCATCGAGCTGCTGGACGCGGTGTTCCCGCGGGCCGCCGGGCCCGACCACGACGCCGCCGAGTTCAAGGCGGTCGCGGCCGACATCCCCCGGCTCCCACCGACCGAGGAGATCGGTCGCGTCGAGGACCGGATGATCCCCAGCAGCGGCACCGGCACCGGGCACCAGATCCCGGTGCGGATCTACGAGCCCGCGGGCGTCGACGGCCCGCTGCCGGGCGTCGTCTACCTCCACGGTGGCGGCTGGGTCATCTGCGACCTCGACACGCACGACAACGGCTGCCGGCAGCTCGCGAACGAGGTCGGTGCGGTCGTCGTGTCGGTCGACTACCGGCTCGCACCCGATCACAAGCACCCCGCCGCGGCCGACGACGCGTACTCGGTGCTGTGCTGGGTGATCGAGCACGCCGAGGAGCTCGGGATCGACCCGGCGCGCGTCGCCGTCGCCGGTGACAGCGCGGGCGGCAACCTGGCCGCGGTCGTCACGCTGCGAGCCCGCGCGGCCGAGGTCCGGGTGGCGTACCAGCTGCTCATCTACCCCGTGATCGACTCGTCGTCGACACGCAACGACTATCCGTCGAAGGTCGACAACGCGACCGGGTACTTCCTCACCACCGAGCAGATGGACTGGTATCGCGCGCAGTACCTGCCCGACGACGCGGCGGGTGAGCACCCCGACGTGTCACCGCACCTCGCCGACTCGCTGGAGGACCTGCCGCCCGCGTTCATCGTCACCGCGGAGATGGACCCGCTGCGCGACGAAGCGGAGCACTACGGCAGGCTGCTGGAGCAGGCGGGCGTCGAGGTCACGGTGTACCGGGCCGACGGCATGTTCCACGGGTTCTTCAACATGGACGCCGCGCTCGAGGGCGCCCAGAAGGCACAGACAGCCGCGTTCGGCTCGATGCGCGGCGTCTTGAGGAGCGACTGAGACCACATGGCAACCATCGTCCCCGCCGGGCAGCTCGTCTACGGGATGCAGCTCCAGGTCCAGGCGAAGTCGAAGACCTTCGTCGAGGAATGGGAGGCCGACGCGGGCGCCGACGCGCTGCGCGCGATCGTCGAGCAGACCGACCGTACCGGCTTCTTCTACGTGGCGGTGTGCGACCACCTCGCCGTCACCAAGCCGCTCGACGAGCACATGTCGACGACCTGGTACGACACGGTGGCGACGCTCGGCTGGATCGCCGCGCTGACGAGCAACGTGCACGTGATGTCGCACGTCTACGTCATGAGCTACCGGCATCCGCTCCACACCGCGAAGTCGTTCATGACGCTCGACGAGCTGTCGGGCGGGCGGGCGATCCTCGGGGTCGGAGCCGGCCACCTCCAGGGCGAGTTCGAGCTCCTGGGCTTCGACTTCGACGAGCGCGGGCGCGTCACCGACGACGCGATCGACGTGATCCGCGCCGCGTTCGACGATGAGTACCCAGACGTCGACTCCCCCCGCTACGGCCACATCCACGACGCCGGGCTCGCGCCCCGACCGCGTCAGGCGAAGCTGCCGATCTGGGTGGGCGGGTCGTCGAAGGCAGCGCTGCGGCGCGCGGCGCGCCGGGGCGACGGGTGGCTCCCGCAGGGCACCCCGCGCGACGAGATGCCCGACCAGATCGCGTTCCTGCTCGAGGAGCGCAAGCGCGCGCTGGGTGACGAGCCGATCGACGTCGGCACGATCAGCGAGTTCCTGTACGTCGGCGACCCGTCGTGGGACGTCGGCGACGACACCCTCTCGGGCGACCCGGCGCAGATCGTCGACAAGCTCAACGACTTCGGGAAGATGGGCGTCAGCCACATCCAGGTGCGCTTCCGCAACCGGTCGCTCCAGGAGCTGCTCGACCAGATGGAGGCCTTCCACACCGACGTCGCCCCGCACCTGCAGCGCTGACCCCGAGCCCGGCCGACTCGCGCCCGACGCCCATGACGTCCCTCCTCTTCGACGGGCAGCTCGACCACGACCTCGACCTCGGCCGCATGCGTCGCGAGCGCCACGCCCGCCTCGTCGACGCGATGCGGGAGACCGGCCTCGACGCGGTGCTCCTGCTCGGGCAGTCGAACGTCGGCTACGCCACCGGTGCGCGCGTCGTCGCGGCCGACCAGGCGCGGGCCATCCACCGGCGGCCCGTCGCGCTCGTGACGGCCGACGGCGACCCCGCGCACCTCTGGACCTGGTACCCCGAGGGTGCGCCACCCGACCTGCCCGAGCGCAACGTGCACGCGGGCGTCTCGCTCGAGTCGGAGACGGGCGCTCGCGCGCTCCTCGACGAGGTCGCGACGTGGGCGCCGCCGCGCGTGCGGCTCGCGGTCGACGAGCTGACGATGCCGGTGCGGGCGGTCCTCGCCGACCGCGGCCGCCCGGTCGGCGACGCGCAACCCGCGCTGAGCCGGGCGAAGGTCCAGAAGACCCCCGACGAGCTGGAGTGCATCCGCCGGGCCCAGGCGATCAACGAGGCGGCGATCGCCGCGCTGATGCCGAGCGTCGTGCCGGGAACCCGCGGCACCGCGCTCACCGGTGAGCTCCTGCGGCGGGTCGTCGAGCTCGGCGCGACGTGGAACAACGTCGACCCGATCTGGCAGGCCATGCCGAGATCGGTGGCGGACGGCCCCTTCAGCGCGACCGGCGGCGTCGTGTTCCCGACCGTCACGACCCCGCGCCCGTTGGGACGAGGCGACGTGGTCTGGGTCGACAACGGGCTCGCGTACGAGGGGTACATGTCGGACTACGGCCACACGTGGATCGTGGGCGACGAGCCGAACGCCCGGCAGCGCGACCAGGCACGGCGGTGGCGCGACATCGTGGCGGCCGCGCTCGACGCGATCCGCCCCGGCGCGACCGCTCGCGACCTGACCCGCGCCGCGACCGACGAGGCAGACCTCGCCGGCAGCGCGCGGCCGTGGCTCCCCCACCTGTACCTCGCGCACGGATCGGGCGTCGACAGCGCCGAGGCACCGCTCGTCGGCACCGACCTGGGTGACGAGTTCGACGAGTCCGTCGCGCTCGTCCCCGGCACGGTCATGGTCCTCGAGCCCGTGGTGTGGGACGACGCCAATGCGGGGTTCCGCGCCGAGCAGGTCGTCACGGTCACCGATGACGGCTGGGAGTCGCTGTCGAACCTGACGTGGGACGGATGGGAATGAGCACGGCGAGCACGGCCGACCACCGCGACCGCGTGCTCGCGGCCATGGGCGACGTCGGCGTCGACGTGCTGCTGCTCGGACGGGAGGCGAACGCGCGCTACGTGTCGGGGGCCGACCGGCTGTGGTTGGCCGGCACCCGCCCGTTCGCGCCGGGATGCGTGGTGGTGCGGTCGACCGGCGCGGTGCACGTCCTCTCGATCACCGATGACGGGCTGCCGCCCGACCTCATCCCGGATCGGCTGTACCCGATCTCGTGGAGCCCGCTGGCGATGCTCGAGCACGTCGCCTCGATCGACGGTGTCGGAGACGCACGCCGGATCGGCGTCGACGGGATGACGCCGATGTTCGAGCAGGTGATCGGCGCGGTCCTCGGCCAGGCCGAGCTCGTCGACGCGGAGTCGATCCTGCGGACCGTGCGGCACACCAAGTCGCCCGACGACGTGACGGGGATCGTCGCGGCCGTCGACGCGGCGGAGATGGCGCTCGCGGCGACGGCGCGGGCGCTGCGTCCCGGCACGACCGAGCTCCAGCTCCAGGCGGTCTACGAGGAGGCGATGACCGCGGCCGACCTCACCGCGCCGGCGTTCGAGGGGACGTTCTGCGTTGCCGAGCCCGGCGCGGTCCCGCGCACCTTCGCGACCGACCGGTTGATCATCGCCGGCGACCCGGTCCACGTGCGCGCGGGCGTGATGCGCGACGGCTTCGAGGGTGTCGTCGCGCGCACGCTCGTGTGCGGTGGCGACCCGGTGCGGAGTCCCCGGCTCGACGGCACGGTCGCGCGGTGCACACCGGGTGCACGCGTCGGCGACGTCCGTGCGGCCCCGGCCGACGTCGACGGCACCGGGATGGGCCACGAGGAGCTCTTCGACGATGACGTGCTCGCGGCCGACATGGTCGTCGCCGTGGCGGTCCTGGTCGATGGCGTCCTCGACGGGGCCGTCGTCCACGTCACCGCCGACGGCCCGCGCCGCCTCGGCAGCTGACCGCATCCCGCCCGGGACGAGCACTTGACTTCACGTCGACTTGAAGTCGTACCGTGCCCGCATGCTGCCCACGCCCACCGAAGACCTGTCCGACGCCCAGCTCGTCGCCGCCGTCGCCGACGAGCTGCGCCGGCCGCGCATCGACCCCGCCGACTCCTTCGTCCTCCATGCCCCGCTCGAGCTCGCCTCCCGGGCCGCACTGCTCCCCCGGGTCGCCCCCGCGGGCCGAGTCCAGGCGCGCCGGCGTCTCGTCGAGCTCGCCTCGGGCTACGAGGCCGCGGGAGCGCCCGTGCCCGACCCTCCGTCGCGCCACTTCACGGCGACCCCGGACGCGGCCCGACGCCTGCGCGAGGCCATCGACGCGGGCGATCTCGACGAGGTCGATGCCGTCGCCCGCCGGCTCGGCCGCGCCGCGTCACCGACCCAGCTGCGACGCCTCCTCGCCGACACGGTCGTGGCCCGGCTCGCCGCAGCCGCGCATGCGCCGATCTTCTTGTACCAGCTCCCGCGCATCTCGCCCCGCGGGGAGCTCACCGGTGAGCTGCTGCGTCCGCTGGCCCGCGAGCTCGCGCGCGATCCCGAGTGGCGACTCTCGTGGCACGACGAGCTCCGGCCGCGCGACTCCTCGGTCCCTGCTGACGAGGTCTTCGACGCGATCGCGGCCACCCCGCGCACCGGGCTCCCGGGCAGCGGCTTCATCTGCCCGGTCATGTCGCAGGCGCAGGACTCAGGGATCGCGGCCGACCAGCTCGCCGGCGTCATCGAGCACGTGGATCCCCACGAGGCCGCGCTCGCGGTGACGCGCGCCGCAGCGTCGTCGATGCTCCAGGAGCCATCCGACTGGGCGCCGTACGGATGGAGCCACTGCCTGACCCTGCCGCAAGCGGTCCTCGGCATCGCGGATGCGTGCAGCAACCCGACGGCGCCCGTCGCGGTCGCGGCGACGTTCGTCGTCGGGTTCCGCGCCGCGATGGCCGAGCGCCCGCTCGTCGCGGGCACCGAGCTCCCCGAGCTGACGTCGACCGTCACCGACATCGTCACGTACGCCGCGACGCATCACGACGCGCACCTCGTGAAGTACACGCTCGCGTGCCTCGACGCCGCCGCGGCCGATCCGTCGCACGCGGCCCTCTACCTCGCGGCCGCCGAGAGGCTCGGCACCTACTGGCGCGAGCACGCCCCCGCCCCCACCGCCTGACGCCGCGATCCGACGTTGGAACGCTGAGGCGTCTCTGAGACGCTTCAGCGTGCCAACGCACGATGTGGTGCGACGGCTACTTCCAGTCGACGTGGGCGCGGATGGCGACGCCGTCGGGGTCGAGCCAGCCCTTCGTGCGCGCGTAGGCCAGCATCGCCGCGAACGACTCGTCCCACTCGGGCCCGACACGCCCGGCGGCCATGCGGCGCACGGAGTCGACGGTGATCCACGCGTCGTCGCCCTCGAGCCGGCCGGCCGCCGCGTCGACGAGCGCGCCGAACACCAACCCGACGCTGTCGCCACCGACGACGTCGACGTGGAAGCGCTTCGTGTCGTCGGGCTCCTCGAGGGTGACGACCGGCGGCATGGGTGCGAGATCGATCTTCACGAACATCACCGTGCAGCGTAGGAGACCTACCCTGGGCCGGTGCTCGGACCAGAGGCGGTGTCACTCGACGGCAAGGTCGCGCTCGTCACCGGCGCGGCGAAGGGAATCGGCGCGGCGACGGCGAGCGCGCTGGCGCGCTTCGGAGCCGACCTGGCGATCTGCGACCGCGACGAGGCCGGGATGGCCGCCACCGCGGCCGACGTGGAGTCGGTCGGGCGCCGGTGCGTCACGGGCGTGCTCGACGTGCGTGACGGCCCCGCCGTCGACGCCTGGCTCGCCGCAGTCGCGACTGCCTACGGGCGCGTCGACGTGCTCGTCAACAACGCCGGCGGCGGCTTCTTCGCGAGCGTCCTCGACGTGTCGGCCAAGGGCCAGACGTCGCTCGTCGACGAGAACTTCACGAGCGTCACGAACTTCGTCCGCGGCTGCGTGCCGCTGATGACCGAAGGCGGGTCGATCGTCAACGTCACGTCGATCGAGGCGTCGCGCGCCGCACCCGGGTTCGGGGTGTACGCGGCGATGAAGGCCGCGGTCGAGAACCTGTCGAAGACCCTCGCCCTCGAGCTCGTCGGGCGCGGGATCCGCGTCAACGTGGTCGCACCCGACGGGATCCCGACACCGGGTGACGAGGACCTCGCGGATGCCGTGAGCCAGGGCGACCGCGACGCGTACGCGGCGAAGATCCCGCTCGGCTGGGGGGTCGCCGACGACTGCGCCGGCCCGATCGTGTTCCTCGCGTCCGACCTCGCGCGCTACGTCACCGG
>JBBDWT010000180.1:0-15632 GCA_040902705.1 Acidimicrobiia bacterium | reverse complement strand
TCGCGATCGGGCTGCTGGCGATGATGTACCCGGTGCTCGCGAAGGTGCGCTACCGACACATCGGCGAGGAGCTCACCGATCGCCGCGCGCTCGGCCTGTCGCTGCTGCTGAACTGGGTGATCGGACCGGCGCTCATGTTCACGCTGGCGTGGGTGTTCCTCGCGGATCTCCCCGAGCTGCGGACCGGGCTGATCATCGTCGGGCTCGCGCGCTGCATCGCCATGGTGCTCATCTGGAACGACCTCGCCTGCGGGAGCCGGGAGCTCGCCGCGGTGCTCGTGGCAGTCAACTCGCTCTTCCAGATCCTCATGTACTCGGTGCTCGGCTGGTTCTACCTCACCGTCCTCCCCGGCTGGCTCGGGCTCGACACCCAGAGCCTCGACGTGTCCATGTGGGAGATCGCGACGTCGGTGCTCATCTTCCTCGGCATCCCGCTCCTCGCCGGCTTTCTCACCCGCACGATCGGCGAGGCCCGCAAGGGCACCGAGTGGTACGAGCAGCGGTTCCTCCCCCGCATCGCCCCGATCGCGCTGTGGGGACTCCTCTTCACCATCGTGGTGCTCTTCGCGCTCCAGGGCGAGCAGATCACGTCCAATCCCCTCGACGTCGCGCGCGTCGCGATCCCGCTCCTCGTCTACTTCGCCCTCATGTGGGGAGGCTCGTTCGCCGCCGGAGTCCGCCTTTCGTTCCCCTACGACCGCAACACGGCGGTCGCCTTCACCGCGGCCGGCAACAACTTCGAGCTCGCCATCGCGGTGTCGATCGCGGTGTTCGGCGTGACGTCCGGCCAGGCGCTCGCCGGCACCATCGGACCCCTCATCGAGGTCCCCGCGCTCATCGGGCTCGTCTACGTCTCGCTGTGGGCCCGCCGGCGCTGGTACCCGACGACGGCCTGAGCGCACTCGGCCCGCCGCACGCGTCGTACCCCCGCTCCGGTTGGCGGGTCAGGCGCTCTCCGATGCCCGTCGGGACCGGCGTCACCGCTTGTCGAACGCGCGTCTGATCGCGTCGAGCCGCTCGGGCACGATCGACCAGTGGACCCAGCGGCCTCGCTTCTCTCCGGTGATCAGACCGACGTCCGCGAGCACCTTGGTGTGGTGACTGATGGTCGGCTGGCTGCGGTCGAGCGGGGCGAGGAGGTCGCACGCGCAGATATCGCCCGCATCCGCGATCAGGCTGAGGCATCGCAGTCGCACCGGATCAGCCAACGCAGCGAAGACACGCGCCAGGTCCTCGGCGTCGTGCTCGTCGAGGGGCGCCGCGAGCACCGACGGGCAGCACACCTGCGACTCGGCCGGCGCGAGCTTCGCGGCCATGAGCGTCCTCCTCGAGATTGACATACGGAGATTGACATACGGAGATTGACATACCGAGATTGACATACGTCGATGCATCTGAGACCATCGATCAATCGACGAACACCAATCTACTCGCAGGGCCCATGTGCCGACACCGGTCCTCAGCCGCCGAGGAGCAACCGTGACCGAGTCGACCCTCAGCATCGACCAACAGCTCTCACTGCGATCGGCGGCGCAGCGGCTCGCGGCCCAGTTCGACGGCACCTTCAACACCGAGACGATCGAACGCTTCCTCCACTCGAGCTACGAGCAGTTCGCGACGAACGCAACCGCCACGAACTTCCTCCCCGTCCTCGCCGAGAAGTTCGCCCGTCAACGCCTGCGCGCCCTCGCGCGCGTCGAGGGCTTGGCCGACGACGGACTTCCCCACGTGTTGTTCCTCTGCGTCCACAACGCGGGACGGAGCCAGATGGCGCTCGGCTGGTTCAACCACCTCGCCGGGGACCGCGCCGTCGCCTGGTCCGGCGGGTCCGAACCCGGCAATGAGGTCAACCCCGCCGCGATCGCCGCCATGGACGAGATCGGCATCGACATCACCGGCGAGTACCCCAAACCCTGGACCGAAGAGATCGTCGAGGCCGCCGACGTCGTCATCACGATGGGATGCGGTGATGCATGCCCCCTCTACCCCGGCAAGCGCTACGAAGACTGGGAACTCGAAGATCCGGCCGGCCAGGGCGTCGCGGCCGTCCGCCCGATCCGCGACGAGATCGGAACGCGCGTGCGTGCGCTCCTCGAGAGCCTCGGGGTCGCGGCCCGATGACTGCAGGCTGAACTCGGGCGCGGCGGCCGATCCGGCGCGACGATGCCGTACCCATGGAAGCCATGATCCTGGAGTCGCCACGCACATCGCTGGTGCGAACCACCGCCATGGCTCGTCCACGGCCCGGCGAGCACCAGGTGCTGCTTCGGGTCCACGCGTGTGCGGTGTGCCGGACCGATCTCCACGTCATCGACGGGGAGCTGACGCGACCGAAGCTGCCGCTGATCCTCGGTCACGAGATCGTGGGCGTCGTCGCCGAGTGCGGCGCGGGCGTGCAACGCTTCGCCGTCGGTGATCGCGTCGGTGTGCCGTGGCTCGGATGGACCTGCGGGATCTGCCGGTTCTGCACGACCGGCCGCGAGAACCTCTGCGACGACGCGCGGTTCACCGGCTACGACATCGACGGTGGGTTCGCCGAGTACACCGTCGCACACGACCGCTTCTGCTTCGCGCTGCCCACGTCGTACTCCGACGTCGATGCTGCGCCGTTGCTCTGTGCCGGCCTGATCGGCTACCGGACGCTTCGCCTTGCGGGAGATGCCGCGCGCGTGGGGCTCTACGGCTTCGGTGCCGCGGCACACATCGTCGCTCAGGTCGCGCGTCACGAGGGTCGTGAGGTCTACGCGTTCACGCGACCCGGCGACACCGTGGCCCAGGAGTTCGCCCGCGAGCTGGGTGCGATCTGGGCCGGGGGATCCGACACCGCACCACCGGTGCCGCTCGATGCGGCGCTGGTCTTCGCGCCCGACGGCGCCCTGGTGCCGACGGCCCTCCGTGCGCTCGACAAGGGCGGCACGGTCGTGTGCGGCGGGATCCACATGAGCGACATCCCGGGGTTCGCGTACCGCGACCTGTGGCACGAACGCGTCGTCCGATCGGTGGCGAACCTCACCCGGCGCGACGCAGAGGAGTTCCTGGCGCTCGCGCCGACGGTCCCGATCAGGACGCACACGACCGCGTACCCGCTCGGGCGGGCACAGGACGCCGTCGACGATCTCCGCCAGGGCCGCGTCGAAGGCGCGGCGGTGCTGGTCCTCGACCACACGACTCGCTGATCCTGCCCCGGGACCCGACGACCCGGAGTGCCCCACCGTGACGTTCGGCCCTTCGCGAGGGCGACGACGACAGGTACGGTCTGATGCGAGGTCCGGGCTCGCCTCCGCCTCGCTCGTCCGCTCGTCCGCTCGTCCGCAGAGGGAGTCGCCCGTGCAACCGACCAGTGCCCCGTATGCAGTGCGCTTCGGCGTCGACTACCCGGACCGGGAGCTCAACCGCGCGACGACCGCGTTCAGGGTCATCGTCGTCATCCCGATCCTCGTGGTGCTCGCCACGGTGAGCGGCGGCTCGATCGGTGCCGGGTCGAACCGCGGTGGGATCGCGATGGCCGGCGGGCTCCTGGTGTTCGCACCGCTGCTGATGATCGTGTTCCGAGAGAAGTACCCCCGCTGGTGGTTCGACTGGAACGTCGCGCTGCTGCGCTTCGTGAACCGCGTCGGCGCCTACCTCCTGCTCCTCCGTGACGAGTACCCGTCGACCGACGAGGAGCAGAGCGTGCACCTCGACCTCGACTACCCCGACGTGTCTACCGACCTCAACCGCTGGCTGCCGCTCGTGAAGTGGCTCCTCGCGATCCCGCACCTCTTCGTGCTCATCTTCCTCTCGCTCGCCGCGATCGTCGTCGCCATGATCTCCTGGTTCGCGATCCTCTTCACCGGCCGCTACCCACAGTGGGCCTTCGACTTCGTCGTCGGCGTGATGCGCTGGCACAACCGGGTCGTCGGGTACGCGCTGCTCATGGTCACGGACCGGTACCCGCCGTTCGACCTCGACTGACGCGCCGGGCGCATCACCTGGGGGTGAAGACCACCGGGAGCGACTCGATCGTGTGGACGAAGGTCGACGGGCCGTAGACCGCGTCGGCTCCCGGCGCGATCCGGAGGTCGGGCAGTCGCCGCGCCAGCTCCTCGAAGACCGTCCGCAGCTCCAGACGCGCGAGGTTCGCACCCAGGCAGTAGTGCGGGCCGATCCCGAACGCGACGTGCTCGTTCGGGTGGCGGTCGATACGGAACTCTTCGGGCGCCTCGAACACCGCAGGATCGCGGTTCGCCGACTGGTAGAGCATGAGCACCTTGTCGCCGGCCTTGATCTCCTGGCCTCCGAGCTCGGTGTCGACCGTCGCCGTCCTGACGAAGTTCATCACCGGCGATACCCACCTGATGATCTCGTCGGTGGCGGTCGCCCAGAGCGACGGGTCGTCGACCAGCCGACGCCAGGCGTCCGGGTGTTGACCGAGCGCGCGCATCCCGCCGCTCATCGCGTTGCGCGTGGTCTCGTTCCCGGCGACGACGACGAGTACGAGGAAGGAGACGAGCTCGTCGGCATGGACGTCGTCGCTCTCGTGGAGCACGCCCTCCTCTGCAGCCGCGACGAGCTTGCTGATCAGATCGTCACCGACGGGAGCCTGCTCGCCGCGAGCCCGGGCAGCGCGCAGCTCCGCTCGGCGCTCGTCGACGATGTCGCTCGCGTACGTCACGTACTCGAAGAAGGCATCGGCGGCGGCGGCGGCCCGGGGATCGGCCGGATCGACGACCCCTTCGCCGGCCATCATCGCGTTGGACCAGCGCCAGAACCGCTCGCGGTCGTCGACCGGGAGGCCCATGAGCTCGGCGATCACCACCAGGGGGACGTGGACGGCGATGTCGGCAACGAAGTCGCACTCGCCACGCGCGGCGACGGCGTCGATCACCTCGTTCGCCACGCGCCGGATCCGCGGCTCGAGCCCGCTGACCATGCGGGGCGTGAACCCACGGTTGATGAGCCGTCGCTGCTGCGTGTGGCGCGGCTCGTCGAGCCCGATGAGTGACAGGTCGTAGGACATCGCGGGCCGGATCCCCTGTCCCGAGCAGAAGAGCTCGGGGTGCGTCGACACATGGATGAGATCACCATGGCGAGACACGATCCAGAGCTGGTTCCGCTCGTCCCACGCGACCGGTGCGTGCTCACGCAGCCAGCGGTACGTCGGATGCGGATCCGTCCGGTAGATCGCGGGATCGAGCACGTCGACGTCGGCGGCGTCGGCCACCGCGATCATGTCCGGGTCCAGATCGTCTCGATCGCCGGAGGCTCGGCACCGAAGATCGGGTACTTCGGCTGCGCCGTCGCGCGGAAGCGGTCGGTCGAGTGCACCGGATCACCGTCGAACTCGGGGATCACCTTCGCGCCGACGAGCTCGATCATCTCGAGCGACTCCTCGTACGAGAGGCCGTTCGGCACGCCGAAGCAGATCTGGTCGACACCGGTGTCGACGTAGGTCTGGAGCTGTTCGCACACGTCGTCGGGCGTCCCGCAGAGCAGGAAGCCGGCTTCGATGAGCGCGTCGAGGTCGTCCGCGCCCGGTTGCGGCGGCGGCGCCGGCCACGGCTCGATCCCGGGGCGAGGCATCGTGTCGTGGTAGAGCGCGACCATCGTGATCAGGTAGTTCGCGCCGAAGCGCGTCGCCTGCGCACGGGCCTCGTCGCGATCGGACGAGCAGTAGATCCCGGTCGTGACCATCGCGTTGTCGTTCACGAACTGCCCGACCGGGTCGGTGCACTCGCTGATGCCCTCCTTGTAGTCGGCGATCCGCGGCTCGAGGTCGTGGATCGACGAGAACGTGAAGCCCAACGCCCCTTGACCGAGCAACCCCGCCTTCTTCCAGGTGGCCGGGCTCCCCACGGCGAGCCAGAACGGGGGGTGACCCGGGCCGTAGGGCTTCGGCAGCACGTTGTGTGGGACCCGCATCGAGAAGTGCTCGCCCGAGAACGTGTAGTCCTTCTGCTCCCACATCCGGTCGAGCTCCCTGATCACCTCGTCGTACTCCGCTCGCGTCGAGTCCTTGTCGTCGATGTCGAAGGTCGCGACTTCGTGGCTGCCGGCGCCCCGCCCCGTGCCGAACTCGAATCGGCGGTTCGTGAGGTGATCGAGCGTCGCCACCTTCTCCGCGCACTTGACCGGATGGTTGGCGCGAGGCGACAGGTTGAAGATGCCCGAGCCGATGTGGATCCGTTCCGTGCATGCGGCGAGGTACCCGGCGTGCACCTCGTTCGCGGCGAGGTGCGAGTACTCCGTGAGCCCGTGGTGCTCGGTCAGCCAGACGTACTTCCACCCCGCACGGTCGGCCGCCTTGGCGAGCTCCATCTCCTGCATGAGCTCGACGTGCTCGCTCTCCGAGTCGTGCGCGCTGGGACCCGGGAGGTAGCCCTGCATGAACAGTCCGAACTCCATTGCCTCTCCCACTCTCGGCCGCGGACGGCACGGCACCCAGGAGGATTTCTAGAACGCGTTCTCGTTGCGCGACAGGGTCGAAGGTCCCGATGTCGTGGCGGTCAGGTCGCCGGCCCGGCCGATCCCTCGGGAGACCACGCGGCGCGCAGCCCCTTCGGCAGCACGGCCGCGACGTCGGCGACCTCCTCGGGGACCAGCGCGCGGAGTGCCCCGAGCACCGTGAACCGCAGCGCATCCGCGACGAGCAGATCGACGCCCGCCAGGCGCTGGATCTCGGCATCGAGGTCGTCGACGGTCCGAAGTCGGGACTCGCCATGACGCCGTGGCACCTGGGCGAGCGCGCGGGCGTCGCGCGGCAGGTGGGCGAGGACGTGCTCGCGTTCGTCGGCCGGCACGCGTTCCATGAACGGCCCGAGCACGCTCCGCACACACCGCTCGGCTCGGCTCGCGGGGGCACCGGCGCGACAGGACGCGTCGACGAGGGCCTCGTACGCCGGAGACGGGGGCTGATGGGTGCGGCCCTCCGACGGGCGCGTGTCCGACGCGCCGAGCCCGACGTGGAGATACGACGCGACGCCGCGGACGCCCGGGACCCGGTGAGCCGTGTACTCGAGCTCGTGGGCATCCACGTCCGAGCCCACCGCGCCGTGCAGCGTCACGACGCCGTCGTCGACGCTCACCCGCGCCTTCGGGAGGTCGAGCCGGCGCTCGACCCGACCGAGCACCGAGCGCACCCGATCCGCGAGGACGTCATCGCTCACGTCGGTGGCGGGGTGCTGCCCCGTGGCGCGGTAGCGGATGCCCGGCCATGCGCTCTGCACGGAACGGGTTCGCCGATCGACCTCGGCCACGAGGCGGCGCGCGGCGCGGCCGAGACCCGTGTCCCGCGTCGCCGTCACGACACCGCCGACGATCGAAGCTCCGGCCATCACGCTCCTGGCAAGACGGTTCCTCATCGTGTCTCCTGTTCCTCATCGGCGATGCGCGTCCCGAACGCGCGGGTCATCACGATCCGGCCGGCGCCGGGACGATCACCACGGGCCGTCTCGCATGGTGCGCGAGGGTGTGGGGCACGCTGCCGAGCAGCAGCTCGGCGATGCCGCCGTGGCCGCGGCGTCCGACGACGATCAGCTCGCAGTCCTCTTCGGACGCGATGTCGTCCAGCGCGCCGGCGGGGTTGCCGAGTCGGACCATCGTCCGACAGGGGATACCTGCGTCACGGAGCGGCGCGACGAGCTCGTCGAGCTGCTCGGCGTGGGCGCGCTCGAGGGCTTCCTCGTCGAAGGTCCCGAGGCCGATGTTCGTGGCGGGCGGAGGGACGATCGGCACCAGGTCGATCGCGGCGACGCCGATGACCTCGGCATCGAGTGGAGCTGCGTGCTCGAGGCACCAGTCGCGCGCCGCGATCGAGCCGTCCGACCCGTCGAGTCCGACGACGATCCGGCGCGTCGTCATCCCGCGGCGTCGCGATCGCCGCGCGCGAAGTGCTCGATCTCGGCATCCGGGCCCGGGAAGAAGAGCCCTTGGTGCCCATCGTCGCTCCACCGCACGACCCACGGCGGGCCGCCGTCGGCACCGTGCACCTCGAGAACCTCCGCGTCACGGTCGGGCTCCCCCACGTGGTGGCCCTTGATGACCAGCCGATCACCGACAGCTGCTCGCATCTCAGTGCTCCTCGTCGTGCTCCTCGTCGCTCATGGCGGGGTCGCTCATGGCGTGCGACCAGCGAAGCACCGTCCGTTGCGTCGTCGACAGGGTCGAAGGTCACGGATCGTCACTCGAGAACGCGCAGCGTCGAGGGGATGTCCATGCGACGCAGCTTGCGCAGGGTCAGCACGGGTGCGAGTGCGACGGCCAGCACGCCGAGCCCGAGTGCCACGATCAGAGTGCGCGTCGAGACGTAGGTCACGATGCCGAGGTCGGGGAACGTCTGCGGGATGAGGCTGGTGACGAGCCAGCCCAGCAGCGCCCAGCCCACGAGCACGCCGGTCGTCGTCGCCAGGACACCGATCACCGCGTTCTCGACGATCGCCATGCGCAGCACAGTTCGCACAGGGAGCCCGTACGCGAACATCGTGGCGTAGTCGCGCGCCCGCTCGTCGGCGTTGATGCTCGCCGAGTTGAACGCGATGAGCAGCGCGAGGAGGAGCACCGCGCCCTCCACGATCGTCAGCAGCCCCAAGGCGCGGTCGATCTCCTTCCGGATGGTTTCCGTGGAGTCGCGTACCGGCTGCACGGAGGCGACGCCGGGTTGACCGAAGAGGCTCCGCTTCAACCGAGCGATCGAGACCTCGGGCTGCGGGTCGACGACGACGACGTTGGTGATGCCCTCGAGCCCCATGACGCGCGCCGCGGTGCTGTCCATGTACGCGATGAACCGAGTCGGGATCGGGTTCGTGCCCAACACGCGCACCTTCGAGCGCACGAATCCGTACGAGGCGAGACCGGTGCGCAGCGGGTGGCGAAGGGTCACGGTGTCGCCGGGTCCGACGCGCAGATCGTCAGCGGCCTTGTCGGTCAGCACGATGCCGGGCATCCCGTGCGAATCGGTCTCGCCCTCGATGGTCGGCGACCACATCCCCCCGTGCAGCGACAGCAATCGGAGGAACACGTCGACCGAGCGGTTCCCGTGGCTCACGGTGCCGCCGAGCGCGAGCTGGCTCTGGGCGTCGACGACGAGCGGAGACGCCGCGATCGCCTTCACGGCCGGGTCGGCCTCGGGAAGGAACGTCTGGAGGTCGACGCTCGTCCGTCGCGGCGCGGTCTTGACGATCTCCTCGCCGGCCAGGTCGATCGTCCTCCTGAACGAGTCGACGACGCCGATCACCCCGATGAGCACCGTGATCGCGGCTGCGACACCCAGCACCGTCATGAGCGTGCGCCGCGGCGCGCGCAGCACGTTGCGGAAGGGGAGCTGCGCCGTGGTGCGTCCGGGGAGCGGGATCCGCGCCAGCCACGGCACCCTCCGCCGTGAGCTCAGGTAGCCGGTACGGATCGCGTCGACCGGCGCCACGCGCACCGCGCGCCACACCGGGATCGCCGTGGCGATGATCGGCAGCACGAGGCCGAGCGCGGCACCGCGGGCGAAGACGCCGAGGTCGAACGGGAACCTCCAGACCGGCAGTGGGAAGTAGTCCTGGAGGTACCCGCCCATGAGGGCGCCGACCGCGAGGCCGACACCGATGCCGAAGAGCGCCCCGAGCGCGGCGATCTGCACGCCGACCAGCAGGGGCCGGACGGCGAGACGAGCGGGGGGCACGCCGAGCGCCATGCCGACGCCGATCTCGCGCCGTTGCGACTCGACGATCCGCCCGGTCAGGTTGAACGCCGCGAACGCAGCGCCGATGAGGATGAGGAACGCGAAGATGTCGTAGAAGCGCTGATCGCCCTCGATGTCGTC
The DNA here is from genome assembly GCA_040902705.1 of Acidimicrobiia bacterium. Taxonomy (GTDB): domain Bacteria; phylum Actinomycetota; class Acidimicrobiia; order IMCC26256; family PALSA-555; genus DATBSK01. Next base: position 5,848 of record JBBDWT010000180.1, on the reverse strand, counting down.
GTACAGGATCCGGTAGGCATCGTCTCCCCGCCGACCCTGGATCTCGACGCCCACGTCGGGGAACGCACCGGCGATCCCGGCGCGCATCTGCGCGCGGACCTTCGTGAGGTCGGTCCCCGGGCGCACGGTGAGCACGAGGTCGTTCGCCTGCCCGGGGAGCCCGGTGATGTCCTGCACGTCTTCGATCGGCAGGAACAGCGCGGCGAAGCTGCTCTCGGCGAACAGGTTCCCCCGATCCCCGGTGACCAGGTAGTACTCGGGCGAGAGGCCCTGGCCCACCGTCGTGAGGGTCGTGTCGCCGCTCACGCGGACCTGCCCGGGCACCGGGAGCCCGTGGCGCTTGGCGAAGTGGTAGTCGATGACCGCGCGACGGCTGCCCGCGTCGTCCGCGCGGAGGGTCCGACCGCGCGACGCCGAGATCGCGTTCACGCGCGGGCCGCCGCTCGCGACGTCGACCCCGACCAGACGCCCGGGGACGAGGATCGTGCGGTGATCGAAGGACGCGTCGACCTGGGTCGGCGCGATGAGCCGCGGCTCGATCGCGCGGAGCGAGCCGGACGCAGGGATCGACCTCGCGGTGTCGACCAGCTCGTTCGCTCCCACGTAGCTGCCCTGGCTGAGGACGACGCGCAGGTCGTACATGTGCAGCTCGGCGAAGCTCGCGTCGTAGGACACCTGCCGCCACGCCCCGGTGCTGCTCAGACCGGAGTAGAGGCCCGACCCGAGCGCGATGATGAACGCGATGGCCGCGACCTGCACCCAGCGGGCGCGCAGGTCGCGCCACGACCACCGCAGCCACAGGCTGCGATCACGACGACGGGCGCGTGTCACCAGCGCAGCGCGGCGATGGGTCGCGCGCCGCCTTCGGGCGGCGCGTCGCTGACGACGCGGCCACTGCTGAGCTCGACGACCCGATCCGCGACCCTCGAGATCTCCCGGTTGTGCGTGACGATGATCACGGTCACGCCCGTGTGCGCCTGAGCGTGCAGCAGCTCGAGGATCTGCACCCCGGTGCGGAAGTCGAGCTCCCCGGTCGGCTCGTCTGCGAGGAGGATCGGGTTGCCCGTCGCGAGCGCGCGTGCGATCGCCACCCGTTGCTGCTCACCGCCGGAGAGCTGACCCGGGAAGTGTTGGAGCCGGTCGCCGAGGCCGACATCGGTCAGCACCTCGGTCGCGTCGCGACTGCTGCCGGCGACGTCGACGCCGAACTGCACGTTCTCGAGTGCGGTCAGGGTCGGGAAGAGGTTGAAGCTCTGGAACACGAAGCTCACGGTCTCGCGGCGGAAGGCGAACAGCTCGGAGCGGCTCGCCCCCGTCAGCCGCCGACCGGCGATCGTGATCTCGCCGCTCGTCGGAACGTCGAGCGCGCCGACGAGGTTCAGCAGCGTGGTCTTGCCGCTTCCCGACGGACCGAGGACGACGACGAACTCACCGCCGTCGACCTCGAGGCTCACGTCCGCGAGCGCGGTCACCTCGCCGCCCCCGACCTGATAGCGGCGAGCGACGTCGCGCAGCTCGATCAGCGCCACCTCGGGTCACCCGGCTCCGTGAGCATGGAGGTACGACACGCAGTCGGCGATGCACTCGATCCGAGCCGCGTCCACCTCGGGGATGTCGATCCCTGTCGCCTCGTGCAAGCCGATCGCCAGGTTCAACAGATCCATCGAGTCGAGACCGAGCTCGTCGTGGAAGTCCGCGCTCGCATCCACGCCCGCTGGATCGACGTCGGGGGCGATCTCGGCAAGGGTCCGCCGTACGACCACCTCGAGCTCGTCGACGTTCACAGCTCCTCCGGTTCCTGCAGCAGACGATCGATGACCTCGAGGAGACGCGCCCCGCGCACACCGTCGGAGGCCCGGTGGTCAGCCGCGAGCGTCGCGGTGACGACGGTGTGCGCACCGACCATCCCGTCGACTGCCCAGGGCCGCTCGGACACCGCCCCGAACCCGACGAGCGCGACCTGCGGGGGGTAGATCACTCCGTAGACTGTCGACACTCCCTGCTCCCCGAGACTCGTCACCGTGATCGTAGGGTCGGACATCTCCGACGCTCGGAGCGACCCCAGGCGCGCGCGACGAACCAGGTCCCGCAGCGCGGCCATGAGCTCGTCGATGCTCAAGCCGTCGGCGTCGTGGATCGCGGGGGGGCCCCCGCCGCCCCCCCGCAACGAGATCGCGACTCCGAGGTGCACGGCCGAGCTCGGGTGAAGCTCGCCGTCGACCCAGAACCCGTTGAGCTCGGGCGCCGAGCGCACCGCGAGGGCAGTGGCCTTCAGCAGCAACGTTGCCGGCAGGACGCGCTCGGCCACCGGGCGGGTCTCGTTCCGCTGCCGCAGATGCTCCTGGGCCCGCGAGAGGTCGATGTCGGTCGCGAGGTAGTAGTGCGGGATCTCGCGCTTGGAGCGCGCCATGGCACGGGCGATCGCCGCGCGCATGCCGACGGCCTTGTCGGCGGCACGGGAGTCCGACCGTCGGCTCGGTCCGCTCGGTTCGCTCCGGGCCAGCGGCGGCGTCACGGCCGCGTCGGTCCCGCTCGCCTCCACATCGGCTCCGACGACCGCTCCGCCGGGGCCGGTCGCGGTCACGTCGGACAGGTCGATGCCCTGCTCCCTCGCCAAGCGGCGGGCTCTCGGGCTGGCACGGGGGCCGCCGCCCTCCGCACGGGGGCTGCCGCCCTTCGCACGGTCGTCCGCGGCGCGCTCGACGTCCGCGCGGGTGATGCTGTTCCCCGTCCCGGACCCGGTGACGGTCTGCAGGTCGATGCCGAGCTCCTCGGCGCGTCGGCGCACCAGGGGCGACGGCGCCGCGGCCGCGGACGGCTCGTGCCATCGCATCGGCGGCTCGGCGAGTCCGGCGTCGCTCGGCGCGACGCCTCCCGCTTCGCGCGGCGCGACCGCGGTCGGACTCGGCGTGCCCGGCGCGGGAGCCGACGCGGGAGCCGATGCGGTGACGCGCGCGAGCGGCGTGCCGACCGCGACCTCGGTCCCTTCCGGGACGAGGATCGCCTCGACGATGCCGTCTTCGAAGATCTCGACGTCGACGTCGGCCTTGTCGGTGTCGACCACCGCAACGATGTCGCCTCGGTGCACGGTGTCGCCCGGATGCACGAGCCATCGCGTGATCGTTCCTGTGTCCATGTCGGCGCCGAGCGACGGCATCCGGAACTCACCCATGGGCGATGGTCCCCTGGACGGCCGCGACGATGCGCTCGACGCTCGGCAGCGCCGCGGCCTCGAGATGCTGGGCATAGGGAATCGGTACCTCCGCGGTGCAGACGCGCGCGACAGGCGCGTCGAGCTCCCAGAAGTCCTCCTCGACGATGCGGCTCGTCAGCTCCGCCGAGATCCCACCGCTTCGCCATCCCTCGTCGACCACGACGGCCCGGTGCGTGCGCGCGACCGAGGCAACGATCGTCTCCACGTCGAGCGGGCGCAGGACCCGCAGGTCGACGACCTCGGCGTCGACACCGTCGCCGGCCAGGACGTCCGCCGCGTCGAGCGTCCGCGGAAGCATCCCGCCGTACGTCAGGATGGTGACGTCGCGTCCGGGCCGCCGAACCACGGCGCGCTCGATGTCCACTGCCGGGGGCGGATCGGACAGCGGCCCGGTCATCGGGTACAGCGCGATGTGCTCGAAGAGCAGCACCGGGTCTGGATCCGCGAGCGCCGGCGCGAGCATGCCGCGTGCGTCTTCCAGCGTCGCGGGCACGAGGACCTTGATGCCCGGGATGTGCGCGTACCAGCCCTCGAGGCTGTGCGAATGCTGCGCGCCGAGCTGGCGACCGGCACCCGTCGGGATGCGAATGACGAGCGGCACCGCGCACTGGCCACCCGACATGTGCAACAGGGTCGCGGCGTTGTTCATGATCTGGTCGAGCGCGAGCAGGCTGAAGTTGACCGTCATGATCTCGACGATCGGACGCATGCCGCCGAGCGCAGCACCGATGCCCGCACCGACGAACGCCGACTCGGAAAGCGGTGTGTCACGGACGCGGTCGGGACCGAACTCCTCGAGGAGTCCCTTGCTCACGGCGAAGCAGCCTCCGTACCGCCCGACGTCCTCGCCCATGAGGAAGGCGCGGGGGTCCGTGGTCAGTGCGTCCCGGAGACCCTCTCGGCAGCATTCCCGGTAGCTGGTCGTCGCCGGTGTCGTCATCGCGGGTGTCGTCATCGCGGACCGGGGGCTTCGCTGTACACGAACCGTTCGAGGTCCGCGACCGGTTCGAGCGCACCCGCCTCGGCGAACTCGACTGCGGCATCGAGCTCGCGTGCGACCTGGATGTCGAGCTCCTCGACGACACCGGCGTCCAGTCGATCCTCTGCGATCATCCGGGACGAGAACACCTCGATCGGGTCGCGCTCCTTCCAGCGCTCGACCTCGGCCTTGTCGCGGTAGAGCTCCGGGTCGTACATCGAATGCGCACGGAAGCGGTACGTCCGGAGCTCGAGGAAGAGCGGACCGCCGTGGCGCACGGTCTCGACCGCGTCGCGCGCGGCCTCCTCGACGGCGACGACGTCCATCCCGTCGACCGGCCACGCCGGCATCTCGTACGCCGCCGCCTTGAGGGTGAGATCCGTCTCCGACTCGGACCGTTCGAGCGCAGTGCCCATCGCATAGAGGTTGTTCTCGCAGCAGAACAGCACGGGGAGATCCCACAGGGCGGCGAGGTTCATCGACTCGTGGAACTCACCCTCTGCGACGGCACCCTCGCCGAAGAAGCATGCCGTCACCCGAGGCCGGCCCGAGAGCTTGTCGGCCAGGGCGAGACCGACCGCGACGGGCAGGCCTCCACCGACGATCGCGTTGCCGCCGAAGAACCGGCGCCCGGCGTCGAAGAGGTGCATGGAGCCACCACGACCGCGACTGCACCCCTCGACCTTGCCGAACATCTCGGCCATCAGCACCTCGGGCGCGAGGCCACGCGCGAGTGCGTGGCCGTGCTCTCGATACGTCGCGACAACCGCGTCGTCGGGCTCGAGGACTTGCATGACACCGGTCGCGACGGCTTCCTCGCCGATGTAGAGATGCAGGAACCCCCGGATGCGCGCCGCGCTGTACAGCTCGACGCAGCGCTCCTCGAAGCGGCGGATGCGCAGCATCCCCAGCAGGAGCTCGCGGGCGTGATCGGCGGTGATCGCGCTCACGCGCCGCTCTCGAGGGTCGAGAGGTCGCCTTCGGGCAGGCCGAGCTCACGCGCGCGCAGGAGGCGGCGCATGATCTTGCCGCTCCGCGTCTTGGGCAGATCGTCGCGGAAGTCGATCTCGCGCGGCGCGACAGCTGCGCCCAGGTGGGCGCGCCCGAAGCCGATGAGCTCGCGGCGCAGCTCGTCGCTGGACGAGACGCCCGGCGCGACGACCACGAACGCCTTCACGACCTCCCCGGCGATCGGGTCGGGGATCCCGATGACCCCGGCTTCGGCCACCGACGGGTGCTCCATGAGGGCGCTCTCCACCTCGAACGGCCCGACCAGGTGCCCGGCCGACTTGATGACGTCATCGGCGCGGCCGACGAACCAGAAGTAGCCGTCCGAGTCGCGGCGCGCCAGGTCCCCACTGCGGTACCACCCACCAGCGAAGCACGCGGCGTAGCGAGCATCCTCGTGCAGGTAGCCGCGGAACATCGACGGCCATCCCGGACGCAAGCCCAGCTCCCCCTCTGCGTCGGGTTCCTCGAGCACCTCGGCACAGCCGTCGCGCACGACGATCGCCCCGTCGTCGTCGCGCCGGAGGATCCCGGCCTCGATGCCGGGGAGGGGCCGCCCCATCGATCCCGGCCTGACATCGACGGCGCGGTAGTTGGCGATCATGATGCCGCCGGTCTCGGTCTGCCACCAGTTGTCGTGGATCGGC
>JBBDWT010000179.1:0-2294 GCA_040902705.1 Acidimicrobiia bacterium | reverse complement strand
CTTCACCTTCTCGGCCTGGCCCCACTCGAACACCGTGCGCGCCTGCGTCATGTCGTCGAACGCGACGCGCTGCGGGGCGCCGTCGACCTCGAGCTCGATGCCGGTGTCGTCCGCCACCGTGACGGTGCCGCGCAGGCGCACGGTCGCACCGTCGACGCGGGTCTTGAGCGACACGAGCTCGCCCTCGAGGCCACTCCAGTGGTCGGGGCGGCGCAGCGGGCGCTCGAGGCCGGGGCTGCTGACCTCGAGCGTGTAGGCGGCGCTCAACACCCTGGCCGCGGCCGGATCGGCGTCGAGCGCGGCGGAGAGCTCCCGGGTCGCGTCCGTGATCGCGTCGAGGTCGACACCGCTGCCGTCGACCCGATCGACGAGGACCCGGAGCGTGCGAGCCCGCCCGGTGGCCCCGGCGAGCTCGACGTCGTACAGGCGCAGGCCGAGGTGCCCGATGACCGGCTCGATCACCGCCACGAGGGCAGGGTCCATCTCGGTCATCTCACACCTCCTCTCTCTTGCGCCTGGCGCACCCTCGTTGGGGCACCTTCCTTGCCGCAAAAAAAGACGTGGGCCCCAAGGCCCACGTCGCCGGCGGCCGGGGGCCGCGCACCAACGATCGAACGGGTGCAAATGTACCAGATGGACCCTTCGATTTCCCCGGCTGGTCACGCTCGACGGGGCGCAGGCGGGGCGTTCGGCGAGCTCGCGGCCCACGACGGCGGTCCCCGCTCGGTCCACGGCGCCATCCGCACCGAGTGGCGGATGCCCACGACCGGCTCCTCGCTCAGACGCCGAACACGTCGTGGAGCTCCATGGGGACGGGCGACTCGAGCTGCTCGTAGGTGCACGACGGCGGCTCGCGGTCGGGGCGCCACCGCTGGAATCGGGCCGTGTGGCGGAAACGGTCGCCCTGGAGGTGCTCGTACGCCACCTCTGCGACACGCTCGATGCGCAGCGGGACCCACGTCATGTCCTTCTTGGCGTTCCATCGGTTCGGACCGCCGGGCATGCGCGACTGCGCGTCCTCGCTCCCCCACTCCCGCCACGGGTGTTCCCGCATCGCATCCTGCTCGAGCGGCTTCAGCTCGCGCGCGAGCTCGGCGCGCATCGGCGCCGCGAAGCTGCTCGCGACACCGACATGGTGCAGCACACCGTCGTCGTCGAAGAGGCCGAGGAGCAGCGAACCGACGCCCGCGCCGTCCTTGTGCCCTCGGTACCCCGCGACGACGCAGTCGGCGGTGCGCAGGTGCTTGACCTTCTGCATCGTGCGCTTGCCCTCGAGGTACGGCTCGGTCGCGAGCTTCGCGACGACGCCGTCGAGGCCCGCGCCCTCGAAGCGCTCGAACCAGTCGCGCGCGACGTCGGGATCGGTCGTGAGGGGCGTGAGCCGAACGGGAGGTGCCGCGTCGTCGAGCATCTCCTCGAGCCGCGCGCGGCGCGTCGCGAAGGGTTCGGGCCGGAGATCGTTCGCGCCTTCGGCGAGGAGGTCGAACCCGACGAAGGACACCGGCGTCTCCGCGGCCAGCATCTGCACGCGGCTGTCGGCCGGGTGGATCCGGTTCGAGAGCAGGTCGAAGTCGAGCCCGTGGTCGGTCGCGATCACCAGCTCGCCGTCGACCACGGCCTGGTTCGACAGCGCGTCGCGCAGCGGCCGCAGGATCTCCGGGAAGTACCGCGTCAACGACTTCTCGTTGCGACTGCCGAGCTCCACGTCGTCGTCGTCGCGGAACACGACACAGCGGAAGCCGTCCCACTTCGGCTCGTAGCACCAGTCGTCGCCGGTCGGGAGCTCGCGCGCGAGCTTGGCGAGCATCGGTGACACGGGCGGCGGGACCGGGAGGGCCACGCCTGCACCCTGCCACGCGTGCCGGACTCCCGCAGCAACGGCGCCGTGCCGAGCGCGCGGTGCAGGCCCTGACCTGATCAGGCGAGCGTCGCGGCCGCGGTATCGAGAGGGAGCTCGTCCTGTTCACCGGTCGAGCGCACCCGCCGCTCGACGATCCCGCGCGCGACGCCCTTCGCGCCGATCGTGAGCCGCACCGGCATGCCCAGCAGATCGGCGTCGGCGAACTTCACGCCCGGCGACGCGTCGCGGTCGTCGTAGAGCACCGCGACCCCGGCATCACCGAGCTTCTCGTAGAGACGCTCGGCCGTGGCGCGCACGTCGGCGGCGGCCTCGCCCTTGCCGGGGAGTGCGACGAGGTGCACGTCGTACGGCGCGAGCGCCTCGGGCCACGCGATCCCATCGTCGTCGTGATGCTGCTCGACGACGGCCGAGACGATGCGCGAGACGCCGATCC
>JBBDWT010000178.1:149-15951 GCA_040902705.1 Acidimicrobiia bacterium | reverse complement strand
GAGGTGCATCGGGAAGAAGGTGAGGTTGAACCCGATGAGCATCGTCCAGAAGTTCACCTTCCCGAGCCGCTCGTTGAGCATGCGGCCGAACACCTTGGGGAGCCAGTAGTACATGCCGCCGAACACGGCGAGCATCAGGCCGCCGAAGAGCACGTAGTGGAAGTGCGCGACGACGAAGTAGGTGTCGGTCTGCTGGGTGTCGGACGGGACGATCGAGTGGAGCACGCCCGAGAGCCCGCCGATGGTGAACATGGCGATGAAGCCCAGCGAGAAGAGCATCGACGTGGTGAGCCGCACCGACCCCTTCCACACCGTGCCCAACCAGTTGAAGATCTTCACCCCGGTCGGGATCGCGATCAGCATCGTCGACAGCCCGAACGCGGAGATCGCCACCGGCCCGAGACCCGTCGCGAACATGTGGTGCGCCCACACGCCCCACCCGAGGAACCCGATCGCGATCCCCGAGAAGACCACGACCGCGTATCCGAACAGAGGCTTGCGCGAGAACACGGGGAGCGTCTCGGAGACGATGCCCATGCCGGGGAGGATGAGGATGTACACCTCGGGATGGCCGAACAGCCAGAACAGATGCTGATAGAGAAGCGGATCACCACCGAAGTTCGGTTGGAAGAACGTCGCACCGAAGTTGCGGTCCGTGTACACCATGATCAGCGCCACGGTGACGATCGGCATCGCGAACACGGTGAGGAAGGCGACGACGAGCATCATCCAGACGAACACCGGCATCCGCATCAACGTCATGCCCGGCGCGCGCAGGTTCAGGATCGTGACGATGAAGTTGATCGCCGACGTCGTCGACCCGATGCCGAGCATGATGATCCCGACGGTCCAGAAGTCGGGTCCGCGCCCCGGGAGGAACCCGGCATTGATCGGCGAGCTCGTCAGCGGCGTGTAGCCGAACCATCCCCCGTTCGGGACGCCGTTCACGCCCGGGATGAAGCTCGAGTAGAGGAAGATCGCGCCCGCAACGACGACCCAGAACCCGAAGGCATTGAGCCGCGGGAACGCCACGTCGCGCGCGCCGATCATCAGCGGCACGAAGTAGTTGCCGAAGGCCACGGCCATCGGCATGCCCACGAGGAACACCATCGTGGTGCCGTGCATCGTGAACAGCTCGTTGTACTGCGAGGCGGTCAGCACGGTGCCGTTCGCCTGGAAGAGCTGGAGCCGGATCAGCAGCGCCTCGATGCCACCGACGACGAAGAAGATCAGCGCAGCCGCGCCGTACATGATGCCGATCTTCTTGTGGTCGACCGTGGTGAACCAGCTCCACCACCCTGTCGTCGCCTTCGGGCGACGCAGGACGATGGACCGCTCGGACGCGACGCTGACGGCGTCTTCGACTGTCGTCATCTTGTCCGCTCCGGTGTCCGCTCCTGTGTCACTTCAGCTCCAGGAGGTAGTCGGCGAGGGTCTCGGCTTCGGCACGCGTCATCACCGGATAGTTGCCCGGTGGCGTGTCCCTGGTGAACGACGGCATGCCCACGCACGTGGCCGGTGGTGGCAGCCGACACTCCTCCGACTCCATCGGGATCATCGACGGCGCATCGAGGATCCAATCGATGAGGTTCGCGCGCGTGAGCTCGTAGTACCCGCTCGCGAACGTCGACCGGCTCGCGAGGTGCGTGAGGTTCGGGCCGTACACGCTGACGCTCGAGTCTTCGGTCGTGTGGCAGTTGGTGCACTGGAACTTCTTGGTGAAGAGGTTGTTCGCCTCGCCCGCGTCGGCGAGCGCCACCGTCGGCCCCTCGAGCTGCCCGGCGACCCAGCTCGCGAACTCGTCGGGGGGCTGCGCGATGACGCGGAACCGCATGTTCGCGTGCGAGAGGCCGCAGTACTCCGCGCACTGACCGAGATACACGCCCGGCTCGTCCGCGCGCAGCTTCATCTGGTTGTTGCGCCCGGGCACGACGTCGCGCTTGCCCGCGAGCTCCGGCACCCAGAAGCTGTGGATGACGTTGCAGCTCGGCCGGTTGCCGGTGGTCCCGAGGGACGCGTCGCACGCCTGCAGATCGAGGAACACGTCGCGACCCGTCGGGATGTGCAGCTCGTCCGCGGTCACGATCTTCGTGTCGATCCCGGCCTGCTTCTGGTAGTCGAACTGCCACCACCACTGCTTGCCGACGACCGTGACCTCGAGCGGGTTCGTCGGCTTCTCCGCGAGGTCGAAGATCAGGCTCACGGTCGGGACGGCGATGACCGCGAGGATGATCGCCGGCACGAGCGTCAGCCCGATCTCGAGCGGCGTGTTGCCGTGGATCTGCTTGACCTTGTCGTCCGAGTCCTTGCGCCGGCGGAAGCGCACCGCCACGAAGATCGTGGCCACGATGATGATCACGCCGACCGCGATCGCGATCCAGAGGATCGGTGCGAACAGGTTGTCGATGTCCTTGGCGTACTGGCCCTTCGGGCGCAGCGAGTTCTGACGGTTCTCAGGGCCCGATTCGGTCGAGCACGCGGCAAGGACGAGCGCGAGCGCGGCGAGCGCCGCGATCCACCATGCCCGACCGTACGACCGGCGGCTACTTCGGTCTCTCATCTCCCCGGATGTCCCCCGGCTTCCCGAAAACGGTGGATGCCCCCGACGCGTCGGCACTCTATCCCCCGTCATTCTCGTGACAGCAACTTGTGGAACAGATGATTTCGCGCCGCCCCCGGGCCGGACTCAGTACCCGAGCCGGTCGAGCGTGTGGGGCTTGCGCTGCCAGTCACGGTCCACCCTGACCCGGCACTCCAGGTAGACACGACAGCCCAGGAGCGATTCGAGAGCGAGGCGCGCGGCCGTCCCGGCCTCCTTCAGGACAGCGCCGCCGCGGCCGATGACGATGCCCTTCTGCGAGTCGCGCTCCACCCGTACGGTGAGGAGCAGGCGCAGCACGTCGTCGGGGCCGCGATCGTCGGACGATCGGTCGTGCTCCTCGGAGTCGTCGTCGAGGGGCTCGCACGACACGCTGATCGAGTGGGGCACCTCGTCGTGGGTGACCCGCAACAGCTGTTCGCGCAGCAGCTCGGCTGCGACGAAGGTCTCGGGCTGGTCGGTGACGACACCCTCGGGGTAGTAGTGCGGACCTTCCGGGAGGACCGCCTCGAGCTCGGCGACCAGTGCGTCGACGCCGGCTCCGGTGCGAGCCGACAGGGGCACGTAGGCGTCGAACGACACCCCGAGGCGCTCGTCGGCGATCGCGAGGTGCTCGCCCACCGCCTCGGGCGACGCGATGTCGATCTTGTTCACGACCAGCACCCGGGGCGTGGCGACGGCGGCAACGAGCTCGGCGATGAACCGGTCGCCCTTGCCGAGCGGCGCGGACGCCTCGACCAGCACGCAGATCGCGTCGACCTCGGACAGGCTGGCGCGCGCGCGTTCGTTGGTGCGCTCCCCCAGGGCGGTGCGCGGCTTGTGCAGACCCGGCGTGTCGAGCAGGACGAGCTGGCTCGCGGCCGTGGTACGGACGCCCCGGATGGTCGTGCGGGTCGTCTGCGGTCGAGCCGACGTGATCGCGACCTTCGAGCCGACGATCGCGTTGACGAGCGACGACTTCCCGACGTTCGGACGCCCGACGAGGGTGACGAACCCGGAGCGGAACGGGCTGCCCGCCGCCGGCTCAGCGCTTGTCGGAGGCAACGGTCGCGTCGTCGGGTGCTGTGGGCTGTTGCCGCAGTCGGTGGATCAGCACCGACACGATACGGCGCCCCTGCACCCGTTCGGTCTTGAGCTCGAGGCCCTCGAACGCGACGGTCTCACCGGGCTCGGGCACGTGACCGAGCAGGTTGAAGACGAGCCCGCCGACGGTGTCCCACTCGGTGTCGGGGAGCTCCATGTCCAGCTCTTCGCTGAGGTCGTCGATGGGCAACTTGCCCGGGACGCGCAGCCCGCCACCGGCGATGTGCTCGACGCCGGGCTCGGCGACGTCGTACTCGTCGGTGATCTCCCCGACGATCTCCTCGAGCAGGTCCTCGAGCGTGACGAGACCGGCCGTCCCGCCGTGCTCGTCGACGACGATCGCCATGTGGAACTGCTCGGACTGCATCTCCCGGAGCAGCTCGGCCACGCGCTTCTGCTCGGGGACGAAGACCGCCGGTCGCAGCGACTCGCGCACGGTCTCGTCCTCGCCGCCGGCGCGCGCCCGACGGACGAGGTCCTTCAGGTAGACGAGCCCGACGATGTCGTCCGTGGTGTCCTCGAACGCCGGGATGCGCGAGAAGCCACCTTCGATCGAGCGCTCGATCCCCTGCTCGACGGTCGCGTCGGCTTCGATCGCGACCATGTCGGGGCGCGGCAGCATGACCTCGCGCACGAGCGTGTCACCGAACTCGAAGATCGAGTGGATGAGGCGGCTCTCCTCCCGTTCGATCGCCTGCTCGTCGGCCGCGACGTCGGCCATGGCGCGCAAGTCGTCCTCGGTGACGAACGGGCCGTCCTTGATGCCGCGCCCCGGCAGGATCACGTTGGCGAGACCGATCAGCGCGCGGGCCACCGCACGCATCGGCGGGAACCGGCTGATCGCGTAGAGGAACGGGGTCACCGCGAGCGCGGCACGGTCGGTGTGCTGCACCGCGTACGTCTTCGGGGCGACCTCGCCGATCACGAAGAAGAGGACGATCTGGAGCACGAGGCCGAACAGGACGCCGTACGGGCCGGCCTGACGGTCGAGCAGGATGCCGAGGAGGCTGGCCGTCGTCAGCTGCGACACGAGCACGAGCAGCAGGACCGAGTTCAACGTCTGCTCGGGGTGCTCGAGCATCGCGGCGAGCCGGCTCGCGCCTTTGCGGCCTTCCTCGGCGAGGGAGAGCGCGCGGATCCGGTTCATCCTCACGAACGCGGTCTCGGCGATCGCCAGGTAGACGGAGAAGGCGAACAGCACGATCACGGTGACGAGGATCAGCCAATCGGCGGTCTCCATCAGTCCGCTCCTGCTTCAGGGGGTCGCGTCGTCGCGTCGCCCCCATCCTCGTCGGCGCGCTGCTCGCGCTCGCGGAACCGGGCGAGCAGCTCCGACTCGCGTCGGCGCATCCTCACGGTCTCGTCGGGCTCGGCGTGGTCGTAGTCGAGGAGGTGCAGCACGCCGTGCACGACGAGGAGCGCGAGCTCCTCGTCGAGGGTCCGGCCGAGGTCGCGGGCCTGGCGTGCCGCGACCGCCGGGCACACGAGCACGTCACCGAGCACGATCGGCGGCTCGTCGGCGTCCGCGGGGGTACCCGGGCCGCGACCGCCCTCATCGGGATGACGGCCGCCGGGGAGCGGCTCGTCGTCGAGCGGGAACGCGAGCACGTCGGTGGGTCCCGACCCATCCAGGAAGTGCTCGTTGAGATCGGCGATCGTGTCCTCGGCGACGAACAGCACCGAGAGCTCGGCGTCGGGCGGCACCCGCTCGGCGTCGAGCACGAGCTGCGCGAGGCGGACCCAGCGCAGCACGTCGATCGGGACGGCGTCCTGCTCGTCCGCACCGAACACCTGCACCGGTGCGATGGCCACGTCGGCGCCCGTCGACCCGGTCACCGCGCGCCGGCGGACCCGGGCGCCGGGCGATCGGTGGAGGCCTCGCCGGCTCGCTCGTACGCGTGCACGATGTCCTGCACGATCCGGTGGCGCACCACATCGCTGCGGTCGAGCTCGACGAACGCGAGGCCGTCGATGCCGTGCAGGATGTCACGGACTGCGAGCAGGCCCGATCGATCGCGCCCCTCGGGCAGGTCGATCTGGGTCACGTCGCCGGTGACGACGACCTTCGAGCCGAAGCCGAGGCGCGTGAGGAACATCTTCATCTGCTCAGGAGTCGTGTTCTGCGCCTCGTCGAGGATGATGAACGAGTCGTTGAGCGTGCGCCCGCGCATGAATGCGAGGGGTGCGACTTCGATGGTGCCGCGATCCATGAGCCGGACGACCACCTCGGCGTCGAGCATGTCGTACAGCGCGTCGTAGAGCGGACGCAGGTACGGGTCGACCTTCGCGAGCACGTCACCGGGGAGGAACCCGAGCCGCTCGCCGGCCTCGACCGCAGGTCGCGTGAGGATGATGCGGTTGATGCTCTTCGACTGCAGCGCCTGCACCGCGAGCGCCACGGCGAGGTAGCTCTTTCCCGTCCCCGCAGGCCCGATCGCGAACGTCACGGTGTTCGCGGCGACCGCGTCGATGTAGCGCTTCTGCCCCGACGTCTTCGGGCGCACGGGCTTGCGCCCGCGCAGCACCTCCGTGCCGAGCACCTCCGAAGGACGCTGATCCGCTTTCATCATCTCGATGGTTCGACCGAGCGCTTCGGTGTCGATCGAGTGACCGCGTTCGACGAGGAGCACCAGCTCCTCGAAGAGCCGGCCGACGCGCTCGGTGTCGTCGGCCGCACCACTGATGTTGATCTCGTTGCCGCGCACGTGGATCGTGACCGGGAACGCGGCCTCGACGAGCTTCAACAGCTCGTCGCGAGAGCCGAGCAGATCCACCATCAGGTGGTTGCCCGGGACGAGGACCTTCAGCTGCGTCGGTGACGGTACGGACACGTCATCGGCAGCGTAGTGCCGCGACGTCAGGTGACGGCGCGCAGGCCGAGCTCGTCGAGGCGGGACGCGAGATCCTCGGGCCGGCGCCCGAGGACGGCGGCCAGGACCCGGACGTCGTCGGTGCGGATGGTGAGCATCCGGCCGTTGAAGTCCTGGCGCTGGAGCTGGATGGTCGCCGCGTATCGCGACAGCACGTGGGCTTCGGGCTCGTCGATCTGATGGAGCCTCATGAGGTCGATGGTGTACCCGTCGGCTCCGTCGGCATCGCGCCGGGCCGTGCGGTCGATCTCGACCGCGGTCTCGTCCTTCGGCAGCAACTGATCCGCCGGGACGTCGTAGAGCTCGGCGAGGCGCAACAAGCGCCCGACCGACAGCGCACGCTCCCCGCGCTCGTACGCGCCGAGCACGGACGCCTTGAACTCCTTGCCGGATCGGGCCTCCACGTCGTGGAGGGAGAGCCCCTGCTGGCGCCGGATGGCACGCAGACGCTCACCGATCAACACGGTGTGACCTACCACTCTTGGCACTCCCCGCCGATTCCCCGCGTTCACGGTACCAGGACTTTCGCCCCAGCTGCCCACCCTCCGTGGTCGATTCCGGGCCGATCGCCCCTGATGTCACGCTGGACGTTCGGTCACGCGCTCCCCGACCTCTCAGGGTGGTGGAGCGGACGGCCGGCGGCGGGCCGTGAGGAGGGCCGCGGCGGCCACCGCGGCCGTCTCCGCCCGCAGCACGTGGACCCCGGCGGCCAGCCGGGGCACCGCGCCCAGGGCCTCGAGCTCCGCCGGGTCGAGGCCGCCTTCGGGCCCCACGAGGAGCGTCCATCCCGGTGGGCCGGGATCGGTGACGCTCGGAGTCCCCGGATCCCCGCGTTCTGCGAGGACGAGCCCCGGACGCCCGACGAGCTCGGTCAGGGCGATCGGTGGGACCACCTCCGGGAGCCGGGCCCGTCGGCACTGCATCGCGGCCTCTCGCGCGACGCGCTCGAGCCGGTCGACGAGCTTGGCTTCGCGCGGCCCGTCCGAACGGGCGACCGAGCGGGCCGCGAGCACCGGTGCCATCGCGTCGACGCCGAGCTCGGTGAGCTGGCGGACGACGATCTCGGGCTTCGCGCCCTTGGTGAGCGCGAACGCCACCGTGAGCCCGGGAACCAGGGCCGGCTCCCGGCGCGCCGGTCGCGTCGCTTCGAGGTGCACCTCGCTCCCGGCCACCGTCGCGACGACGTATGCCCGCCACGTCCCCGATCCGTCGGCCGCGGTCACGTCCTCACCGACGCGCAGGCGCCGCGCTCGGGCGAGGTGATGGCCGTCGGTGCCGGCGATGCGCAGCTCCGTCGTCAGCGCGTCGACGAGGACGTGCGCGACGGCCGGCTCGTCCGAGGCGAAGCCGACGTCGTCCATGTGCGTGCCGCCTGCCGTGCTGCGCTACTGGAACGCAGAGCGCAGCTTCGAGAGGACGCCCTTCTCCGGCGGCGAGACCTCCTCGCCGCGGAGCTCGGCGAGTCGGAGCAGCAGTGCTGCCTCCTCCTCGGTCATCCGCGTCGGAACCTCGACGTCGATGCGCACCAGGAGGTCGCCGCGACCACGACCACGCAACGACGGGACCCCGGCGCCCTTGACGCGGAAGACCTCGCCAGGCTGCGTGCCCGACGGCACGGTGAGATCGTGAGCGTCCTCGAGGGTGGGGACCACGACCGTGGCCCCCAACGCCGCCTGAGCCACCGAGACGCTGCGGACGTGCACGAGGTCGTCGCCGTGACGTTCGAAGTCGGCGTGCGCGCGCACTCGCACGCGCACGTAGAGGTCGCCGCTCTGCCCGCCGCGGGGGGGGGCGGCGCCGCGACCGGTCAACCGCAGCCGCTGCCCGTCGTCGACGCCCGGAGGGACCTCGACCTCGATCGTCTGGTGCGAGAGGACCCGACCGTCGCCGCGACAGTCGCGGCACGGCGTCACGATCCGCCGGCCGGTCCCGTCGCACCCGGCGCACGGCGCCGCGGTGACGACCTGGCCGAGGATCGAGCGGCGCACCTGGCGCACCTCGCCGCTGCCGCCGCACGAGTCGCAGCGCGACGGGTGCGTGCCGGGCTCGCACCCGGACCCCTCGCAGCGTGAGCAGGCCACGGGGAGCCGCACGTCGATCGCCGCGGTGATCCCGAATGCGGCGTCGCCGAGGTCGAGGACCACCTCGGCTCGGCGTCGGAACCCCGACTCGGTCCGGACGAACCGCGGCGGGTGCCGAACGCGTCGCCGCTGAAGAAGGCGTCGAACAGGTCGCCGAACCCGAAGGGATCGCCCGGTCCGGCACCACCGCCCGCCCGTTGACCGCCTTCGCCGAAGGCGTCGTAGCGCCGGCGCCGCTCGGGGTCGCACAGGGTCTCGTACGCGACGCTCAGCTCCTTGAAGCGCTCCTCCGCGTCCGGATCACCCGGGTTGCCGTCGGGGTGATATCGCCGGGCGAGCTCGCGGAACGCCCGCTTGATCTCGGCATCGGTCGCGTCGCGCTCGACCCCGAGCACGTCGTAGTAGCTCACGAGAGGTGCCGTCCGAGCTGCTGCGACACCGCCGCGACCGCCGCGAGCGCGTGCCGGTAGTCCATGCGAGTCGGACCGAGCACCCCGACGATGCCGGCGGTCTCGCCCTCGATCGAGTACGGCGCGACGACGATCGAGCAGTCGCGCAGCTCGTCGATCGTGTTCTCCGTGCCGATGCTGACCGTGAGCCCACGATCGAGGAGCTCGCGCACGAGCGACACGACGACCACCTGGTGCTCGAGGATCTCGAGCAGGTGTGCAGCGCGCTCCGCGGTCGGGAACGCCGACTGCTCGGCTGCGAGGCGGCTCGCTCCACCGACGAAGAGGGGCTCGGGATCGCCGCTCGCGCGGTGGTGCAGCGTGTCGCGTGCTGCACGCGCGAGGGCATCGACCGCCGCATCGCCCGACGTGATGAGCTCGGGGAGTGCCGTCCACGTCGACCCGACGAGCTGACGGTCGAGCATCGCGGTGACCGCGCCGATGCGAGCGTCGTCGACGTCGTCGTCGAGCTGCACGACCTCCTTCTCGATCGCGCCGTTCGACAGGACGCAGATGACGAGGAGGACATGCGGTTGCAGCGTCACGATCTGCACGCTCCGGACCTGTGCCGTGTCTCCCGGCGGCCCGACCACCACGGCCGCATGCCGGCTCACCTGCGAGAGGAGGTTGCTCGTCTCGTGGAGCAGATCCTCGAGCGCCGCGTGCGCGGATGCGAAGAAGTCGGAGACGGCGCGTCGCTGGGAGGCCGGCAGGTCACCACGCTCGGTGAAGTGGTCGACGAAGAACCGGTAGCCGCGATCGGTCGGCACACGCCCCGCCGAGGTGTGGGGCTGGACGAGGTACCCCTCGCGCTCGAGGACCGTCATCTCGTTGCGGACGGTCGCGCTCGAAACGCCGAGCCCGCCTGCGCTCGCGATCGTCTGCGACCCCACGGGCTGGGCGGTCTCGACGTACTCCTCGACGACGGCCTTGAGGATCGCGGCTTTGCGCTCGTCGAGATCGGGAGGAAGGTCCTGAGGCACCATTTGGCACTCAATGGTACCGAGTGCCAGCCGCGGCGCCGGTCAGGTCGATCGGGGCCCGGGCCTCGGCCATGGAGACCGCCACCAGCAGGCGGGCGGTGACGTCGGTCGCCAGGAGCCGACCCCGGCGGGTGAGGACCGCGCGCACGTCCGACCCGTCCGGCCCGTCCGGGGGCGCGAGCTCCAGGAGGCCGCCAGCCTCGAGCCGCCGGGCCTCCCCGAGCGCGGCGCGCGGCAGGACTGCGCCCGCTCGGGTCCTGAGGGCGAGCGTGAGCGCCTCCTCGGCCCGTGCCGGCGCACCCAGGATCTCGTGGCCGACCTCGGGGTCGGCACCCGCGTCGATCCGCTCGACGTAGCGCTCGGGGGTCCGGACGTTCCACCATCTGCGCCCGTGGTCATGGCCGTGCGCGGCGCAGCCGACGGCGAGGTAGTCGCCGCCACCCCAGGTGAGCAGGTTGTGCCGGCACTCGTGGCCCGGGCGCGACCAGTTGGACACCTCGTACCAGGTGAGTCCGGCCGCCGAGAGCAGCTCGTCCGCGACCTCGTACATCAGCGCCTGGTCGTCGTCGACCGGTGCCGGCGCGCCCCCAGCGACGCGCTGGCCCAAGGGCGTCGTCGGCTCGACCGTGAGCGCGTACGCGCTCACGTGCGGCGGATCGAGCGCGAGGATCCCCTCGAGCGTCGTGCGCCAGTCGCCGATCGACTCTCCGGGCGTGCCGTAGATCACGTCGACGTTGAACGTCTCGAACCCCAGCGCGCGCACCCACCCGACCGCGCGCGTGACGTTGTCGGGGTCGTGCGTTCGACCGAGCGCCGCGAGCACGTGCGGCCGCATCGACTGCACCCCCAACGAGATGCGTGTCACCCCACCCGCGCGGTACTCCTCGAGCTTCTGGTGGTCGACGGAGTCGGGGTTGCACTCGACGGTCACCTCGGCGCCCGGTGCGCGCGGGATCGCGTCGAGGATCCCGACGATGTCCCGAGCCGGAAGCAGCGAGGGCGTTCCTCCACCGAAGAAGACCGAGGTCGCCGGCGGGAGCGCAGCGGCCTCGGCCCGGCGGTCGAGGTCCCGCCGGCACGCCGCCACGTAGTCGTCGACCAGATGCGCGCGATCGACCCATTTCGCGAAGTCGCAGTAGTCGCACGCCCGCGCGCAGAACGGGATGTGCACGTACACGCCGAAGCTCACCCCGCGATGGTCGCGCGCACGGCGCCTGCCCGCGCCCTAGGCGAACGAGCCGACGAGGACCGGGCTGCCGTGCATGCGCACGGCACCGGGAGCCACCTCCTCGGTCACCAGGAACCCGCGCGCGCCGTCGGGTGCATGGAAGGCCGCGACCGCCAGGGAACGACCGAGGAGACCCGCCGAGACCGGCGTCGGGCTCGCCGGATCCCCGGAGACGGCCCACAGCTGGTAGGTGCGCCCGGCGGCGAGCTCGGGCAGGCCATGCGCCATCACGAAGGCCTCCCCGCTGGGCATCGCCACCACCATCCCGCCGGCACCGCCGCCCGAGCCCTCGAGCATGGCCGTCCGTGCGTGCGGATCCGCCGCCGCGGCCTCCGCCGCCTGGCGCATGTCCTGACGCTCGACGCGGGCGGCGACCTCGTCGAGCCGCTCCTCCTGGCGCGACATCTCGTCGCTCACGACGATCGCGGTGACCCCGGCGGCGACGGCGCTCGCCGCCGCGATGCCGACCGCGACCTTGACCGCGAAGCGCTGGCGCCCGCGGCGAGAGACCCTGGACGCGCCGCGACGCTCGCGGTCGAGCGGCAGGACCAGGGTCGGGGGCTCGGCGCCGAGCGCGTGCTCGATGCGGCCCCAGAGCTCATCGGGCGCCTCGTTCGGCGCGGCCGACGCGAGGAGCGCGGCCGCCTCCTGGAGCTCCGCGACCTCCCGCCGCGCGTCGGGAGACCGCTCGAGGTACGCCGCGACCTGGGCGCGCTCCTCGGGATCGACCGCGTCGAGCGCGTACACCGCAAGGAGCTCGCGCAGCTCGTCGGGAGTCAGCTCTCGAGCCATGGTTCCCCACCGATCGCGCCGCTGCCGACGAGCGTCTCGCGCAGTCGGCCCAGCCCCGCTCGGATCCGGCTCTTCACCGTGCCTTCGGGCGAGCCGAGCAGCGACGCGACCTCGCGATACGTGTGGCCGCCGAAGTAGGCGAGCTCGATGGCCGCGCGCTCGTCGTCGTTCAGATCCTCGAGCGCGTCGCGCACGTGGGCAGCGAGCGTGAGCTCCCACACCTCGCGCTCGAGGACGTAGCTCGGCTCCGGAGTACGCCGGGCGTCGCGCTCCTCTCGTGATCGCCTCGACGTCTCGGCCCGTACGAGATCGACGGAGCGACCGTGCGTGTTCGCAAGGAGGAACGACCGGAGGCTCCCGCGCGCCGGGTCGAAGCGCTCGGGGTCGTTCCACAGCTTGAGGAACACCTCCTGCACCACCTCTTCGGCGAGCGCCCGGTCCCTGGTGATGCGGAGCGCGAGGCCGAACGCGCCGCCCGCGTGCCGTCGATACGCCTCGGCGAGCGCTTCTTGGTGGAAGCGCCCGATGGCGACGACGAGCTGCGCGTCGCTCGTCTCACGGATGTCGTCGAGGGTCAGGGCTGGCTCCTGGGAGGCGTCGGGACTCACCTGGTCTTCGGTGCCGGTCGGGTGCGGGGATCTCAGCGGTGGTTCACGGGAAATAGCCTGCCCTCGTGGCGAGCGCCCGCGGCACCGAGCTGCCTCCCGAAGCGGACCCGTACCGCACCGAGGTCCGGGGGTGGCTCGAGGAGCAGGCGCCCGGTGGGGTCTGGCCCCCCGACTTCACGGCGCGATTGGCCGCAGCCGGGTACGCCGCGCCCCATTGGCCCCGGCCGTGGGGGCGGGCAGCCGGGCCGATCGAGCAGCTCGCCATCGACGCCGAGCTGCGCGCCGCACGAGCGCCGCGGGCGTTCAACCCAATCGGGATCGGCTGGGCCGGGCCGACGCTCCTCGTCGCCGGCACGACCGAGCAGCAGTCGCAGTGGATCCCGACGATCCTCGACGGCAGCGAGATCTGGTGCCAGCTTTTCAGCGAGCCCGGAGCCGGGAGCGACCTGGCATCGCTGTCGACGCGCGCGCGGCTCGACGGCGACGAGTGGATCGTCGACGGGCAGAAGGTGTGGACGACGTTCGCGCACCTCGCGCGCTGGGGGATCCTGCTCGCGCGGACGGACGCGACGGAGTCGACGCCGAACCAGCACGCCATCTCCTACTTCGTGGTCGACATGCGCGCCCCGGGGATCACCGTACGGCCGATCCGTCAGATGGACGGCAACGCCGACTTCAACGAGGTGTTCCTCGATGGTGTGCGCGTCCCGGCCGCCAACCTCGTCGGCGCCGCGCACGACGGATGGCGGCTCGCGAAGGTCACGCTCGGCAACGAGCGCGTCTCGCTCTCGGGTGAAGGCGCGCTCTGGGGTCAGGGCCCGACCGCGCACGACGTGCTCGATCTCGTACGCGCGAACGGCGGGGAGGCCGATCCGGTGGCACGTCAGCGGCTCGCCGCGCTGTACGTCGAGTCGGAGGTGCTCCGCCTGATCCGACTCCGCACGCTCTCGGCGCGCGTCCGTGGCCTGGAGCCCGGCCCGGAGGCGTCCGTCCGCAAGGCGCTCGCGGACGAGCACGGGCAGCACGTCATCGCCACGGCGCTCGGCCTCGCGGCCGCCGCCGCGATGCTCGGCGACCAGGGCCCGTACGGCGCCGAGACATCGCTCTGGGCCGACGGATACCTCTACTCGCGCGCGCTCACCATCGGCGGTGGGACGAGCGAGGTGCAGCGCAACATCATCGGCGAGCGCGTCCTCGGGCTCCCGCGCGATCCGGAACCCGAGGTGGTGCCGGGGCAGGCCACGCGGTGAGCATCCGCATCCCGCCCAACGATGCGTTCCTCGCGTGGGTGACCGCGCAGAGCGACCCGCCCGTGAAGCGCGTCTGGGCGCGACGGCGGGTCGCGCCCGACTCGCTGCGATGTCACCCCGACCTGTGCGATCGGCTCGAGGCCTCGGCGACCGGCCTGTCGACGGTACGGCTGCGCTACCTGGCGGGCTTCCCCGCGCTGGTCCGCGCGAACGGGGTCGTGTTCGGTGTCGCGGCCGGCACGACGTGGCTCGCGCTGCGGATCCCCGAGCTCGGGCAGCGGGCGGTGCTCCGCTCCCAGTGGGGCACGCGCGGGCTCGACGCCGAATGGGTCGACGTCGATCCCTGGATCTCCGCGCTCCCGGCACACGAGGGCACCAGTCGCCTCCGCGGATGGACGCGCGCCGCGCACGCACGCGCGGGAGAGCTCTGGGGTGTGCCGGCCCGTACGACGGACCCCGCACGGGCGCGCGGTCCCGCGCCGCGGGCCTAGGGCAATACAACTCGGACACCCGCGACGATCTCGGCGCACCACTCCTCGTACTTGCCCTTCATCCTCAGTCGTCCAGTCGCAGTGCGGCCACGAACGCCTCCTGCGGTACCTCGACGCGGCCGATCTGCTTCATGCGCTTCTTTCCCTCCTTCTGGCGCTCGAGCAGCTTGCGCTTGCGCGACACGTCGCCGCCATAGCACTTCGCGATGACATCCTTGCGCTTGGCCTTGACCGTCTCGCGGGCGATGACACGTCCACCGATCGCCGCCTGGATCGGGACGTCGAACAGCTGCCGCGGGATGAGCTCACGCAGCTTGTCGGTCATTCTCTTGCCGTAGTCGTACGACTTGTCACGGTGCACGATCGTGGAGAACGCGTCGACGGGCACGGAGTTGAGGAGCACGTCGACCTTCACCAGGTTCGCGGGCCGGTAGCCCGCGGGCTCGTAGTCGAGGCTCGCGTACCCACGCGTGCGCGACTTCAGCTGATCGAAGAAGTCCATGACGATCTCGCCGAGCGGCATCGCGTAGACGAGCTCGACCCGGTCTTCCGAGAGGTACTCCATGTGCGACTGCTCGCCGCGACGCGCTTGCGCCAGCTCGATCACGCCGCCGACGTACTCGGTCGGCGTCAGCACCGTGACGTTCACGTACGGCTCTTCGATACCTTCGACCGTGTTCGCCGGCGGCATCGTCGATGGGTTGTCGACGACCTCGACCGCGCCACCGACGAGGCGGACGTGGTACTCGACGTTCGGCGCGGTCGCGACGAGCGAGAGGTCGTACTCGCGCTCGAGCCGCTCCCGGATGATCTCCATGTGGAGCAGCCCGAGGAAGCCGCAGCGGAAGCCGAAGCCGAGCGCGCCCGACGTCTCGGGTTCGTAGGTGAACGACGAGTCGTTCAGCCGGAGGCGCTCGAGCGCCTCACGCAGCTCCACGTACTCGTCGCCGTCGACCGGGTAGAGGCCGCAGAAGACCATGGGCTTCGGGTCGCGGTACCCGGGGAGCACCGTCCCCGGCATCGTGGCCGACGTCACGGTCTCGCCGACGCGCGCCTCGCCGACGTCCTTGATCCCGGCGACGAGGTAGCCGACCTCGCCGGGTCCGAGTGCCGCGACCGGGACGGGCTCGGGGGTCCGGACGCCGATCTCCTCGGCGTCGTGGTTCGCGCTCGCCTGCAGGTACCGCAGGCGCGACCCGCTGACGAGCGTGCCTTCGAAGACGCGGACCGCGCTCACGACCCCGCGGTACTGGTCGTAGTACGAGTCGAAGATGAGCGACTGGAGCGGCGCGTCCGGGTCGCCGGTCGGAGCGGGGATGCGATCGACGATCGCGTCGAGCAGCTCGGGCACCCCCTCCCCCGTCTTCG
>JBBDWT010000178.1:0-139 GCA_040902705.1 Acidimicrobiia bacterium | reverse complement strand
GAGATCCGCAGGATCTCGGCGTTCGGGATGCCGAGCACCCGCTCGATCTCCGCGGCCCGGCGGTCGGGCTCGGCTGCGGGGAGGTCGATCTTGTTGAGGGCGGCGACGATCGTGAGGTCGGCGTCGAGCGCGGCGATGC
>JBBDWT010000177.1:0-2317 GCA_040902705.1 Acidimicrobiia bacterium | reverse complement strand
ATCCCGAGGTGATCGAGCATGGCGACGATCGTACGGCGGATCGCCCACCGCCGCCCGGGTCGGCTCAGAGTGCGGGGGTGAGGCCCCGGCGCTCGAGGAGGCGGCGGCCGACGCGGCCGACGCGATCCACGTGCGCGAGCAGGCGCTCGCGGGCCTGCTCGCCCGCGGCCTTGAGCCCTTGCAGACGCTCGACCCCCCAGTGCTTCATCAGCACGGGGACGAGGATCTGGTCGTGGTGCGCGGCCATGTCGTACACACCCGCGTTGGCGATCGCGCGCGCGTGGTGTGGGAAGTCGGGGATGCCGGTGCCGGGCATCGCGAAGTCGCGCACCTGGCGGTCCATCGCGTCGAGCATGCGGGTCGGTTCGAGCTCGAGCGCTCGGGTCGCGACGTCGCGGTAGAAGCGGTAGTGCAGGTTCTCGTCGCCGGCGACGCGGCTCATGATTCGCTGGCCGGCCTTGTCCTCGAGGATCTTGCCCGTGTTCTGGTGCGCGATGCGCGTCGCCAGCTCCTGGAGGGTGACGTACACGAGCGCGTCGGGAAGCGACAGGGGCTCGGGAACGATGCCGTTGGAGACCTGCTTCATGCGGCCGCGCTCGAGCGCGACCGGGTCGATCGCGCGCGTGACCGTGAGGTAGTCGCGGATGACGATCGCGTGGCGGCCCTCCTCGGCCGTCCACCGGCGCGTCCACGCGCCCCACGCGTCGTCGCGTCCGAAGAGGCCGCTGAGCGTGCGCGTGTAGTACGGCAGGTTGTCCTCGGTGAGGAGGTTGACAAACAGCGCGCTGCGCGCCGCTTCGCCGACGTGCGCGTCGTCGGGATCCCAGTCGTCGTCGGCCTCGAAGGCGCGGCCGCGATCCCACGGCACGAGCTGGTGGGGGAACCATTCACGAGCGGTCCCGAGATGGCGGTCGAACAGCTCCCCTGCCAAGGGCTCGAGCTCTGTGCGCAGCGCGACGTCGTCCACGCCCTGTACCCTACCGACTGGTCGGTAGGCCGTTGGCGTCGGGGGCGTGAACGCCGTGTTTCCGCCGTTTCGGGGCTCCGAACACCGATCCGGGCCGGTGCGGACCCCGTGCAACCGCAGAATCCCGGACCTGCGTCTCTCGACCCGCCCTACGACGGTGAGGGACGCAACCTCGGTTCTCGCCGGGGCGGTCAGGGGCGGTCAGGGGGAGCGGCGGGCGCGGACGAGGTGGTCGATCGCGATGCGCGGACCGTCGGGCGTGTCGACGCTCCGCTCGACGAGGTCGGCGCGCTCGATCGTGAGCCCACCGCCGCCGAGCGCGGCCAGCGCGTCCGTGAGCTCCTCGGGCGTCGTGAGCACGTCCGCGTCCTGCGGACCGCCGTAGCCGCCATCGAGGTTGGAGCGGTCGTGCCCGACGAGCAGCAACGTCGCGCCCGGCGCGAGCGCCGCGACCGCGTGCGCGAGCCAGCGCGCCCGATCGGGCGCACGGGTCTGGAGGTACACCACCAGCACGAGATCGAACGCGCCGGGCTCGGGCTCGTAGCCCGTGACGTCGGCCTCGACGACCTGGAGCGCGACACCTCGAGCGGCCGCGAGGTGCGCCGCCTTCTGGAGCGCGACGCGTGAGAAGTCGACCGCGGTCGCGGTCCAGCCGTTCTCGGCGAGCCAGATCGCATTGCGCCCCTCGCCGGCGGCGAGGTCGAGCACGCGACCGGGCGCCATCGACTCGGTCTCGGCTTCGACGAACCGGTTCGGCTCGGCCGACCAGACCAGCTCGGTCGCGAGGTACCGCTCGTCCCAGGCGTCACGATCCATGCGCAGTCCCTCCTGAGGACGCCCACGGTAGAGCGGATGGCCATATGCTGCCGCGCATGTGTGGATGCTTGTTCATCATCGCGGCTGCCATCTCCCCTCGATTCGGGGTGTTCATCCTGTGGGCGTTCACCGACCGGATGAGCATCGCGTTCGACCACTTCTGGTGGGGGCTGATCGGGTTCATCTTCCTCCCGTGGACGACCGTCGCGTACGCGCTCTGCTACGCGCCGCGCGACGGCGTCACCGGGTTCGGCTGGTTCATCGTCGGGCTGGCGTTCGTCGTCGACCTGTCGACGCACGCCGGGAGCGCGAAGACGCGCAACGACCGGAACCGAGCCACCGCCGCATAGGAGCAGCCGGGCCGATCCCCGCCAGGCGGCCCGCCCCTCGGTCCGTCATCGACGAACGCACCAACGCCGGAAAGGTCGCGCACGTTGGAACGCTCAGGCGCACAGGAAACGCTTCAGCGTGCCAACGCCGTTCGCCAGCTCGGTCACGGTCGCGGCGCCCATGCCGGCGCCACCCCCGCCGCTG
>JBBDWT010000176.1:0-16210 GCA_040902705.1 Acidimicrobiia bacterium | reverse complement strand
TAGAGCATCGGCCTCCGGAGCCGTGTGCGCAGGTTCGAGTCCTGCCGAGGGCGCCATTTCCGCAGGTCAGAGCTTCTCGCGAGGCGTCCCAACCCCCGAGGCGCGAGTTGTCAATCCAGTTGGCAATCAACGCGCCGGAACCACTCTCTTCATGGTCATTTCGGAACTCGTGCTCTCGCGAAGGCGCAGGTCAGCGAGTCGCACCTCTGCGCGCGCGTTCTGACTGACGACCCCGTAAGCCGTGTGCGCGATCAATGGAGGTGCTGGCGTGCCAGATGGGACTCCGGCCATCGATCGGCTTGGCCGGGTCCCTGGCGCAATGACGACCTCGGCGCGTGTCAGAGAGCAAGCACGCGCTCGGGCCCGGGGTGCGAGAAGGGCACAGGTGGTCCCGGACGAAGGCAGGTAGGGATCGAGCAGGGATCGCTTCGCAGGAGGTCGGCGCGCGGCGCCTGAACTCAGGTCTTGCAGTGTTCGATTGCGAGCTCAGCGTCGGTCACGGTAACCGGTTGTAATGCGAATCGTGGCCGGCTCCACACGACCGGCTACCGCACGGCGACGCTGTGTCGCCCGCGTCGGCTCGGCTCACCACCACTTCTCGTGGAGACCGCGGTCCTTGGCGAACCTCTGCGCGGTGATCATCTGACCATTCAGCTCGATCGCGTCCGGTGACGAGGCGAGCCAGGCGATCACCGAGGCGGGCACCGATGGCGGAGCGCCGGGGTAGCGACCCTCGAGTCCGAGGGCGGTGGCGTTCTCGATCACACGCTCGGTCTGCACGAACCCCGGCTCGAGGTTGAAGAAAGCCAAGGTCGGATACTCGACGGTGAGGTTGGGCGCGATTCGGTGGAACGCGCCCTTGGACATCGCGTAGGCAAGACCCCATCCGCCCTCACCGGGTGGTGCGGGCGGATCGGTGATCGCCGCTGCCGAGGTCACGCAGACCACCCTTCCCGAGCCGCGCGAGACCATCTGCGGGAGCACGGCCTTCAACAGGACTACCTGCGCCACGACGTTGGCCGACAGCTTGGTCTCGACCATCTCCACCGTGGTCTCGTCGAATGCGAGCATGCTGCCGGGGCCGGTGTGGATCGCGTTGTTCACGAGGACGTCGATCCCGCCCCACTCGTCGATGACGCGCTCCGCCGCGAGGTGGATCGACGGGCGGTCCATGAGGTCCATGGGAATCGACAGCGCCCTCGTGCCGGCTTCCTCGACGAGCGCGGCGGTCGTCTTGAGGCTGCCGGGAACGCTGCGGTGCTCGGCGTCCGAGTCGTCGATCCCCTCGCCCTCGTGGACGGTTCGTGCCGTGATCGCGACGTCGAAGCCCGCGCATGCGAGCGCGACCGCGGTTGCCTTGCCTATGCCGCGCGACGCGCCGGTCACGAGTGCGGTTTGACGCGTTGTGACCATGAAACGGTGTCAACCCTTGATGAGGTCGAGCTCGATCTCGAGGACGTTTCGAGGTTTGCAGTCGAACGTCCCCTTCTTCTTCGGATGCACGCGGACGAACTTGCCGTCTCGAACCTGCGTCAGCACATAGCACGGCGTAGTCGCGTGGTCCGCGACGTCGGTCGTGCCGATCATCCCACCGGCGTCGAAGTCGTTGACGGTGTCGAGCTGCTCGAACAGTGCCTGGCGCGTCAGGCCGTTGGCTCCGTCGGCCTCCACGATCTGCTCGACCGCCTGGTTGAAGAGCAGGCCCAAGGCGTACGCCTGAATCGCGTACCCGTCGGCATTGTCCCGGCCCGTGTACTTCAGGAAGTCGGCCAGCGTCTGGTTGGTGCGTGCGTCCTCGAATGGCAGGAAGAGGGTCGACACATACTGTCCTTCGACGTCGTCGCCGCCTTGCTCGATCAGATTTCGGTCGTAGCACTGGAGCGTGCAGTCCCAGATGAAGTCCGCGTCGTCGAGACCGACGAGCTTCGCCTCCTTGCGCAGCAGCACGGTCGTATTGAACGAGCTCCCGCTCTGTGCGTAGTTGGAAGAGTGGTCCTGGAGCTGGCGCACGAGCGGCGTGTACGCGCTCTGCGGTGACACGGCCGACACCAGAGCCTCGAAGTCCTGCGCGATGCCGGAACCCGCGTCCTGCATCTGGGTCATCGTCCCGCGGTTGGCGTTCTCCGCCGACTTGAGGTCTCCCGAGAAGAGGTATCCGCCGTGGAGGTCCTTGCCGAACTCCTTCTGGTAGTAGAAGGCACGGCCGACGTTGCCCTGATAGGTCTGGGGGTGCTCGTCCATCGTCGAACAGATGATCGCCGGCGGATTGAGCGCGTAGGTCACCGGCGAGCACTGCTGCGCGAGCTCGGGCACGACGACCGCGAGATCCGGGATGCCGGTCGCTTCTCCGGCTTGGTCGACGCAACCCACCACGTCGTCGACGTTGTTGAGGAATGCCGCAGTGGTGCCGACGAGGGCGAAGTCCTCGTCGCACGCCTTGATCATCGCGTTGCGAGCGTCGTCCGCCGACAGCTTCGAATCGATGAAGTCGACGACCACCTTGCGGCCGGCCAGGCCCCCGTTGGCGTTGACGAACTTCGCCCAGCCCTTGACGCCGTCGACCGAACCCTGGAAGACGCCCGGTGCGAACTGGTTGTCGACGTCGGCGACGACCGCGATCCGGATCTCGTCCGCCGTGACCCCGATCTCGGTTGCGGTGGGCTTCTCGCCGTCGGTCTGAGCGCCCGCGACGGGCGAGCTCATAGCCGTCACGATGACGACGATGGCCGCCGTGGCGATCCACACTTTGCGTCTCATCCAAGCCTCCTGGGCGTGCGCCTCAACCCGACACCGGAGGAAGGTAATAAGCATCTCTCCTTACGTCAAGTGACGTCGGGGGCCGCCATTGCGGCTGTCGCCATCGCCACCAGGTTCTTGACGAACGGCTCATGCTCGAGCTGGCGCTGGGGCCACCCCTTGCGGCCCCGCCGGGCGAGCAGGCGGGCGCGGTCGGCGACCGCCCGCGAGACGAAAGCGGTCAGGAGCGAGTACCGCTCGGTCCACACGGCGTCGCTGACGTCGGGCGTGCGGGCTCTGAGGAGCGCGAACACCTCGAGACCACCGGTGCGCGCGACGACGGCTTGGAGCTCGGGGCTGTAGTGCGCCGGGTCCTCCCCGACGAGCTCGGCAGCGATCAGCAGGCAGCACCGCCCTCTCCACCCGCTCTCCGCCAGCTCGGCGGCGGGGCGGACGACGGCCTCGATGACGGACGCGATGTCGTCGTCGGGAGCACGCCTGGCCGCTTCGAGCAGCTCGCCTTCACGACGGGCAAGGAAGGGAGCGTGACGGTCGATGATCGCGCACAGAACGCCGTCACGCGAACCGAAGTGATATTGGAGAGCAGCCCGGTTGCGCTGACCCGCCTTGCGCGTGATGTCGATCAGCGATGCGTTGGAGATGCCGTCCTCGGCGAACGCGCGCGCCGCGGCATCGAGCAGCTTCTCGCGCGTCTTGGTCGCATCCGGCGGCACGAACTCGATGTTACGCATGAACGACCACGAGGCCCGCGACCAGCGGCCACGACGGTTGTCGACCACAGCGCCGCGCGCACCTCTGACCCGTGCGCCGATGTCGTCACCATGCGATCCGTCCTAGTACCGCATGTAGCCGCCGGCATCGACATTGATCGTCTCGCCGGTGATGTACCGCGCGCGGTCGCTCGCAAGGAACGCGACCGCCTCGGCGATGTCCTCGGCATGCGGCAGCTCCCGGAGGGGAGCACGCTCGGCCTGACCCTGGACCATGTCGGGACGCACGACCTCGGCGAACCTCGTTCCCCGCACGAGCCCCATGGTGACGATGTTGCAACGGATCCCATACGGCCCGCCTTCGTGGGCGCATGACCGGGTGAGCGCGCTGAGACCCGCCTTGCTCACGGCATAGGGCCCTTCGAGACCCCTTCCGCCGCTGTCGGGCGCGACGGACGAGATGTTGACGACGACACCCCCACCAGCGTCTCGCATCTGGGTCATCGCGAGCTTCGTCAAGTACCACGGCCCGTTCAAGTTCGTGTCCATCACCCGCGCCCAGTCGTCCGGCCGGTAGTCCCAGATCGGTCCCATCACGTTGTGGGCCGCGTTGTTCACGAGGATCTGGATCGGTCCGAGCTCGTCGGCGACCTCCGCCGTGATCACGTCCATCGCGTCGTTCGCGCGCACGTCGAGCACCTTGCCGACGACGCGAACGCCGGCTGGAGCTGCCGCCGCCAGCTCTTCGGTCACACACTCGACTCTTCCCGGATGAACGTCCGCGACGACCGTCTGGGCACCGCCCGCGGACAAGCGCGTCGCGATCGCGCGACCGATGCCCTGCCCCGCGGCCCCCGTCACGAGCGCCACCCGCGCTCCGAACTCGCTGTCGGACATGACTGGCTGCATTTGACCTAAGGATAGTTGCTTATTACCTTTCCAGGCGTCGGATCCAAGAGCGGACTCTGGGAGGTGTGTTCACAACGCATGGTCGCCGACCTCAGTGATCCGGATTGGTATCTCGGTGACGACGTTCACCAGACGTTCGCCGAGCTGCGTCGCCGCGATCCCGTCCATTGGCAGGAGATGACGGGCGAACCGGGCTACTGGGCGGTCTTGCGACACGCGGACGCGGTTCGCGTCTCCCGAGATCCCGAGACGTTCTCGAGCTGGCTGGGCGGCATCATGCTCGAGGACCCCGATCCCGCAGGGCTCGAGGAGTCCCGCCGGATGCTGTTGGCGAAGGACCCGCCCCAGCACACGGTCTACCGGCAACCGCTCGCTCCGCACTTCGGCGCGCGTGTGATCGCCACCATGGAGCAGGGGATCCGCGCTCGCTGTCGCGATCTCCTTCGAGTCGCCGGCGAGCAGCGTGATGTCGAGTTCTGCAAGGACATCGCCGCTCCACTCGGATCCGAGACGATGGCGGAGATCATGGGGCTGCCACCGGAGGACACGCCGCAGCTGCGCCGATGGGCCGAGCTGCTCACCGGTGGCCAGGACGAAGAGCTCGCAACCTCCTACGCCGGCAGCGCCATCGCTGACATGGCGGGCTATGCAATCCGCTTGGCGGCGGCCCGGCGAGATGAGCCACGCCGCGACGACGTCACCTCGCTGCTGCTGGAGTCAACGTTCGAGGATGGTGAGCCGATGACGGACATCGAGTTCGGATCCTTCTTCGTACAGCTGGTCGGGGCCGGAAACGACACCACCCGCACGCTCATCTCCTCTGGTACGGCATCGCTCGTGCGGCACCCCGACCAACTGGAGGCGTTGCGCGACGACCCGCAGGCCTTGTCGAGCGCGGTCGATGAGATGCTTCGCTACTGCAACCCGGTTCACTATCAACGTCGGACCGCGACGACAGACACTGAAGTTGGCGGAACGCGCATTCGAGCCGGCGACAAGGTCGCCGTCTACTACACCTCCGCCAACCGCGACGAGCACGTCTTCACCGACCCTCAGCGCTTCGACGTCCACCGATCGCCGAACCCACACCTCAGCTTCGGCATCGGCCCACACTTCTGTCTCGGTGCCCACGTCGCACGGCTTCAAGCGCGCCTCTTCTTCGAGGAACTGCTCGGAACGTTCCGAACCATCGAGCTCACCGAAGAACCGACCACGTTGCGATCGAACTTCATCAACAGCTACCGCCGGATGCCAGTCCGACTCCATCGCTGACTGCGCGCGTCGAGTCGTTACCTCGTGATCACGACTCGGCCGATCGTCGATCGGGACTCCATCTCCTCCAACGCGAGCGGAAGCTCGTGAAATGCCACGACTCGGGAGACAACGGGCCGAATTCGACCCTCCTGAAGAAGCTTGAGCAGCTCGGCGTGAACGCGCCGCCCGAGCTCGACCGGAGGCGGATTGAAGCGCGGCACAGGCACCGGCGCGAAGTCCGTGATGTCGACCCCAGCGTCAGCGAGGTCGCCGAAGTCCACGTACGACAGGATGACACCGACGATGTCGAAGTTCCCGAAGCAGAGCACGCGTCCCGACACGATCGGGACCTCTTCAGCCTCGATCCCGTTGGCGAACCCAACCACGAGGTGCCGGCCGCCCCGTCGAAGGCATTGCAGGGATCGCATCGTCACATCGCCGCCGACGCCGTCGAAGCAGACATCGACGCCGGCATTGTTGGTGTGCTCCAGGACGGCCTCGGCGAAGTCGCACGACCTGTAGTCGATCGCGACATCGGCGCCGAGCTCCTTGACGAACTGAACCTTCTCGGGACTTCCGGCTGTCGCGATCACTCTTGCGCCGGCTGCGACCGCCAGCTGAACGGCTGCGGAGCCGACACCACCTGCAGCAGCGTGCACCAGGACGGTCTCACCCGGTTGCAGCCGGCCGCGCTCGTGGAGGCCGAGATAGGCGAGGTGAAACGGGAAGAAGAGCGCAGCAGCCTCCGCATCCGTCAGTGTCGGTGGTGCCTCGAAGGCCATCGCGACCGGCGCGACGGCGACGTCGGCGTGTGCACCAATCGCACCGCGTGCACTCGCCACGACGCGCCGGCCGACCCACTCCTCGCTGCCTGGTCCGGCGTCGATGACTTCGCCGACGAACTCCATGCCCAGCGTGTATGGGAGCGGCGGGTTGACCGTCAGGTACCTGCCGTGGCAGCAGTCGACCTCGTTGTAGTTGCAGACGCTCGCCGACGTTCGGACCAGAATCTCACCGGAGGAAGGCACCGGTTCCGAGATCTCCTGGAGCTCGAGTGCCTTGATCGGCGAACCGTGCCGTGTGACTTGCCAGGCGCGCATGATCTGAGCTCCCTTTCAGCGGCTCAGGGTCTACTCGAGCGCGGCACTGCGGGCTCGAGGACCTCGACGGTCTCACCGGCCTGGTCGCCGGCAGCCAATGCCACGACAGCCGCAGCGACGTCCTCGGGGGCGAGCAGCGATTCGGGCGTCAGGAGGTCGGCGAGCCACGCGGCGGGTTGTGTCCCGTCGCCGGTCTTCGCGAGCATCGACGTGGATGTGCTCCCCGGCAGAACGGCATTGACTCGTATGTTGTGCGAGCGCGCGATCTCTGCGCACGCACGAGTGAACATGATGATCGCTGCCTTGGTGGCGCAGTAGACGGCATCTTGGGGCGTCGGCCACAGCCCGGTCATGGACGCGGTGTTCACGATCGCTCCACCGCCCGTCGCCGCCATCCGATCGACAGCGAGACGGGTACCGAACATCACTCCGAGCGCGTTGACGCGCACCATCTGTTCGATCCGCTCCACCGAGGTGCCTGGCCACGCCGGCTCTCCGGCCACGATGCCCGCGTTGTTGTGGAGGATGTCCAGCCGACCGAAGCGGTTCACGGTCTCGTCGAGGAGGTGGGCGACCGAGGGATGCTCTCCGACATCGGTCGGGACGAACAGCGCTGCCGATCCGGCCGCTTCGACCAACGCGATCGTCTCCGACACCGCTCGCTCATCGATGTCGGCGATGACGACTGCCGATGCTCCGGCATCGGCGAAAGCCAGGGCTGACGCCCTCCCGATGCCCATGGCACCTCCGGTGACGACGACGACTGCCCCCTGGAGCTCCATCAGACCGCGTGCCCTTCGGAGTGCGCTCGTGAACCGACGCTGTGGAAGGTAGTAAGCACAGGTCCTTACGTCAAGCCGCTTCCGTGTGGGATCGCTCTCGCCATCAGGTCGCGGACGAACAGCTCGTATTCGAGATGCTCACGCATTGTCCGTCGCGATCACGATGGCACCGCCCCGCCGGGAGCCGAACACGCCGATTGCGTCGTCATCGTTGAGAACTGACCCCGGAACACGCGACGACGCGGAAGCACCGTGGTCGCAATCGCCGCCGGCCAACTCGACGAAGCCGGCACCGGGTGACTGGCTCCCTACTGACACTCACGATCCCTACTTCGCGATTGACCTCGAGGCCAGCCTCTGTATCCCTCGCGCGCTGCTGGGTCGTCACGAGTCAGGGAACCGGTAGAGCTGACGGGCGTTGAGCTCGGCGATCCGTCGCGCCTCGTCGTCGGGGACGTCGACGAGCGCGTCGGCCAGGGTCTTCCGACTGTTCGGCCAGTTCGAGTCGTTGTGCGGGAAGTCTGCCTCCCACATGATCTTGTCGACACCGATCAGATCGCGGTTCCGGATGGCGTAGCGGTCGGAGATCATGCACACCCAGACGTGCTCGGCGAACACCTCCGAGGGCGCGGCCTCGTTCTTCAGGCCCTCGAGCCGACTGCGCTCCCACGTGTAGTCGAGACGTTCGAGCACGTACGGCACCCAGCCGGCCCCGCCCTCCGACAGGGCGACGCGGCAGTTCGGCAAGCCGTTGAAGGCGCCGCTGAAGATCAGGTCGCCGAGCGCGCTCATCGAGTTGATCCCGCACAAGGCGATGCCGACCGACGGCGTGCTCTCCGGTGACGGCTTGATGAGGCTCATCGAGGTGCCGATGTGCATCGACAGCGGCAGCCCGGTCTCGTTGCACGCCTCGAAGACCGGACGCCAGTGGCCGGTCGGGAACGACGGCAGCCCGAGGGGGTGGGGGTTCTCGGTGAACAGCACGGCGCGGGATCCCTTGGCCGCGCAGCGTTCGATCTCCGTCACGGCCGCCGCGACGTCCCACAGCGGGACGAGCGTCTGCGGGATGAACCGCTCCGGGTACGCGGCACACCACTCGTCGAGCATCCAGTCGTTCCAGGCGCGCACCATCGCGAGCGCGAGGTCCTTGTCGTCAGCCGCGAGGAACTGGGTGCCGCCGAAGCGCGGGAACGTCGGGAACAGCAGCTCGGCCCACACGCCGTCGTCGTCCATCGCCTGCACGCGCTCGTGCACGTCGTACGCGGCGGGGATCATGTCTTCGTACCGGCGCGCGTAGAGATCGTCGCCGCGCCCGGCTTCACCGCTGCGGAACCGGCGGGTCTGCGCGTTGCCCTGGAACATGAGCGGGTAGAACCGGTCCTCCCAGAGCCACCCCTCGGCCCCGTCCCGTTCCACGATGCGCGGGGCACGATCGCGGAACCTGGGCTCGATGTGGTCGACGAAGACGTTCCGGGGCTCGATGACGTGGTCGTCGACGGAGATCGCGCGCACGTCATCGGGCAGCATCGGTGCTCCTCACGTCGGCCGCGGCCACCCGCTCGAGCAGCTCGGCGACGGCTTTCGGCTCCGTGATCATCAGGTCGTGACCGGTGTCGATGTCCCACAGGCGACCCTCTGCCCTCGCCTTCGCCATCAGGTCCTTGTCCCGCGTGGCCAACGTCGAGGTGCAGACGATGTGGAACTGCGGGATGGCCCAGAGGGCCGCTTCGTTCGTGAGCTCGAGCTCCTGCTCGAAGCAGCTCCAGGGATGGGCCGACAGCCGGTCGGCCATCCACGCGAGGTCGTCGGGATCGGTCACGCCGTAGAGCAGCCCGGCATCGGGTGCGGGCAGCAGCACGAGCTCCATGCCGTCGACCACTTCCCCGAACGGGCGCACGGCCTCGATCACCGGTCCGGCCACGTCGACGAGCGACTCGCCGTTCACCGGATTCGCCGCGTCGAGGTAGACGATCTTCGCGACGCGGTCGGCCGCACGATCGGCGACGCCCGTGATCACCATCCCGCCGTAGCTGTGCCCGACGAGGATCACGTCGCGCAGGTCCTGGTGCTCCAGCACCTCCACGATGTCGCGGATGTGGAAGTCGAGGTCGATGTCGGGACGCAGGAGGTGCGACCGCTCACCCAGACCGGTCATCGTCGGCGTGTGCACCTCGTGCCCGGCGGCCGCGAGGATCCGGGCGACGCGCTGGTAGCACCAGCCGCCGTGCCCACCACCGTGCACGAGCACGTACGTTGCCATCGTCAGCTCCCCGCGCCGTAGGCGTCGGGCCGGCCTTCGAGGATCACGGCTTTGGTCTCGAGGAACGGGAGCAGTCCTTCCTTGCCACCCTCGCGGCCGATGCCCGACTGCTTGAACCCGCCGAAGGCCATGCCGAAGTCGGTGCGGAAGGCGTTGTGGCCGACGGTGCCCGAACGGAGCTGACCGGCCACCTCGCGCGCTCGATCGACGTCGTTCGTGAAGACCGACGCGTTGAGCCCGTAGATGGTGTCGTTCGCGATCCGCACCGCGTTCTGCTCGTCCTCCGCCGCGATCACGCTGAGGACCGGCCCGAAGATCTCCTCGCGACCGATGGTCGATGCGTTGTCGACGTTGCCGAAGACCGTCGGCTCGACGTAGTAGCCCCGATCGAGACCCTCCGGGCGCCCTCCCCCGGTCGCGAGGGTCGCACCCTCGGCCACGCCCTTGGCGATGAGGCCCTCGACCCGATCGCGCTGTCGTTGCGAGACGAGCGGGCCGAGCTGTGACTGCTCGTCGAACGGGTCGCCGACTCGGGTCTGGCCGAAGGTCGAAGCCAGGGCGTCGACGAGCTCGTCGTGGCGACCCTTCGTCACGATGACGCGCGTGAGCGAGGAGCACACCTGGCCGTTGAGCGCGCACTCGGCGCGTGCCAGCGTCGTGGCCGCGGTGCCGAGATCCATGTCGTCGAGCACGACCGCGGCCGACTTCCCGCCGAGCTCGAGCGTGCAGCGTGCGATCCGTTCGCCGCACAGCGACGCGATGCGACGCCCCGCGGCCGTGGAACCCGTGAAGGTGATCTTGTCGACACCCGGATCCCGGACCAGCAGCTCCGACACCTCGCGGTCGGCCGTCACGACGTTGAGGACGCCGGGTGGCAGGCCGGCCTGCTCGGCCGCTTCGGCGAACACGTAGCCCTCGCCCGGCGCCTCCGGTGACGACTTGAGCACCACGGTGCAGCCGGCGAGGAGCGCGGGGCCGATCTTGTGGCAGATGAGCGCGACCGGCGCGTTCCACGGGATGATCGCACCGACGACCCCGACCGGCTCGCGCACGAGCAGACCGAACGCACCGCCTCCGGTCGGTGGGCACTCCTCCTCGAACGGGAAGGAGTCGGCCAGCGCGGCATACGACTCGAGCGCGCCCGAGCCGATCCGCCCGGCGTACTGCGACGTCCTGTAGAGGACACCCGACTCGCGCGGCCACAGCTGCGACAGCACGTCGCCGCGCTCCTGGAGTCCCGCCCCGAGCGCCCGCAGGTACTCGGCCCGTGCTGCGTGGGTCAGCCGTGGCCACGGGCCGTCGTCGAACGCACGCCGCGCGGCTGCGACTGCTCGAGCGATGTCGTCCGCAGCCGCTTCCGCGACCGTGTAGTAGAGGTCTTCGGTCCCGGAGTCGATCACGTCGATCGTCCTCTCGGACGAGGGTTCGACCCACTCGCCACCGATGAAGAACCGATCGGCGTGCTGCACCGGTGCTGTCGTCGTCTTGGCCGCGCTCATCTGGTCTCTCCATCCTGAATCGTCACGTCGAAGGCGCTGTCGTGGTGCTGTAGGTGACCGGCAGCCGCTTGATGCTGCCGTTGGTGATCGAGGTGAGTCGCTCCACGGGCCCCGAGACCTCGAACGACTCCACCCGCGTCAAGAGGTGCCGATAGATCGTCTCGAGCTCGACGCGCGCGACGTGCGCACCCATGCAGAAGTGCTCGCCGAACCCGAACGCGAGGTGCGGGTTCGGGAGACGATCGATGCGGAAGGCGACGGGATCCTCGAACACCTCCTCGTCGCGGTTCGCCGAGGCGAAGTACAGCGCAACCTGCTCGCCGGCGCGGATCGTCTGGCCGCGGAGCTCGTAGTCCTCGGTGGCGGTGCGCGTGAAGTGACTGATCGGGCTGACCCACCGGAGCATCTCCTCCACCGCTTCGGGCAGCAGCTCCGGGTTCGCTCGCAGCTTCTCCCACTCGTCGGGCCGCTCGGAGAACGCGAGCAGGCCGCCGCTGATCGCATTGCGCGTCGTCTCGTTGCCGGCCTCGACCAGGAGCTCGCAGTACAGGACGAGCTGCTCCTCCGTGAGTGGCGCGCCGTCGACCTCGCCCCGGATCAGCTCGCTCACCAGGTCGTCCTGCGGATCAGCCCGGCGCTCCCCGATCAGCTGCGCGAAGTAGGTGTGGATCTCGCCGCGTGCGCGCTTGATCGTCTGCCCCGGGGTCTCGCCGGGGCGCCGGTACTCCGGATCCTCCTTGCCGATCACCTCGTTGGTCCAGCGGAAGAGGTGATGCCAGTCGTCCTTCGGCACGCCGAGGATCCACGCCACCACCGCGAGGGGGAACGGCGCGGCGATGCGCTCGACGAAGTCGAGTCGGCCGTGCCCACCCGCGGGTGCCGCGTCGTCGAGGACGTCGACGGCGATGCGCTCGATGTCGTCGCGCCGGCCGCGCACCGCCTTGGGCGTGAAGCTCCCGTTCGCGACCCTGCGGATCGGCCCGTGCCGCGGCGGGTCGAGGAGGACGACGATGTCGGAAGGCGGGAACACCACGCCGGCAGGGCGCAGGGTGATTCCCGGCGCGCTCGAGAACCGCAGCGGCTGCTTCGAGAGCTCCAGGACGTCGGCGTGCTTCGTGATCGCCCAGAACGGCTCGAACCCGGGCGGCTCGAAGCGCGCCACCGGTGCCTCGGCCCGGAGCCGCGTCCACACGTCGTGGGGATACCCGTCGCGCGCGCAGCGCTCCGAGTCGACGAGCGCACGTCCGTCGGCGTCGCTGATCATCGCGACCTCGGCTCTCTCGGCAGGTCGAGCAGCCGCTCACCGATGATGTTGCGTTGGATCTCGCTCGTGCCACCCATGATCGAGTTGGCGCGCGCCGCGAGCAGACCGAGCACCCATCGCCCGCCGTCGACCGCGTGCTCGTCGCCGGCCAGCAGCAACGCGTCGGGCCCGAGCAGCCCGACCGCGGCCTCGGAGAAGCGTTGGCTCATGCCGGCCCAGAACAGCTTCACGAGGCTCGACTCGGGACCGATCTCGTCGCCACGCGTGAGGCGGGCGAGCGTGCGCTGGTTGTGCAGCCGGAACAGCTCGACCTCGATCCACGCCTGCGCGACGCGCTGGCGCACGATCGGGTCCGCCAGCAGCCCGCGGCAGGCGCAGTCCTTGCGCAGCCGGTTCATCGCCACCTCGTGCAGCACCTGCTCCCGCCAGATGAACGAGGCACCGCGCTCGTTGGCGAGCGTCGTGTTCGCGACCTGCCACCCCTGGTGCTCGGGACCGATGAGCTGATCCGCGGGGATCTCCACGTCGTCGAGGAAGACCTCGCTGAACTCGCTCTCGCCGGTGATCTGGCGCAGCGGCCGGACCTCCACGCCCTTGGCCGTCATCGGGACGGCCACCATGGAGATGCCCTTGTGCTGGGGCGCGTGGGGGTCCGTCCGCACGAGCGCGATGCCCCAGTCCGCGAACCGCGCGTACGACGACCACACCTTCTGGCCGGACACCGAGTAAGTGTCCCCGCACTTCTCGGCGCGCGTCGAGAGGCTCGCGAGGTCGCTCCCGGCGTCGGGCTCACTGAAGAGCTGGCACCACACGTCCTCGCCCGAGAGGATCCTCGGCATCCACCGCTTCCGCTGCTCCTCGGTGCCGTGGGCCATCAAGGTCGGCCCGACGAGGGTGATGCCGGCGCGTCCCAGGAGCGGCGGCGCGTCCGCGCGGGCGAGCTCCTCGTTGTAGACGGCCACCTGCGCGAGCGACGCCCCCCGGCCGCCGTACTCGACCGGCCAGTTGATGCCGACCCAGCGTCCGGCGTGCAGCGTCTGCTGCCACGCCCGGAGCACCGTTGCCTCTTCGGGCGTCGACGCGAGCGCGACGTCGGGCGGCGCGTGCTCCGCGAGCCAGCTGCGCAGCTCGTCGCGGAACTGGTGGTCGTGAACTGACATCGGGCTCCAAGGCTCGCGAAGGCCATCCCCGAGCAGGGCTTCTCAGCCGACCGGGGTGAACTCGAGGAAGAGCCGCTCCGGGCCGCGGAGCAGGTACATGGCCGGGTACTCGTAGCGACGCTCGCCGGGCGGGCCGTGCTCCGCCTCCGAGATCCTGATGTCGGCCATGCGGTCGAGGATGCGTTGGACGCTGATGCGAGCCTCGGCCCGGGCGAGCGGCGCGCCGACGCAGGTGTGGATGCCGAAGCCGAACCC
Organism: Acidimicrobiia bacterium; assembly: GCA_040902705.1. Classification (GTDB taxonomy): domain Bacteria; phylum Actinomycetota; class Acidimicrobiia; order IMCC26256; family PALSA-555; genus DATBSK01. The sequence goes on along the minus strand of JBBDWT010000176.1, from coordinate 2,260 downwards.
CAGGTGGTGGCGACCGTTCGCACGGTCGAGACGAAGCTCGGTCGGGTGCTCGAACACTCGCGGGTCGCGGTTCGCCGCGCCGTTGTGCAGCATCACCGTGGTACCGGCCGGGATCTCGACCTCGCCGATCTTGGTGGGGACGCGTGACAGGCGGAACTCACCCTGGAGGGGGCTCTCGAGCCGCACGCACTCCTCGGCGAAGGCCGGGATGAGCGTGCGGTCGTCCCGCAGCTGCTGCTGGAGCTCGGGGCTGTCACCGATCCTCTGGAGCATCGTGCCGAGCAGGCGAGCCGTCGTCTCCCCACCCGCCGAGAAGAGGTTGGCGGCGATCAGCATCACCTCGTCGACCTCGGGCAACGACCCGTCGGGGAACGTCGCGGTGGCCATCTCCGTCATGACGTCGTCGCGGGGCGCGCGACGGCGGTCCTCGATGTAGGCCGTGAAGCGGTCGTAGAGGAACTCCAAGGGCTTGTGCGCCATCTCGCCGCGCTTCGAGCGCTTCGTGGGGCGCTTCTCGCCCTGGAGCTCGCGTCGGAACGTGTCGTGGTCGGCTTCGGGAACGCCGAGCAGGTCGGCGACGACCAGGAGGACGAAAGGGTTCGCGTAGTCATGGATGAACTCGCACTCACCCCGGGCGACGAACTCGTCGAGCTGACGATCGGCGAGCCGCCACATGAACTCCTCGTTCTCGTTGAGGCGCTTCGGCGTGATGAGGCGCATGAGGAGCCCGCGGTGGTCCGTGTGCTTCGGCGGATCGAAGCTCGGCAGCTGATCGCTGAACGGCAGCTCGTCGCGGTGCGCCTCGATGATCGCACTGACGTCGTCGCCCTCGAGCGGGACCGAGAACGACGTGTACGGCCCGGCGACCGTGTTGCACGAGGAGAACGTCGCGGGGTCGTTGTACACCGACATCGCTTCCTCGAACCCGGTGACCATCACCACACCCCGATGCGGCTCACGCCAGACCGGGCCGTGCTCACGCAGGTACTCGTAGTAGGGGTAGGGGTTCTGGTACAGCGGGCCCGCGCGGAAGTAGTCGACCGCGTCGAAGTCGGACGAGCTCACAGTCGAGGCGCTCACAGCTGCTCCAATCCGTCGGTCACCGACCGAGAAGCCCGCGTTCGATGACATGCGCCGCCGCCTCGACCTCGGCAGGCTTGCGCGGTCGGGCACCGAACACGCCGAGCAGCGCCACCATGACGAGTGCGTCGAAGTCGACGTCACCGAAGTCGCGCGGCCGGAGGTAGCGGGACATGCGTCGCCGTCCCCAATCGAGCAACGGAGCCGATTCAACCCTGAGCGCGGGATCCTGGAGCGCGGCATCGACCCAGACGCGCAACATCAGCGCCTCGCTCGAATGTGCCGCGTGGTAGCGGCGCAGCCAACGACGCAGCGCGCCTGTGCCCTTCGGGCCGTCGAGCGATCGGACATCGGGGATGTCGACCACGGCTGCCCCCACGGCCCGCACCGCGCGCGCGGTGAGGATCCGAGCGAGCTGGTCCTTGTTGCGGAAGTACCGGTAGAACGCGCCGTGCGAGACGCCGGCCGCGGCGACGAGGTCGTCGACACGCGTGTTGTGGTAGCCGCGCTCGATGAAGACGTCGTGCCCCGATGCGAGCAGCGCCGTCAGCGCGCGGTTTCCGGATGCTTCCGGGTCGAGTGCTTCGGCACCTTGCCGGAGCATCTCGGCCATCCCCGGGCCGAACTCGAGTGCCGGCGGTGACGGCTCCTCGGACGAGTGCACGTTCACGTCGGCACGCAGACCGAACAGGGTGCGGTGCAGGACGTCGGTGATGGTGTCCTCGATGCGCTCGCTCGGGTACGCACCCGGGACGACCGACTCGAGGATGCCCCTGATGTCGAGCGTGTGGTTGACGGTCTCCAGGGCGAGGCGCACCACCGGATCGAGCTGGCGAGGCGGGAGGGTCGTCGTCACCAGGCGCGAGTCGAACCGCGCGACGGTCTGCTCGCCGGTGTGCCGAGCCACGGTCGCGAGGGCGGCGTCGGTCTCCAGTGCGTGGAAGACCGGCTCGTAGCGGGCGTGGATCTCGGCGTACCGGGCGACCCATGTGCGCATCGCCGTCCAGCCCGCCAGGTCGGGCGTGAGCGGGTCGAGCGCCTCGGTCGACGCGCTCACCTGACGGGCCACCTGGCCGGCGAGCTCCCGGAACACATCCTCTTTACTGGCGAAGTACTGGTAGAAGGAGACCCGCGAGCATCGAGCGAGCTTCGTGATCCGGTCGATGCTGCAGCCGTGGTA
>JBBDWT010000175.1:3533-16297 GCA_040902705.1 Acidimicrobiia bacterium | reverse complement strand
AGCGCGCGGACGGCGACGAGCGCGTGAACTCCTCCCAGCGCCAGCCGCCGTTCGCGCTTCCCTTGATCTTCCGCATCGTCGCGACGAGCGAGAGCCACTTCTTCCCCGGCGGGGTTGCTGTCTTGACGATGATCGCGCCGACCGGGTAGCGGGCGCCGGTCCTGCGCTTGCTCGCGTACACGTTCTTCGTGCCCGGGTGCGCGGAGGAGCCGCCGCGGACCGGCGTCCTGTTCAGCTTCGGCCACTTCGCGTAGCCGTCCACGTACGCCGGGATCCCGTTCGCGGCCTGCTCGGCGGGCGCAGCGGCGCCTGCGGTGGTGATGAGCAGCGCGGCGAGCGCGGCGGCGAGCGCGTACGACCTCATGGGGTAACTATGACTCCATCGCGCGCGGAAGCAAATCGCGAGAGGGGTTATGGTCCACGCCGTGCCGGTCATCCGCGTCGTCGCGGTGTGCGTCGTCCTGCGGGACGACGAGATCCTCGTCTTCGAGGGTCGGGACGCCGTCGAGGGACGAACGTTCTACCGCCCCCTCGGCGGCGGCGTCGAGTTCGGCGAGCGGAGCGCAGAGACCATCGTCCGGGAGATCCGCGAAGAGCTCGGCATCGACGTTCGCGTCGGCCGCGACCTCGGAACGCTCGAGAACGTCTTCACGTGGCAAAGCGAGCCCCGTCATGAGGTGCTCCGCGTTCACGAAGCTGATTTCATCGATCGCGGGATGTACGCGCGCGACCGATTCGACTTGACGGAGCACGGCGAGAAGCTGCAGGCACTCTGGCTGCCGCTCGCCGATGCGCGCAACGGACTCGAGACGCTCTTTCCCGACGGCCTGCTCGACCTGCTTGCCGGATCTGCGTCGACGGCCTAGCGCTCGCTTCAGCGGTCCTTCAGCGTCTCTTCAGCGGCGGGCCGCACGATCGCACGACGCACAAGCCTGACCGCGTCGCCTCGCCCGGAGCCGTGCGAGCGGCGAGAAAGAGGGGGTCCTCGATGACAGCATCCGCCACCTCCAACGTTCCGACTCGGACGCAGCAGCCTTGGCACGAATGGCTCCCCGTCTCAGTGAATGACACCTACGGCGACCCGTTCATTCCCGAGCAGGTCGACAACACCGTGATGAAGCTCGAGGCGCTGATGGGCCAGAAGGCCCCGATCGCGATCTTCACGAAGGCCGGGTATGACCCAGGCGTCCTCCGAAAGTGCGCCTCCGTCGCCGGAAACCGTCAGGTGGTCGTGTTCTACAGCCTGACCGGGCTGAACGAGGCGGGAATCTCGTTCGGCAACCGTGTCGCAATGATCGACGGACTGCGCGAGATCTGGGACAACGTCGTCGTGTTCACGCGGCCGATCATCCGAAATCGCAACGACCGCCCCTCGGTCCTGGATAGGCTCGTCGAGGTCGCGGCGGCGAGGACCGGCCTGCTCGTCATGGGGGGCCTCCACGACCGGTACAAGAACAAGACGATCGCGTTCTCGGTCGAGGACTATCTGACGGACGCGTGCGACCAGGCGGGCGTCCGCTGCTTTCACAAGACGTCGTGCTGCGCCGCGTACCTGCACGGGCTCGAGTGCTGGGTGCACGACCTCGGTACACCGGTCAATCTCGAGGTCGTGTCGGAGCTCGGGTACGAGTTCGCCGTCAACGACGACACGATCGTGCTCCCTGAGGCAACGACCGGCGACCTCAACTTCCTCCGGATGCTGACTCGCGCACCTGTCTATACCGAGCGGCTGATCAGCAACTACAACCTGCTGACGCTCGCGAGCGGCGACCAGAAGTATGAGGCGACCTCGTCCTGGTTCGCATGGTCGGAGAACATCGAGACCTGCCTCGACTGCGACTACTGCATCATCAAGCAGATCGAGTACCTGCGAAAGATGCGTGTGCAGGTGGGTACGCATCCGCGGGAGATTGTCGCGACGGTGCAGGCGGCAACCGGTGGAATCGACTTCAGCGGGTTTCTCGGTACCAAGTTGCGCGCCGATCGACCGGACGCACACACGTACGCGGACGTTCGCGTCGTGAAGCCCTGCTTCACTCATCGGTACGACGACGGCGCTGCAGTGGCTGAGCCGCGACGCGCCTCGTTCGCCCTCAATGCATAGCCGCGCAGCGACCGTGCTGCAATCGGTCGCGCTCGCCGACGGCCGCGAGTTCACGTGCCTCGTGGACCGGCCACCCTCGCCGGCTCGGGGCGCCGTGCTCTTCCTGTCCGGCCTCGGTGAGGATCGCAGCGGGCACAACTACCTCTTCAGCGAGCTCTCGCGCACGGTCGTCGAGGCCGGCTACGAGGCCCTGCGGTTCGACTTTGGCGGCCAGGGCGACAGCCTGCTCCCGCTCGATCTCGACATCTGGCGTGAGCAGTTCGATCGCGTCCTCGCCCTCGTCACCAACCCGTACGGACCGGTTCACGTGGTGCTGCGCGGCGCTGCCCGAGCCGCCGTCGCGGATAGGTACGACCGCGGCTACGTGGTCGCGCTTCGGCCCGCTGAGCCCGGTGACTTCGGCGCTTCTTCCCAGCGGGTGCGGTCACGGTCTCTCTGCGGGCTGCTGAAGCTTCGCCCCGACGACGTCGACCGTGAGGAGGCGGAGTTCTGGACGGCGCTTGGAGTCGAGGTACGTGCGATCGGAGGCCTCTTTGTCGCCGACGAGTTCCTTGCACAGCTGCTCGCGTCGATCCGCCCGGTGCCATCGAGCTGGGTGGTCCCGCGGCCGTCCGGCGATCCGCTCTTCCTGCTCGAGTCGAGCCGGAAAGCGTTGGCGGAGAAGCTTTCCAAGCTCTTGGCGGCTCCGGCCGCCTCGACCGTCGGAGCCGGCCTGCTCGTCGCGGTGGAGGGGATCGATGGATCCGGTAAGTCGACGCTCGTCGAGGCGATCGCACGCGAGTTGTCTGCGGCCGGCGTTCGCGTTCGCGTCGAGAGGCCGCTGACACCGGACCGCGAGTTCGTCGACCGCGTACGCGCGCTCCACGCTCGAGCGGGTGCTGACCGAGTCAAGCAGGCGTTCCTGGCGGCGTACTTCAGCTACCGCCTGGCGACGGTGGCGAACGCCGTGATCGAGCCCCTCGTCGCCGCGGGCGAGATCATCGTCGCCGACCGATACCTCGACTCGCACCGGGTCAACCAGAGCGTGTTCGGCGTCGATCTCGACGATTTCGAGCCGCTCTTCGCCGCGATGCCGCGGCCGGACGTGACCCTCTACCTGGACGTGCCTCTGGACGTCGCCCTCGCGCGTCTCTCGCGTCGCGCCCACCACGGGGTCGGCGACGACGTACGGTTTCTCGAGCAGGCGCGGGCGCGATTCGAAACCCTCGCAGAGCAGAACGAGTGGGTCCGGCTCGACGGTGCCAACCCGCTCGAGGACGTCGTCTCGGATGGACTGGCGGCGATCACGGGCAAGCTGGGTCGGCGCGAGCTCGCGGTGGCGCGTTGATCACCATCGACGGGCCGAGCGGCGTCGGGAAGACGGCGGTCGCTCACCTGCTCGCGACCCGGTTCGGCTTGCCGTACATGAGTATTGGACTGCTCTACCGCGCTCTCGCACTGGCTCAGCGCGGCGGAGCGACGATCGGCGAAGCAGCTGCCGCGATCAGCATCCACGACGCACGTGAAGGATGCGAAGTCGGGATCCGGCTCGGAGGCAGAGACGTCACGCGTCGGCTCTATGGCGACCCCGCGCTCGAGGCTGCGGTTGCACGAGTCGCGTCCGACCGCGACGCGCGCGCGCGAGTCGCCGAGATCGTCCGCTCGTGGGTCGGCAAGCGCGACGCGGTGCTGGAGGGCCGGACGGCGCACACGTTCGCAGGCGAGCGCGGCGTGAGCTTCTTTCTCTGGGCGTCCGCCGACGAGCGTGCCCGGCGGACGCTGACCGAGCTGACGCGTCGCGGCGTCCAGGCCGACCTGGGCGACGTGGCAGCTTCCATCCGTCGGCGGGATGAACACGATCGCACCAGAGCGGAGGAGCCACTCCGCCTGCACGACAGCATGCTCTTTGTCGATTCGACTGCGGAGCCGAGCGTCGAGGGTACGGTGGGGATTCTCGAATCGCTCGCTCGCCACCGTCGCGGCGAGCACCCGTGGCGCGCGGCTGTCGTCGTGCCGAGCGGGCGCCCGTTTCGGGCGCTACCGCAGCAGGACCTCGAAGCCGACCGCTACGACGTCGTCGATCGCGCAGTTGCGGCCGAGGCAAACGCCGATGTGCTCGTCTTCGTCGATCCCGACCGCGCGATCGGGCCGTCGTTCGTCCGGCGTCATCTCGAAGCGCACTCCCGCGTGACGCCGCTCATCCTCGCGGGGGCGTGTCCGACCCCGCTCGGCCGCGACGTACGAGAGGTTGTACTCGACCGCTCCTCCGGCAACGTCGATCGCCTCAGACGGCCCTGGGAGCTCGGGGACCGCGCGAACCTGTCGCTCTCGCTGCGAATCGTCCACGCGTTCGGCGGCGATGCGGACGCCTCGGATCGCGATTGGGTGGACTTCGTGCGCCGGTGCTGCTCTGCGGGCGTACGCATCGGCTACCGGCGCGACATCGCTGCGGTCGGGCCGCCGGTGCGCCGCGTCGGGCTGGCCCTGCCGGGCCGCGCGGTGCGGTTCTTCCCGCACCTGATCGGGGAGCAGATGGACAACGTCGTTCAGCTTGCGGCGGAGGAAGTGTGAGCGCCGTCGGCCTCGACCGTCGCGAGCACGTCGTTCACGTCGAGGGCGGGCACCTGCTCTGCGTCACGGATCATCCCGCCGGCGAGCCGAAGGCCACGGCGATCATCTGTCACGGCCTTACGGGTGACCGTGTCGGGCCTCAGCGACTGCTGACCGTGCTCGCGGAGGAGCTCGTCATGTTCGGATTCGTCAGCGTCCGGTTCGACTTCCGGGGCTCGGGCGACTCGAGCGGTGTCTTCGCCGAGACGACGTTCGCCGGGATGTGCGACGACCTCAGATCCGTCGCTGCGTGGGCGGAGCGCGAGTACTCGACCCCCGCGCTGACGCTCCTAGGCGTCTCGATCGGCGGTGTGATCCCGGCGTTGTGCGCGCGGGAGCTCCCCGGCGTGACAGGTGTCGCGCTGATCTCGTCTGACCTCGTCGAGGACGTCGTCTTCCCGATCCACGGGAACGTTCCGATCCGGGGCGGCGAGTTCCACCTTCCCGACAGCTTTTACCGGGAACGTGAGGATCTCTATCCACTCACGGAGCTCTACGAGTCGGGAATCCCCGCGAAGTTGTTCTACGGCGCACGCGACGAAAAGCTGGTCGAGGCGGCTGATCGCTTCGCCGCCGTCGGCCTACCGACGCATCCGGCGCGGGGACAGGGGCACCTGTTCGAGGACGTCGACGAGCGAGGGCAGCTCGGTCGCCGCATCGCACGTTTCCTTTGCTCGACCCTGCCAGGCGAAAACGAGCCGTCGGAGGACACGGATGAGTGACGAGTTCACTCTCTGCGTCATCTTCAAGAACGAGGAGGAGTTCCTCCGGCCATGCCTCGCCTCGATCGCCGATCGCGCAGCCGACATCGTCGTCGTCGATACGGGGTCAGACGACTCGAGCGTGGAGATCGCCCGTGAGTTCACGTCGAACGTGCTTCATGCCGACTTCGCCGGCGACTTCAGTCGTGCCCGCAATGTGGCGCTCGAGCACGTGCGGACGCCGTGGACCGTCTTCCTCGACGCCGACGAGCGCTTCGAGCCAGACCAAGCCGAAAGGCTTCCGTACCTCCTGCGCTCCGTCCCGGAGGACGTCCTCGGCGTGCGCGTCCTTCGCTACAACTTCTTCGCCACCGGCGGCTGGTATTCCGGCAAGGAGATCAGGATTTTCCGGAACCGTCCCGACATCCGCTACGAGCGCCGGGTGAACGAGTCCGTGCGGACGTCGGTGGAACGGGCAGGCGGCGGCATCGGCGAGATCCCGATGATGTTGAACCACTTCGGGCATTGCCGGCCGCGCGCCTTTCGGGAGCAGAAAGCGGCGCACTACATGGACTTGATGCACGCGCAGCTTGCGGCGAATCCCGACGACGCGGTCCTCGTTGCGTACGTCGGTCTCATCCTGCGCACACTCGGCCGATTCGACGAGGCGCTGGAGCACTCGCGGCGTTCGATCGAGCTGGCGCCCGACCACGCCCGCGTGGCGCAGTTCGCGGGCCATGTGCTGCGCTCGGTGGATGACGGTCGCGCCGCCCGCGACGCGTATGCACGCGCGACCGAGCTCGACCCCGACGACGCGGCGAGCTGGAACATGCTCGGGGTGGCGGAGCTCACGCTAGGCAATCACTTCGAAGCGGGCTACGCGTTCATCACCGCGCTCCGCGTCGACCCGATGGCTGTGCACGTATTGATCAACCAGGGACTCCTCGAGCAAGCGGAGGGGCGGTTCGATCGAGCCGCGCGGCTCTTCGAGGAGGTCGCGGGCCTGAATCGCGGCTTCCTGCACGAGGAGTGGCAAGGACGCGTCGAGTGTGACCCCTTCCGCGAGCTCTACTACGAGACCGTGATGCAGTACGCAGGGCTCGGCTACCACCTCGGCTACTGTCGCCTGCGTGCCGCTGGGGAGCAGGCGCCGGCAGCCACCGCCATCGAGGCAGCACAATGACGAGGGCGAGCGGCGCAGCGCACTCGGGGGTGCTCCGGGAAGCGGTGGCAGGCGACGTCCGCCACTTCACGTCGGTGCTCCTCGGCGACGTCAACTCCGCGATCGCGTCGGGGATCCTGTTCGAAGGACTCGTGACGCAGCTGAGGTCGGGCGAGATGATTCCGGCGCTCGCCGACTCGATGCCGGAGCTGTCCGAGGATGGCCGCCGGTACACGTTTCGCTTGAGGCGCGGGCTCAAATGGTCGGACGGCCGCCCACTGACCGCGCGTGACGTCGCGTTCACGTGGCGACTCATGTGGGATGCGGACTATGCCGAGCTGAAGTCCCCACGGCGGCCGGAGCTCGAGCGGCATCTCGAAGACATCCGAGTCGAGGACGACGAGACGATCGTCTTTTGCACCCGCACTCCGTTCGGCCCCTTTGTCACGACGCACGGGACGTACGGGATCCTGCCGGAGCACGTTCTCGGTGACATGACCGGCGCGGAGCTGAACGATTGTGACTTCGATCGCGCGCCGACGGTCGCCAACGGGCTCCTTCGGTACGCCGGCCGCCGTGAAGGGGAAGAGGTCGTCCTCGAGCGAAATCCGCTCTACCACGGTGGCCCGTCGCGGCTCGAGCGCCTCCGCCTCCTTGTCCACGCGAGCCACGACGAGATCGCCGACCTGCTGCTCGCGGGCGAAGTCGACGTGGGGGAGATCCCGCCGTGGCGCGCGGAGGAGATCGAACAGGCGCCGGACCTGGACCTCGTCGAGTTCGACGTCCCGAACTTCGAGTTCTGCCTGTTCCAGCTCGACCCGGAAAGACCGCAGTCGGAGCTGTTTCGGTCGGTCGACGTCCGGCGCGCGCTCAACTGGGGTACGGACCGCGACGCGATCGTGCGAGACGTCTTCTGCGGCCACGCCGAGATCGCGCACTCAGTGCAGCCGCTGACGAGCTGGGCGCACGATCCGGCGGTGGAGCCGCGGTACGCGTACGACCCGAGCCGTGCCGAGCGGACGCTCGACGCGGAAGGCTGGCTCCCGGGCGAGGACGGTGTCCGGCGCCGTGACGGCCGCAGGTTCAGCTTCACGCTTGCCTACAACGGCGGCGCCCCGCTGCAGCAACGGGTCGCGGAGCAGCTGCGCAACGACTGGGCGCGAATCGGCGTCGAGCTGCTGCTCGGGCCGCTGCCGTTCGCGCAGCTACTCGAGCAAATGCGGTACGGCCGGGAGTTCGAGGCCCTGCTCATGAACTTCGGCGTCGGCGCGGACCCGGAGATCTCGAACCTGTGGGCGTCGCGAAACCGCGTCACCGGCGCGTTCAACGGACAGGGGTTCGCCGACGACGAGATCGACCGCCTGCTCGACGAGGCGGCGGCGAGCCACGATCGCGAAGAGCGACGCGAGCGCTACGTCCGGCTCCAACGACGGATGGCGGAGCTCTGCCCCGGTGTCCTGCTCGTCTACCCCCGCGGTCTCTTCGTTGTCAATCGCCGCGTCCGTGGGACCGGCTTCGGCTCGTTCAACCGCTACAGCGTGCGGCCGTGGCTGAAGGACGTGGAGGTCGCGTGATGGCCGTCACGGATGAGCACTCCGCTCAGAGCCTGCTCGCAGAGCTCGAGGCGAAGGGGCGCATCCGGTCGCGTGCTGCAGCACGTGCGTTCGCGGCTGTTTCCCGCCACACCTTCGTCCCGACGGCTTCCCCTGCTGAGGCGTACTCCGATCGTACGGTCCGACTCGCGGACGGCAGCTCGGCGTCGCAACCGAGTCTCGTGGCGGACATGCTCGAGCTGCTCGAGCTCGAACCGGGGATGAGCGTGCTCGAGATCGGCGCCGGCTGCGGGTACTTCCTCGCGCTCGTCAAGCACCTCGTCGGCCTGGGGACGGTCGCCGGGATCGAGATCGACGCTGCGCTCGCCGCGCAGTCGCGCCGTGCACTCGCACGTTCGGGTGCGGAGGTTTGGGTGCGGCAAGGCGACGGCGTCGCGGGCTGGTCGGCGCTTGCGCCCTTCGACCGCATCGTTGTGAGTGCGGCCACCAACGCGATTCCCCGAGAGTGGCTCGATCAACTGAGCCCGGCCGGCCGGCTGCTCGTCCCAGTCGAGTTCGGAATTGCGCAGAAGCTCGTCCTCCTCGAGTCGAAAGCCGCCGACCTTCGCGTCGTTCAGGCTCGCGACGCCACGTTCGTCCCGATCGGCGGTGCGGCCGGGGCGAATGCGGCGCGTGTAGAGCTCGGGCGCTTGGGCGACGTCCGCGCTCGCGTTCGCGGCGAGCTCGGCGCCGAGGGGGAGCTCGAGGCGGCGCTCGAGCGCCTGGTCGACGTGCGGCGGGTCGCAGTGTCGTTGTCGGCGTGGGAGTTCTCCCGATCCTTCCGTTTCTGGCTGTCCGCACAGGAGCCCACGCTCGTTTCGGTCGCCGCTCGCGGCGACGCTGTCGCCCACCTCGGGCTCCCCGATCTCCTGGGCCGGTGCGCAAGCGCCACGATCGTCTCACGAAGCCCGTTCGCAGAGGCCATCGGCGTTTGGCGGCCGCCGGACCGGCTCGCGCTCCTCGGCTGGCGGCGAGGCTACGAGCAGACGCCGCCGGAGGATCCTGCTCCGCTCGCCGTCTTCTCGACAGCGGCCGCGGGCGCCGACGCCCGCCGATTGGCGGCGCTTGCGCTGGCGTGGTCGGCGACCGGGCGCAATGAGGAGATCGATCTGCGCGTCGTCAGCCGCGGCACGGGCGGACCGCTGGTCGTTCCCGCCGGAGACGCGGCCGAGCTCGCGCTCACCGTCAAAGGCGGGCAACGTGCGCGCTGAAACCACCGACCTGCTCCACGCCCTGAAGCGAGACCTCGACGGTGCGGAGGTGCCGAACGCCGCAACGATCGTCCGCGAGTCGAACATCGCGGAGCTCGACCGGGAGAAGATTGCGCCGCACGCGCTCGAGCTCGCCGCACGGACCGGTCGCCTCGACGCCGAGCGAGCCGAGAGGCGTCAACGGATCCTGACCAAGCGCACCGTGCTCGCAAGCGAGGCGGCAGCAATCGCCGGCCTTGCCGACGGCGTCGGCGCCCGCTGCCTGTTCCTTCGCGGCTTCGGTCTCCAGCACCACTACCCGGCCGGCTACGTCAGACAGTTCAACGACCTCGACGTCGCGGTGGCTACAGAGCCTGAGCTCGTCCACTTGCTGCACGTGCTCGAACAGCGCGGCTATTACGCGTCGCGGTTACCCGTGCTCCGCCGGAATCTCTCCGGCCGAGGCGGCGAACGGTGGCTGATCCTCGGCCTGAACCGCCGGACGGACGAGCTCGACGAGCCGATCATTCTCGATCTCTACGTCGGCGGGCCGTCGATCACGAGGCAGACGCACCTCTGGCTGCCTGAAGAGCTGTTCGATACACCGTCGATCGCCCTGGCGGAAGGTGCGGCGCTGCCGGTGCTGAACGCGACCTGGAACTTCGTCTCGTTGCTGGCGGAGTGCTTCGAGCGAGAACGGTTGCTCGTCCGTGACCTCCTCGACTTCGACCGCATCGTGCACGCCGGTGTCGATTGGGTCGAGGCAACCGCGGAGGCAGAGCGCATGTCGCTCTCGGGGCAGGCGCGCCGCGTGGCCGCAGCGCTCGCGGCGTCGCGACTCGACGACGCGGCGGCCCAGGTCTCGTCCGCGTTCGGCACGGGCGCAGCGCGACCCGTCCACCTGATCCTCGGTCACCTGCTGACACGCTTGCGCCGCGAATCCGCAGCGCGTGCGCCTATCCGTCTCGGATACGTCGCGGTCGAGCCGGTGCTGGAGCGCGTGGAGACTGCCTGGCCGGAGCTTGCGCTCGGGCTCGTGCGGCGCCTCGACGCGCGCACCGCTTACGACCTCGGCCTCTCGACCTATCTCGTCCGCGCCGCGACGCAGCGCCAGACCATGCGGGTGCTCGAGCGCGAGTGGAACCCGCGCCTCCGCCCACTTGTCGACGAGTCGGAGCTGGAGGAGGCAACGTGGTGATCCGGCTCCTACGCGCGTCGGACGCGGGCGCCGTCCGCCGGCTGCTCTCTCAACGCTTCGTCGAAGGGCTGGCGCCGAAGGACGCCGCCGTCACAGACAGCGCAGCCCTCACGCAGCGGCTGGCGCGCCGCTACCGCAGCGACGTCGTCGCGGCGACCGATGGCTTCGGCGGCTTCCAGGGCGATCAGCTCCGGGCCGTCGTCCTGTACGGCGGCGGCCGTCACCCGTTGACCGGGCGGAGCGAGCGCCAGCTGCTCGACGTCGCGTACGCCGAAGACGATGCGACGGCCCTCGAGAACGTCGTCGTCGCCGCGCTCACCGGTCCGCAGAGTCGAACTCGCGTCATCGTGCCGGCACACGGGGCGCACGCGGAGCGGACTCGGACGCTCCTGCTGGGGCTCGGATTCTCGCCCGAGTACGCCGTCATCCGCAAGGAGTTGACCGGCGGGGTCGCGCTGCCGGGGACGTTCGAGCTGACACCACGCCGCCACGCGCCGTTCGCCTACGCGTGCATCGCGGCCGCGATCGTCAACGGCCTCCGCAGCATCGGCGACGACATCCCGCCAGCGGAGGCCGAGCGCTTCGCTCGACGGCGGTTCCCACGACTGAACACGTCCCGGCGGGTGTCGGTGCTCGGCTTGGACGAATTCGACACGCCGCGCGCACACGCCCTGTGCGAGATCGTCCCGAGCGACTTTCGGAGCGTGCGTGAGGCCAGCCTGTTCGATGCCTTCATCCCAGCCGAGTGGAAAGGTCAGGGCTGGGCTCTTCAGATTTGGCAGCACCTGGAGGCACTCCTCGTCGCGCGCGGCCTCGATCGCTGCTCGGGCACCGTCGTCCAGGCCGGTCAAGCACCGGCCGCGGGCGTCCTCTCCCGTCTCGTCGCCGGGGGTTGGTGGGTCGACCGTGACTGCCTCGCCCTCGGCGCGGACGTGGTCGTGCAGCAGGTCGACGCGGCATGACCGAGAGGATCGGTCTCCACTGGTTCCTCCCGATGCAGCCGGACGGCGAGTTCATCGGGACGCTCGAGCCGATGGAGCGTGAGCCGACGCTGGCCTATCTGGAGCAGGTGACGCTCGCTGCCGAGCGGGCGGGATTCGACGGGATGCTCGTGGCCACCGGGCTCTACAACTGGCACGAGAACTGGGTCGCGGCGACTGCGGCGCTCGCACGGTCGAGCCGGATCAACATGATGATCGCGGTCCGCCCGAGCCAGCTCCATCCCGTTCAGTTCGCGCACATGGCTGCAACGGTGCAGAACCTCTTCCCCGGGAGACTCGAGATCAACCTCGTCACCGGGGCGGCGCGCGACGACGGGTGGTACGGGAACTTCGACGATCGCGACGCCCGCTTCGTCCGGGCGCGTGAGTTCCTCGAGGTCGTCCGGGGCCTTTGGTTCGAGGACGCGCCCTGGAGCTACGACGGCAGTTTCTACCATGTCGAGGACTGCATCCTGCTCAAGGAACCGCAGATCGAGGTCCCGTTGTATCTGTCGGGAGCCGCGCCGCCGGCGCGCGAGCTCGCAGCCGAGTTCGCAGATTGGTTCCTGATGTGGGGCACGCAGGTCGAGCGGATTCAGGAAGACGTCGAGGGCATGCGCGAGCGCGCGCGGGAGCAGGGGCGAGAGCTGCGCTTCGGCATGCGCGTCCACGTGATCGTCCGTGAGACTGAAGACGAAGCGTGGGAGGCCGCGGACCGCCTAATCTCGCGCATCCACCCGAGCGTGCGCGAGCGTCAATTGAAGGAGCTGCACGCATTCGCGAACGTCGGCGGGCGTGCGGCCCAGCAGGAGCTCGTCCAGGGCGACCTCAGGATCGCGCCCAACCTCTGGGCCGGCGTCGGGCTCGGCCGCTGGGGAGTGGCGACTGCACTCGTCGGCGATCCGAGCACGGTCGCCGAACGGCTGCGCGAATACCACGAGGCTGGAATCGACATGTTCATCCTGTCCGGGTACCCGAAGCTCGAGGAGGCAGAACGCTTCGGGAGCCTCGTGATGCCGCTGCTGCGGCCGACCGGACCGGACAGTGCGGTCGACTGTGGCGGAACGCGATGAGCGGCAACGACCGAGCCGGCAGCGAGCAGAGCTCAGGCTTTTTCCAACGAGCGGAAGGAGGTGAGACAAGTGATCCACGACTCGACCTTGATCGTTACGAAGGTCGTGCGCGGTTCGAAGCGCAAAGACAAGAAGTAAGGCGTACGGCTCATCCTGGCGGCGGTCGCCGGCGAAG
>JBBDWT010000175.1:0-3523 GCA_040902705.1 Acidimicrobiia bacterium | reverse complement strand
CCCCCCCCCTGCCAGTACCACCAGAGCGGCCGAATACGTGACAGCCATTCTCGCGAACGGGATGCGGATCGCCGTTGAACGCGACGGTGCCGGACCACCGGCGTACTTCGTCCGGTACGACGTCGGCACGCGTGACGAGCCCGCGGATCGCAGCGGCTTGGCGCATCTCGTCGAGCATCTGATGTGGGAGAACGGTCGCGACGGTGGCCTCCACGCGTTCCTCGCCGGTCTCGGAGGATTCGGAAATGCCACCACGTACCTCGATTGGACCGGCTACTTCGCCGTCCTGCCGCTCGAGGGGCTCGAGCCGGCGCTGGAGATGGAGGCGTTCCGGATGCGGGAGCTGCCCGCGACTGAGGCCGATCTCGAGCGCGAGAAGCGCATCATCGCCGCCGAGTCAGCGGTCCGTCTTGCCGAGAGAGATTTCGTCGAGGAAGAGCTGTCGCGGGCCGCGGCGTTCGCTCGCGGCGACCCGTACGGCCGATCCTGTCTCGGCAGCGCGGAAGGGCTCGAGGCGGCGACGCTCAGAGAAGCGCGGCGGTGGCACGGCGAGCACTACGGGCCGGCAAGGGCGATCCTCGCGGTGACGGGCATGGTCGACGCGCGCTCGGTGTTGGCGACGGTGGAGGGCGCCTTCGCGACGATCGAGGCACGCAAGCGTCCCGTCCGGGCCGAGGCCGGACACCCGAACGCTCCGGTTGCCGGGCAGACGGGAGGCGGTCGCGCCGTAATGGCGTGGCGCGGACCTCCGGACGGAGACCGCGGCTGTGATGCGCTCGACCTTGCCGGCGGCGTTCTGGCCGCCGGCCGAGCGTGCAGGCTCGGGCGCGCAGGATTCGACGGTTGGAGCTTCACCCTCCACCGCTACGCCGAGGCGAGCCTGGCCGTCCTCGCGCTCGAGGGCGAGGGAGACCTGGACGCGCTGTTCTGCGACCCTCCCGACGAGGCGGAGGTGACGCGCGCGCGGGAGCTGGAACGTCTCGGCGACGCTCGCCAGCACGAGGACTCGGGGGAGCGCGCCGAGCTCGTCGCGCACGCGTACGCCGCAGGTCGTTCGCAGGGGAGGCTTGCAGCACGCTGGGATGCGTGCACCACGCTCGACGTGACCGAGGCGTGGCAGCTCCTGTCCGGCGATCCTCTTGTGCGCTTCCATCTTGCGGCATGACGCTCGTTCTCGTTCCGCGCCATCGGTCTCGTCTCGCGGCAGTCTCGCTTGCATATGAAGCCGGCGCGGCGGCCGGCGAACCAGGCGCGGCGCTCGCGTTTGCAGCCGCTCTTGCCGAGCCACAACCGGAAACGCCCGCCGAACGAGCGCTGCTCGCGCTAGAGACGCTCGGCGCCGAGCTTCGCATCCGCGTTGGTTGGACGCGCCTCGTTCTCGACCTCGCGGTGCCCGGCGGATCCGCGGCCGCGGCGCTGCGCCTCCTCGCGGAGGTCGTCGAGGCGGCGCGGCCACGCCGTGACGTCGCTGCGGAGGCCGCGTCGAGGTCGGAAACGGGAGCGTCCATTCGCCTGGCGCTCGCCCGGGAGCTCGGGTGGTTCGAGGTCGCCGAATGGGATCTGCCGTGGATCGAACGAGCCGCGCCGGCGGCGGAAGCGGTCGCCGCACTTGCCGCGCGGCTCGGCCCCGGCGCCGGCGCCGCCGTGCTGGTGGGCTGCTTCGACGCGGCGGCCGTCCGCGAACTGGAGGCTCCTGCCGATACCGAAGCGGCCGCGGCCGTGCCGCTGCGGACCGTCCCGGACGTGCCCCGCGAGAGCGACACTCACCACCGGCTACGCGTTGTCGTTGCCGGGGCAGAGGCCGCCGACCACGTCGCCGCTACGGTCGCCGCCGCCGCAGCCGAGCGTGCTCTTCATACGCTCCGCGACACTCGAGCCGACGTCTACGAGATTCGCGCCTACGCCGAAGGCAGGCGTGTAATCGCTCACGTCACTTGCAGGACGGAAGCGCTCGCCGCGACGACCGAGCTCGTGCGCGACGCGATCGCCGGTCTAGACGCGGCAACGCCTCAGGCTCGGCGCCTGGCGGCCGCGCAGGTGATCGCCCGCCGGCGCGTGCTGGCACAGAGATCCGAGCATGTTGCGGCGTCGTTCCTCGATGTGGCCTGGCGCGGAGGCGATCCTGTTGCGGAGGCGGAGCGAGATGGGCAGGGGCTTCGTGCTGTCGCCGACGGGGCCCCGGTCATACTTCCCGAGTCGTCATCGTGGTGGATAGGGGCGGTTAACACGGCGTGACAGCGGGTGTTGCGGGCAGATCGAGCCTCTTCGAGTCCCGTGACTTTCGGCGGCTTTGGCTGGGGCAAACAGTCTCGCTGCTCGGCACGCAAGTGACGTTCATCGCGCTCCCTCTGACCGCGATCGAGGTGTTGCACGCGCCCCTGCGCGAGATCGGCATCCTCGCAGCCCTGCAGTTCCTGCCCTACGTCGTCTTCGGTCTGCCGACGGGGGCGCTCGTCGATCGGTTGCAACGGCGGACCGTGATGCTCGTGACGAACGTGATGCTTGCCGCGTCCTTGGCCGCAGTGCCGGTCGCGTCAGCGGCGGGCCTCCTCAGCATGCCGCTCCTGTACGTCGTTGCGTTCGCGGCCGGCTCCCTGACGATGACCTTCGAGCTCGCGTACACGAGCTATCTCCCGATCCTCGTCAGGCGCGACCTACTCCTCGCCGCGAACAGTCGGCTCGAGGTGTCACGGGCGATGGCACAGATTTCCGGTGCGACGGTCGGCGGGGTGCTCATTGCGCTCGTGAGCGCGCCGTTCGCCATTGCCGTTGATGCCGCCTCGTACCTCGCCGCCGCGCTGATGATCGCGACGATGCGCCACCGCGAGGAGCCGCGGCAGCGCGAGGCGGCCAGTCGCCTTTGGACGGAGATCTCGAGCGGCGTGCGGTTCGTCGTCGGCCACAACCTGATCAGGACGATCGCGCTCGTCGCGGCGCTCGACAACCTGCTGCTGTCCGCGCAGGGCGCGCTCTTCATTCCCTACCTCGCGCGGAACCTCGACCTCGACCCGACGCTCATCGGCGTCGCGGTCGCAGCGGGCAGCCTGGGAGGCCTGGCCGGCGCCGTCGGTCTCCCGAGGCTCGCGCGTAGGTGGGGCGCCTGGCGAAGCATCGTCGCTGCTCAGATGGCGATGCTGATCGCGATCCTGCTTCTGCCGCTCGCAAGCGCGGTCGCCGCCGCCGCGTTGCTCTTCGTCGTCGTCTCGGGCCTCGGATTCGGCGTGTCGCGGGTGGTGCTGATGGTGAGCATGGGCACGCTGCGCCAGCAGCTGACGCCGGATGACCTCCAAGGCCGAGTCGCCGCGGCGGTGCGACTGATCGGCGTCGGCACGATTCCGGTCGGGGCCGCGCTCGGCGGCTTCTCCGGGGAGTGGATCGGGCTCCCGGCGACCTTCGTTGCCTGCGGCGTCGGCTTCCTCCTCCCGCTCGGCCTCGTCTTGAACGCACGCTCGCTCACGGGCGAGCCGGCGCCGGCCCTGTGACAGCGATCAAACGGGGGCACGGCGGCGGAAGCAGCTCCCCC
>JBBDWT010000174.1:7822-16377 GCA_040902705.1 Acidimicrobiia bacterium | reverse complement strand
CCGCGCGGGTGGGCGATGCTCGGCAACACGCCGTTCCGCCTCTACAAGATCAACACCCACGCCGGTGGCCACTCGGTGCCGTGCATCCTCTCGTGGCCGGAGCGCCTCGGCGCTGGTGAGGACGACGGTGGCCGCGCCATTCGGCGGCAGTACCAGCACGTCACCGACGTGCTCCCCACGTTGCTCGAGGCCTCTGGCCTGACCATGCCGACGGAGCGCAACGGTCGACGACTCGCCGAGCCCGCGGGCGCGAGCTTTCTGGCCACGCTGACCGATCCCGACGCACCCAGCACGCATCGCGAGCAGTACACGGAGCAACAGGGTCATCGCGGCTTCTACCGCGACGGTTGGGAGGTCGTCACCCTCCATCAGCCGCTGACACCGTTCGGTGACGAGGAGTGGGAGCTCTACGACCTCACCACCGATCCGAACGAGCTGCACGACCTCTCGACGGAGCACCCCGAACGGCGGCGCGAGCTCGCGGAAGCGTGGGAAGTCGCCGCGTGGGCGAATCGTGTGTACCCGCTCGACGAAGGGTCGGGCATCAAGTACCTCCAGCGTCCACCGCGCAGCGGCGTCTACGGCAAGCCCGTCACGATCGTCCCGGGCACGCCGACGCTCGAGCGGTGGCGTTCGCTCCAGCTCCTGTGGTTTCGCGCGGTTCGCATCACCGTGGCGCTCGACTTCGCTCCCGGAGACCAGGGCTACCTGGTCGCGCACGGCGACCAGGGCGCGGGGTACGGCCTCTACGTGCTGGACGACGAGCTCGTCTTCGTGCACAACGACGGGCGCGGGGTGATGCGGCGTTGCTCCGGTGGTCGGCTCGCCGCGGGGGTGCAGGAAGTGGCCGCCGATCTCGCCGCGCCGGGCTCGCAGGTCTGGACGGTCACGGTGTCGGTCGACGGCGAGACTCGGGGCTCGATCAACGGCGTGCCGATGCTGTTCGGCATGGCGCCGTTCGAGGGGATCGACGTCGGCATCGACCGCCGCTCTCCCGTGTCATGGGAGATCTACGAGCACTTCGGCCCGTTCGCGTACACCGGCAGGCTGCGATCGGTCCGATACGACCCCGGACCGTCGGCGCCCGACGCACCCGAGCACATGATGGAGATGCTGCGGGAGATGGGCGCGAGGTTCGAGTGACTCCGTCACGCCGTCAGACGGCGCGGAACGTGATCGGGAGCGTCTCGATGCCGCGGACGAACGAGTTCGGCACCCGGCGCGCGCCGACCTCGTCGGCCCATGCCCAGTCGTCGAGCCGCCCGATGAGCTCTTCGAACATGAGCCGCAGCTCGAATCGCGCGAGCGCGGCGCCGAGGCAGAAGTGCGTGCCGAAGCCGAACGAGATGTGCGGGTTCGGATCGCGCGTCACGTCGAAGACGTGTGGATCCTCGAAGACCGTCTCGTCGCGGTTGGCGGACGAGTACATGAGCACGACCTGCTGACCCGCCTTGATCGGCGTGCCCGCGATCTCCGTGTCGTGGGTCGCGATGCGGCACATGTTGAGGATCGGCGTGGTCCACCGGATCAGCTCCTCGACCGCGGTGGGGATGCGCCCCGGCTCGTCGCGCAGGAGCTGGCGCTGCTCCGGGTGGCGGATGAACGTATCGATCCCGTTCGCGATCACGGTGCGCGTCGTCTCGGCGCCGCCGTCGAGCAGGAGCAGGGCGTCGGACGCGAGGTCGTCGTCCGCGAGCGCGCGGCCGTCGACCTCGGCCTGGGTCCACACCGACATGAGGTCGTCGACCGGGCAGCCGCGCCGTTCCTCGGCGAGCTCGAGCGACGCGTCTCCGAACTCCGCAGCCGAGAGGATCCCCTCGTCGTTCACGTAGCGCGGCCCCCCGCCCAACAGGATCGTCGACGAGGACCAGTGCACGAGCTTCGGCCACCAGTCGGCGGGGAAGCCGAGGAGGTGCCCGATCATCTTGGCGGGGAGCGGCGCGGCGAGCTCGCTCACCACCTCTGCGTGCCCCCGCTCGGCGACCGCGTCCACGAGCTCGACGACGGTCGAGCGCACGAGCGCTTCGTGGCCGGTCACGGCGCGCGGAGTGAACCGGCGCGCGACGAGCCGGCGCCGGGTCGCGTGCAGCGGGTCGTCGACCCCGATCATCGACGGGTCGGCCGGGATGTTCGGCCGGTACCCGCCCTCGTTCGACCAGGTGGCCGGGTCCTTCTCGATCGCCACGATGTCGCGGTATCGGCTGATGCCCCAGAGCTCGTTGACCGGGTCCCAATAGGCGGGGCGCTCGGCGCGCAGGTACGCGTAGACGGGCTCGGGGTCGCCCGCGTAGAACGCGCCGTCGAGCAGATCGAGCTGAGCGCGCTCGACGATGTCCCCGGCCTGGTCAGCGTCCACACGGACCTCCTCGCACGCTCCAGACTGTCACGCGGTCGATGAAGACCGCGAGAGGCGAGCGATCGCGAGCAATCGAAGAGAGGTATGAGCGATGGCGGCGGACAGGGGACAAGCGACGCTCGGGAGCCCGGCGACGGGTGTGATCGTCACCGGCGGGGGATCGGGCATCGGCCGGGCGTGCTGTCTCGCGCTCGCCGACGTCGGACGGCCGGTCGCGGCGTGGGACGTCGACGGGGACGGCGCGTCCGAGACCGCTCGGCTGTGTGCAGAGCGCGGGACGACGGCGACCAGCGCGACTGTCGACGTGACCGTCGCCGATGCGGTCGCAGCCGCACGCGACGCGACCGTCGGTGCGATCGGATCGGTTGGCGGGCTCGTGCACGCCGCCGGCATCGTCCGTCCTGCACTCGAGGACGTGGTCGACCTCGACACCTGGGATGCGGTGCTGAACGTCAACCTGCGGGCAGAAGCGCTGCTCGTCAGCACGCTCATGCCCACCTTCCGCGCTGCCGCGCCGGGAGCCGCGATCGTCGGTATCTCGTCGATCGAGGGTCTCATCGGCCATGGCTTCATCCCGTCGTACGTCGCGTCGAAGCACGCGCTCATCGGCCTCACCCGCTCGCTCGCGCACCGACTCGGTCCGGACGGGATCCGAGCGAACGCAGTGTGCCCCGGCTACATCGAGACGCCGATGCTCGCGCCGACCATCGCGACGCCCGAAGCGCGCGCGTCATTCGAGCACCACGTGCCGATCGGACGGCTCGGTCAGCCCGAGGACATCGCGCGCGTCGTGCGGTTCTTGCTGTCCGACGAAGCCGCATACATGAACGGCGCCGTGGTCGTCGTCGACGGCGGCGTCACGGCCGTGGGCGGGCAGGAGGCACTCGGCGGTTGACTCGCGACGCGGTACGGTGCGCGGGCGCCGTGCCGTGTGCTCGTGCTGTGCCGTGTGGGGGAGCGCGTGACCGACATCCTGGCAAGCGTCTTGGCCGAACCGTCGCAACTGCTCCCGGCGCGGACCCAGATGGCGTTCACGCTCGGCTTCCACGTCATCCTGGTGCCGCTCGGCGTCGCGTTCACCGCGATGACGCTCATCGCGAACTATCGCGCCATCAAGAAGGGCGACGAGGTCGCGCTGCTGCTGGCCCAGCGCTGGTCGAAGGTCGCGGCCGTCCTGTTCGCGGTCGGTGCCGTCTCGGGGACGGTGCTCTCGTTCGAGATGGGGCTCCTCTGGCCCGGGCTGATGGACAAGTTCGGCGCGGCGTACGGCCTTCCCTTCATGATCGAGGGTGTCTTCTTCTTCATCGAGGCGATCTTCATCGCTATCTACATCTACGGCTGGAAGCGGATGAAGCCGTGGCCGCACTTCTGGACGGGGGTTCCGGTCGTCCTCTCCGGCATCGGGGGCACCCTCTCCGTCGTCGCCGCGAACGCGTGGATGAACGCGCCGGGCGGTTACACGATGAAGAACGGTGAGATCACCGACGTCGAGCCGCTGAAGGTCATCTTCAACGACGCGTTCTGGTACGAGAGCCTGCACATGCTGCTCGCGGCGTATCTCGTCGCGGGCTTCCTCGTCGCGTCGGTGTACGCCTGGGCGATGCTCAAGGGCCGTCGTGACCGGTATCACCGCGTCGGCTTCCTCATCCCGTTCACCGTCGCGGCGATCGTGATGCCGTTCCAGATGATCGTGGGCGACGCCACGGCGCGCGCCGTCTTCAAGGACCAACCGATCAAGTTCGCCGCGATCGAGCTCGTTCCTGACACGTCGACGGATGTGCCCGAGACGATCGGCGGTCTCTACATCGACGGCGAGATCGTCGGACCGAAGCTCGAGATCCCCGGGCTCGCGTCACTGCTGTCGGACTACAGCACCGACACCGAGATCACCGGCTTCAACTCGGTGCCCCTGGCCGACCGCCCGCCCGTGAACATCGTCCACCTTGCGTGGGACACGATGCTCGGGATCGCGACCTACCTCTTCCTGCTTGCCGTGTGGTTCGGCGTCGTCTGGTGGCGCAAGCGCGACATCCCCCAGACGAAGTGGTTCCTCCGGGCCGCCGCGGTCGCGGGGGTCGCGGCGGTCGTGTGCATGGAGGCCGGCTGGGTCATCACGGAGGTCGGTCGGCAGCCGTGGATCGTGTACGAGGTGCTCCGCACCGAGGACGCGGTGACCACTGCCGACGGGATCTGGGCCAGCCTGAGCATCGTGATGGTGCTCTACGCGGTGATCGGCGTGACGACGATCGTCGTCCTCCGATCGATGACGAAGCGCTGGCGCGGCGCGACCGAGGTCGAGCGCGTCCCGTACGGGCCCTCGATCTCGATGACCGACGTGCTGCCCGGGCCGGAGCCCAAGGAACCGGAGTCGGCGCACTGATGGTCGACGCGGTGGCGCTCGTCCTGTGGCTCGGTGTCACGCTCTACGCGGTGTTCGGCGGCGCCGACTTCGGCGCCGGCTCCTGGGACCTGGTCGCGGGAGGCGCCGAGCGTGGCCGTCGACCGCGCGCGCTGATCGATGTCGCGATCGGACCGGTCTGGGAGGCGAACCACGTCTGGCTGATCTTCTGCCTGGTGGTCCTGTGGACGGGGTTCCCCACGGCGTTCGCGTCGATCATGACCACGCTCTACATCCCGCTCACGATCGCGGCGTTCGGCATCGTGGCGCGTGGTGCCGGGTTCGCGTTCGTACGGGTCTCCACTCGACTGAGCCTGAAGCGGGTGTACGGCGCCACGTTCGCGATCTCGTCGCTGATCGCCCCGTTCTTCCTCGGCGCCGTAGCCGGAGCCATCGCGTCCGGGCGGGTCCCCACCAACGGGCAGGGCGATCCGTGGGACAGCTGGGTCAACCCCACGTCCGCACTCGGTGGCGTGCTCGCCGTCCTCACCTGCGCATACCTCGCCGCCGTCTTCCTGGTATCCGACGCACGCCGCCACGGAGCACCGGAGCTCGAGGCGTACTTCCGCGTCCGAGCGATCGGTGCTGCGGTCGTCGTGGGGATCGTCGCCTTCGCCGGGATCTGGATCCTTCAGGACGACGCACCGCGTCTGCACGACCGTCTCCTCGACCAGGCGCTGCCCCTCGTCGTCATCTCCGTGCTGCTCGGACTCGCGGCCCTCGTGCTGCTCATCCGCGACGTACCGCGACTCGCGCGCGCGTGCGGGGCGGGTGCGGTTGCTGCGGTCATCGGGGGTTGGGGTGTGGCGCAGTACCCGTACCTGCTCGGGACGCACCTCACGCTCGACCAGGGCGCTGCACCGGACTCGGCGCTCGCATGGATCCTCGGCGTGTTCGTGCTCGCGCTCGTGACGGTCGTGCCCGGACTGTTCCTGCTGTACGCCCTCGACCAGCGCGGCGATCTCGAGGCGGTCGAGACGTGAGCCCCCGCCTGCCCCGCCCGAGCATCGACGGCGTCCTCAGCCTCGTCGACATCGACGCGGTGCTCGAGCACGTGGACGTCAACCGACTGCTGGAGCGCATCGACGTGAACGCGCTGCTCGAGCGCGTCGACATGGATCGGCTGCTCGATCGCGTCGATGTCGAGCGGATCGTCGGCCGAGTCGACGTGAATCGTCTCGTCGGCAAGGTCGATGTCGACGATCTCGTCCAGCGCACCGAGCTCGGTGTGATCATCGCCGAGTCGACGAGCGGCGTCGCGCAGCGGGTGTTGGATTCTCTGCGCGCCCGCGCCGTCGCGCTCGACGACCTCTGCGACCGCGCGGTGAACAAGGTGGCTCGACGCACGCCGGGGGACGTTCCCGCCGGACCTCCAGGATTCGTGCGATGACCCCGGTCGAGCCCCAGCCGTCGCGGTTCGGCAACTACGCCGGCCCGGTCACACGGGCGCTGGCGTACTTCGTCGACGTGGTGCTCGCGCTCGCGGTGTTCTCGCTGTCGGTCGCCGTCATCTTCTTCCTGGCCAACTTCGTGACCCATGCCGGCCTGCACACGGGGGAGATCCCGGAATGGATCTCGGCCGTGTCGTTCGCAGCATGGCTGTGGGCGTACTTCGGAGGCTCATGGGCGGCGTCGGGCAAGACGGCCGGCATGGCGCTCGTCGGGGTGCGTGTGGTCAACCGCGACGGGACACCGCTCGATCCTTGGCGCGGTGTGGTGCGCGCTCCGGCTCTGGCCCTCAGCCTGATGACGTTCGGACTCGGTCTGATCGGCGTCGTGATCGGGCGCGAGCACCGCAGCCTCCAGGACGTCATCGCGGGCAGCGTGGTCGTCTACGACTGGGATGCGCGCGGAGCCAGGCTGCGCTTCCTCGCGCGCCGACCCGCCTAGAGTGCCCGACAAGTCGTTCGACACCACGGAAGGGGGGCCACGATGCTGAACCCGATGTCATCCGGCGCCGCGCTCGACAAGGACACGGCCGACCAGATCAGCAAGGGGTGGTGGATCATCCTCGTCGCCGGGATCGTCTCGGTGATCGCAGGCATCCTGATCCTCACCATCAAGTGGACCGTCGAGGACCTCGCCGTGTTCGTGTCGATCCTCTTCATCGTGCGCGGCGTCTTCCGCCTCGCGTCCCGACCCGTCGACGGCAGCGAACGCGGCTGGAACCTCGCGCTCGGCGTGCTCGAGGTGCTCGTCGGCATCGCGTTCATCGCGTGGCCGGACCCGACGCTGCTCACTCTCGCGGTCTTCATCGGTGCCTGGGTGCTCGTCTCGGGCATCTTCACGATCATCGGCTCGATCGCGAACCGCGACCAGGTCGCCCTGTGGTGGCTCTACCTGATCTTCGGCATCGCCGAGGTGCCGCTCGGCATCGTGCTGCTCAACCGCCCGAACCTCACGCTCGCCCTGGCGATCGCGATGGCCGGGATCTGGGCGGTCCTCGTCGGCACGCTGGAGATCGTGGCGTCGTTCGAGGTGAAGGACCTGGCTCGCAAGCTCGGCCTCTCGTGAGCGTCTCGACGCCTCGGGCAGTCGGGCTGAGGGCGGCCGGGAGGAACGGTCCTCGTCGGCCCCGTACATTGGCGGCATGACCGCGATCACCGATCCCGCCGCGCTCGACCCCGACCTGTTCCTGCCGGAGCCGGAGCCGCGCGCCGTCAAGTACACGGTCATCTCGGTCGACGACCACCTGGTCGAGCCACCGACCATGTTCGAGGGCCGCCTCCCCGCCGCGTTGCAGGAGCGCGCGCCGAAGGTCGTGCTGGACGAGCGCGGGCACGAGGTCTGGGAGTTCGAGGGCGAGCGGCACTTCCAGGTCGGGCAGAACGCTGTCGCGGGCCGCCGTCCCGAGACCGTGAAGATCGAGCCGTTCCGCTTCGACCAGATGCGCCCGGGTTGCTACGACCCCGACGCGCGCGTCCGCGACATGGACATCGGCGGGATCTGGGGATCGCTCTGCTTCCCGTCGATGATCACCGGGTTCTGCGGCCGTGTGTTCTCCCAGGTCGACGACCGCGAGCTCGGGTTCGCCGTCACGCAGGCCTGGAACGACTGGATGCACGAGGAGTGGTGGGGCGCGTATCCCGAGCGGTTCATCCCGCTCGGGATCACCGATCTCGCCGACGCGGAGCGCGGGGCGTCGGAGATCCGGCGCAACGCCGAGCGCGGGTTCGTGACCGTCTCCCTCCCCGAGCGGCCGCACCGCATCGGCCTGCCGTCGATCTTCGACGACCACTGGGAGCCGATCATCCGCGCGTGCGCGGAGACCGACACCGTCATCAGCCTCCACGTCGGCTCCTCGGGGATGGCCGACTTCGCGCCGGGCTGTCCTCCTCTTCAGATCGGCGCGACGCTCTTCGGGCAGCTGTCGCTCACCGCGTGCGCGGAGTGGGTGTGGTCGGCGTGGGCGGTGAAGTACCCCGACCTCAAGATCGCGATGTCGGAGGGTGGCATCGGGTGGGTCGCGATGCTCATTGACCGGCTCGACAACATCGTCGACCGCTCGGGGTACGGGCTCGACGGCTTCGGCGGCACGCGGCCCGCCGACGTGCTGCGCGAGAACTTCTGGTTCTGCACGATCGACGACCCCTCGACGATCGAGACCCGCCACGCGATCGGCATCGACCATGTGATGCTCGAGAGCGACTATCCGCACGGTGACGGCACCTGGCCCGACACCCAGGCGGTGATCGAGCGGTGCTGGGGACATCTCCCCGTCGAGGACCTCCGCAAGATGACGCATCGCAACGCGGCAGCGCTGTACCGCCATCCGCTGCCGGACCGCTGCGTGCCGTGACC
>JBBDWT010000174.1:0-7722 GCA_040902705.1 Acidimicrobiia bacterium | reverse complement strand
CACGACGTGCACCAGCGGTACCTCTTCGGGAACGCGCTCAACCCGTTCAAGTTCAAGGAGCTCGCCGCGCTCGAATCCGATGTGCTGAGCGACGTCGGCACACTGCTGCACATCCCCGAGGCCGGTGGTGGGGCGATGACATCCGGGGGCACGGAGTCCATCCTCATGTCGATGCTCGTCAGCCGCGAGCGCGCCCGCGCCCGCGGTGTCGAGCGCCCCCGGATCGTCGCACCCGTCTCCGCGCACCCCGCCTACGCGAAGGCCGCGCACTACTTCGACATGGAGCTCGTCCAGGTCCCGCTCGACGACGCATACCGGGCTGACATCGAGGCCGCACGCGCGCTCGTCGACGGCGAGACGGCCGTGGTGATCGCGTCCGCGTTCTCGTACCCCCACGGGGTCATGGACCCGGTCTCGGATCTCGCCGCGATCGCCGCGCGACAGGGCGTCGGCTGTCACGTCGACGCGTGCATCGGGGGCTTCGTGCTCCCCTTCCTCGAGCGCCTCGGGCACGACGTCCCGCCGTGGGACTTTCGCGTCGAGGGCGTCACCGAGATCTCGGCCGACGTGCACAAGTACGGCTTCGTCCCGAAGGGATCGTCGGTCGTGCTCCACCGCGACGAGGACTGGTTCGGCCATCAGGTCTTCCTGTACGACCGATGGCCGTCGGGCCTCTACGGGTCGCCTGCCATCGCCGGGGCCCGCTCGGCGGCACCGATCGCCACCGCGTGGACCGCGCTCCGGTACCTCGGCGTCGACGGCTACGTCGAGATCCAGCGCGACCTTGCCGTCACGACCGCCAAGGTGCGCGACGCGGTGGCCACGCTCGATGGCATCGAGGTCGTGGCCGACCCGATCGGGCCCGTGCTGGCATTCCGCTCCGACACGATCGACCTCTACGCGGTCGGTGACGTGCTCGACGATCGGGGCTGGAACCTGAACCGCAACACGGAGCCGCGTGGGCTGCACCTCATGCTGTCGCCCGCTCACGGCGCGGTGATCGACGAGCTGCTCCGTGATCTCGCGGAGGCCGTGTCCCATCACGGCGAGACCCGTGACGCCGAGGTTCGCTACTCCTGACCGGTGCGGCGCGACGCGGTCGCAGGACCGCGCTGACGCGCGCTAGGTGGCGACGGCCTGGCAGCGCTTGTTCGCCGCGAACGCCGTGACCAGCGCCGGTGTGTCTGCGGTTCGAGCCGCCGAGAACGCGGCCTGGATGCCCTCGAGGCCCGACTCGAGCGCGTCCTGTGCGGTGCGAGCCGCGTTCATGAAGACGGTGGGGTCCTTCGTCGACGCCTTCGACAGCACCTTCCGAGCGCTCGTCACCGTGCGCAGCACCTGGGCGTAGCCCTCGCGCATGGTGGCAGCGATCTGCTTCCCGCCCTTGACGTCCGGCTCGCCCGCGGCCTTCAGCTTCTTGATGAGCGTCTTGGTCTCGCCCTGCGTGAGCACGAGCACCTTGGTGAGCTTCTTCTTCACCTGGGCGGACGACGTCGGCGCGGCCTTGCCCGCCGCGTCGCTCGCAGCGGTGATGTCGCCGATCCAAGCATCAAGGGCGCCGCACACCGACCCGGCCCACTTCTTCGGCGACTGCGTCGCGGCGCCGGCAGCGGGAGCCACCGAGACGAGCAGGGTGACGGCGAGGATCCCGGCCGCGGCGAATCGGAGGTGGCGCGAGAAGAAGGGCACGACGTGGCACGCTACCCAACGCCTCCCCCGGTCGTGCCAACTCGACGATCGGATCGTCTCGGACGAGGTGGAGCCCCGGTTTGACTCGTGGGTGTCGCCTCGCCGCACACTGGAGGGCCGGGTCACCTGCCCGCTCACCGCCCCCGGCCCCGCCTTTCACCGCCCACCCAGCTCAGGAGTCGCAGTGTCCGTGCGTCGTCGCCTCGCCCTGCTCGCTGTCGTCTCGTGCGCAGCATCCGCTCTCGGCACCGTGGGAGCTTCCGCCGCGGAGACGGACGTGACGATCGAGTCGGTCGATCCGTCCAGCGGACCCGCGGGCAGCGACGTCACGTACACGCTCGGCGGCACGGATGCTCCCGGCGCGGAGCAGTGTGGAGTGTCGAGCGCGTACCGCCTCGAGCTCCTCGCACCTGACGGCACGCTGGCGGCGACGGGTGGCAGCTCCGTGGTCGTCCCCGAGGGCGTCGCACCGGGCCCCGCCGCGATCCGACTCGTCTGCTACGTCCCCGACGTCACCGGCCGGCGCGTGATCTACGGCCTCTGCGGCCGCTTCGACGTCGTCGCCGACGGTGAGGCCGCGCCCGACCCCACGGGCTCGGTGCCGTGTCCCCCGACGCCGCGCGTCGCCCTCGGGCAGTCGGTCATCGCGATCGAGCGAGCGATGTCGTCGGCGTTCAACCCGAACCTGTACTTCCCGCTGCCGAAGTAGCGCCGCGGGCGCCGGGTGACGCGAAACCCGCCAGGCTCGGCTCGACCCCGGGCAGAATGACCCGATGGCCGGGGTCGGGATCCTACTGCTCGCCTTCGTTGCGGGCTCGATCCCGTTCTCGAACCTCGTCGCCCGACGTGCGCGCGGCGTCGACCTGCGCGACACCGACTACAACTCCGTGTCGGGCACGTCGCTCTACCGCGTCGCCGGCTTCGGCGCGCTCGTCGTCTCCGGCCTGTGCGATCTCGCCAAGGGCGCGCTCGGCCCGCTGCTCGCAGGCACCGATCGACCGGTGCTCGCGGCGTTCGCTGGCGGTCTGGCCGTTGTCGGGCACAACTGGTCGCCGTTCCTCAAGGGGCTGGGTGGGCGCGGCGTCGGCCCGGCGACCGGTGCGCTCCTCGTCACCGCGTGGCCCGGCGCCGTCGTCCTGCTCGGCTCGATGGTCGTCGGGCGCGCACTGCGCCAGACGGGGGTGGGCGGCTTCGTGGGCGAGGTGCTGCTCGCGCCTGTCCTGGCGATCACGAACGGGCCCACGGGCGCGCTGGCCGGTGCCGCAGTCGCAGTGCCCATGCTCGTGAAGCGGGTGGTGGGCAACAGCCGTCCCGGGGAGACCGGGTGGCGGCCGTACGCTCGGCGCTTGCTCCTCGACCGAGATCCTGAGACGCCCCGCTCACCGTGAGCTTCGGCACGCTCGTCCGGCGACCGGGCTTTCGTGACCTCCTCATCGGCCAGGGGGTGTCGGGCCTCGGTGACTGGATGGGCACGGTTGCGTTCATGGCGCTGGCGCTCGAGCTCACGGGGTCGCCCCTCGCGGTCGGTGGGATCCTGACGCTGCGACTGCTCCCGGCCGCGGTCGGTGGACCGCTCGCGACACGCGCGGTCAAGCACTGGGACCGTCGCCGCACCATGCTCGCGATGGATGCCGTCCGCGTGGTGGTGATCGCCGCGGTCCCGTTCATCCGCGCGATCTGGTGGGTGTACCTCTGCGCGTTCCTCCTCGAGGTCGCGAGCCTCGTGTTCCTCCCCGCGCGCGACTCGTCGATCCCGGATCTCGTCGAGGGCGACGACCTCCCGCTCGCGAACGGGCTCGTGCTCGGGTCGTCGTACGGGACGATCCCACTCGGAGCGGGTCTGTTCGCGGCTGTCGCCGCGCTGCCGTTTGCGGAGATCTTCGATCGCCCGTTGGCGCTCGTCTTCTGGATCGACGCGGCGACGTTCGTCGTGTCGTTCGTGTTCATCTCGCGCCTGCACATCCTCACATCGGACGGGAGCGACGCGACCGAGGAGGACGTTCGGTTCTTCGACGCCTTCCGCATCCCGCTCGTGCGCGCCGTCATGCCCGCCGCCGCGGCGGTCGCCCTCGGGCTCGGCGCGCTCTTCTCCCTCGGGATCGTCTTCGTCCGCGAGGTCCTGGGCGCATCCGATGCCGAGTTCGGTGTGCTCATCGCTCTGTTCGGTGTCGGCGCGGCGTTCGGTCTGCTCGTGCTGCAGCTCCGCCGCGGCCACGATCCACTCGCCGAGACGCGCCTGGGCGTTGCCGCGATCGGGTGCATCGTCGCCGCCTTCAGCCTCGCCGGCTCGGTGTGGCTCGCGTTCCTCGGCGCAACCGCGTTCGGCGCCGCCGCTGCGTACTCGCTGTCTTCGGGGATGGGCGCGCTCCAGGCGCGCCTCGAGGGCACCCAGCGCGTGCTCGCCTTCGCGGCGTTCCACGTCGTGATCCGGATCGGGCTCAGCTTGGCGGCGATCGGCGCCGGTCTGGCGGGGGACCTCCTGAGCGATGTCCGCTGGCCGTGGGTGGGTGAGCTCGAGCCGTCCCGGGTGGTGCTGCTCTGCTCCGGCCTCCTGGTGGTGCTGTCGTCCGCGCTCGTGAGAGTGCGCGAGAGTCCGGGGGCGGACGAACCCGAGGTCTCGGAGACGTCAGAAGGACCGGGATGAGCATCGCCATCGTCACCGACAGCGCGGCGGCCCTGCCGCCGGAGCTCGCGGCTCGGCACGGCATCACCGTCGTGCCGATGTGGCTCACCGTCCGGGGCGTGCCCGAGCCCGAGGGGCGCCGACCGCTCGAGGAGCTCGTCGTCGAGGATCAGGTCACGACGTCGGCACCGACGCCGGGTGAGTTCGAGCACGTCATCAAGGACGCCTCGCGCACGCACGACGGCGTCGTGGTCCTCACCATCGCTTCGTCGATGAGCGCCACCTTCCAGTCGGCCGCCGTCGCGTCGCAGTCCGTCGGTGGACCCGTGCGCGTGGTCGACACCGCGACGGCGGGCGGTGCCGAGGCGCTCGTCGTCCTCGCGGCCGCCGAAGCGGCGAGCGCAGGCGGTTCGCTCGATGCGGTCGAGGCCCGGGCGCGGGAGGTCCTCGACTGCGTGCACCTCGTCGCGACGATCTCGTCACTGGACCACCTCGTCCGCAGCGGCCGTGTCCCCGGGATCGCGGGCTGGGCGGGTCGCCGGCTCGGCATCAACCCGCTCTTCGAGTTCCGTGACGGCGCGGCGCGCCGGCTGCGCCCCGCGCTGAGCCGCGAGTCCGCCATCGATCGAATCGTGCAGCTCGTGCGACGCGAGGCTCCCGCCGGGGGCGGTCGTCTGCATGTCGCCGCGCTCCACGCACTCGCACTCGACGTCGCGGAAGAGCTGCTCGCGCGCGTCACCGAGGCCGGCGACGCGGTCGAGACCTTCGTCGGCGAGTTCGGCCCCGTGATGGTCGTGCACACCGGCCCCGGCCTCGCCGGTCTCGCCTGGTGGTGGGAGGCGCAGCCCTCCTCGTAGTCGCAGGCTCGGCCGAGAACCCGTCAGGGTCGGGCGAGGAGCCAGTCGACGGCCGCGAGGACGGGGCCGATCGACGGCGGCTCGAACGCGTGGCCCATGGCATCGACGACCTGAAGCCGCTTGGGATCGTTCGCGACGTCGTGGAGGAGCTCGGCGTCGCCGACGGGGATGAACGGGTCCGCGCGCCCGTGGATCAGCACGAGGGGGACGTGGATCTGCGGGACGAGGTCGGACGGCGGCGCGGGCCGGGCAGCAGGCTTCGCGATGTCGATGTGCAGGTAGCGGCGCGTGCCCCAGCGACCGACCGGTGTGTACGTCATCACCGCCGAGAGCAGCCCACGCGCGTTGCGCGGCAGCTTCCAGCGTGCCGGGCAGCTCACCGTCACCGCGCCCAGCACCGGGGTCGCGTCCGCGCCGCGCTCGGCGAGATGCCGGAGCACACCGATCGCGCCCATCGACGCGCCCACGAGCACGATGGGCTCGGCAGCCGACCTTGCCGCGGCGACGGCGGCCGCGACGTCGTGGCGCTCGGCGTCGCCGAGGGTCGCTTGCCCACCCGACGCGCCGTGGCCGCGCGAGTCGACGGCGACCACTCCGAAACCCGCGTCGCAGAGCTGCGTGGCGAGATCGACGACCTTGTCCTCGGAGCTCGACGCCGCGAAGCCGTGCACGAGCACGACGGTTGCCCGAGCGGTCGCCGTCGGCACCCAACGGCGGCCGCGGAGCGTGATGCCGTCGCTCGTGACGAGCTCCAGCGCGGTCGTGCTCATGCCACCGCGGCGAGGATCGTGTCGGCGAGGTCGGCGCGGCACACGATGAGGTCGGGGAGCCACGGGTCGCGCCGGTTGTACTCGAGTGCCGAGCCGTCGAGGCGAGACACGTGCAAGCCGGCCGAGACGGCGACCGCCGCGGGTGCCGCGGAGTCCCACTCGTACTGGCCGCCGGAGTGCACGTACGCGTCGACGGCTCCGTCGACGACCGCCATCGCCTTCGCACCCGCTGACCCCATGCCGACGAGCTCCGCGCCGAGCGCCTCGGCGACCCTCCGCGCCGCGGCCGGAGGACGCGTGCGGCTGACGACGACGCGCAGTGGCCGACCGTCGGGCGCGGGGACGACAGGCGGTGCGCCGGTGGCGAGCACCCGACCCTGCGCGGGGAGCGCGACGGCGCCCGCCGCGAGACCACGACCGCGCTCCCACAGTGCGACGTGCACGGCCCAGTCGGTGCGCCCGAGCTCGGTGTACTCGCGGGTGCCGTCGAGCGGGTCGATGATCCACACCCGCTCGGCGTCGACGCGGCGCGGATCGTCGGCGGACTCCTCCGACAGCACGCGGTCGTCGGGGTGCTCGGCGTGGAGCAGCTCGAGCAGACGGCGGTTGGCGAGCACGTCGCCGGCGTCGCCCATCGAGCCGCGCGACCAGGCATCGTTCGCGCCGCGCTCACGCAGCTCGAGCAGCAGGATGCCGGCTTCATCGGCGTATCGGGCGGCGTCGTCGTGGTCGCTCATGGCACCGGGCATTCTGGCCGACCGGCGCTCATCACCTCCTGCACGGGCTCGCCGGGACGAGGACGTCCCGCACACGACCTCCTGCACGCCCGGCACGATCGCGGCGCTCCCACATCGATGCCCGCTCGCCCGCTACGGTCTCGGCGAAACCGAAGGGATCCCTGATGACCGTGCCGTCCGAGCCCGACCCGACCATGCCCGTCCCGACGGGCGGTGAGCCGACGATGCCCGTCCCGCCCGGAGGCGGCGAGCCGACGGTGCCGGTGCAGGGCGAGTCGTTCGGTGGCAGCGGTGGTGGTCCCGGCGGCCCGACCGACGACGGCTACGACGACGAGGGTGACAACCGGCGGCTCTGGTTGATCGCCGGCGGGATCCTCGTGCTCGGCCTCATCGTGGGCATCATCATCGCCGTGCTCGCCAGCGGCGGCGGCGACGAGACCAACGGCACCACGACCTCGAGCTCGAGCACGACCACGTCGTCGTCCACGACCACCACGACCGTCCCGGCGACCACCACGACGCCTCCGACGACGCCCGCGAGCCCGCAGATCACGCAGTTCACGGTGAACCAGAACCAGGTGTCGTGCCCGCAGACCACGCAGATCACCCTCACGTGGTCGACGCAGAACGCGCAGAACGTCACGGTCAGCATCGACAACCCCAACGGGCCGTTCGGCAACTACGGACCGGCCGATACCGAGCAGTTCCCGTTCGCGTGCGGCGGGAGCCCGGGGAGCGTCCAGCACACCTACTACCTGCGGGCCAACGGGTCGGGGGGCCAGAACACCACGAAGCAGATCGTGGTGACCGGGACCTTCCCCCCGCCGGCCTCCACGACCTCGACGACCAGCTGAGCGAGCGATCGGGGCGGATCTGCGCCCGGGTCGTCGCCCAGGGGTTACCGGGGGGTAACTTGGTGGGACGTCCCGTGCCGCCCCCCGCGGCCGGGTGACGGCCAGGAGGCACCCCATGGCGGACTTCTCGCTCGAGCTCAACGAGGACCAGCTCCAGATCCAGAAGTGGGTCCACGACTTCGCGGAGAACGT
>JBBDWT010000173.1:0-2376 GCA_040902705.1 Acidimicrobiia bacterium | reverse complement strand
AGGTCGACGTCCATCGTGCCGCTGAACATCGTGGAGCACCCGATGCCCGCCACCGCGACGGCGTTCGTCGCCATCCCGAGCTCGGAGATCGCCTCGAGGAACACCCGCACCGCGAGCGGCTCGCCACATCCGGGGCAGAGCGAGTGGTCCTCGGTGAGCAGCAGCTCGGGCTTGTGCGCCTCCACCATGCGCGCGCCCGTCGTCGGCGCGACCGACGTGTCGAGGACCGGCCCCAGCGGGCCCGGCCCCAGCGGGGTGTGCGTCGGCGTGGTCATGGCGCGGCCTCCTGCTGGTGCCCTGCGAGCACGTACGTGAACTCCTCGTAGCCCGGGACGACGGGCTGGGGGCGCCCCTCGTGCAGGGCGAGGATCCGGGCCGTGACCTCGTCGACGTCGAGCAGCCGCCCGACCCCGAACCCGGAGTGATCGGTCGAGACCCCACCCAGGTGCGTGACGGGAGCGAGGCCACCCGCACCGATCTGCACGTCGTCGACGAGCTGGCCCGACGACAGCTCGAACGACCCGATCGCACGCGCGCTCGACGCGGCCTCCCGCACAACCCCGTAGGGGAACGGCCACAACGTGATCGGACGGATGTAGCCGATGCGGTGGCCGTCGGCGCGCAGCAACCCGATCGCGTACTTCACGAACCGCGCCGGCGAGCCGAACGCGACGATGACCGTCTCCGCGTCGTCGAGGTAGCCGGTGTCGACGCGCACCTCGCGCTCCATCAGCGGCATCTTCGTGGCGATGTACTGCGCCTTGCCCTCCTGGCCGAAGTCGCGTTGGCCGACCTTGCCGAGCCCGAGCGACGTCACCGTCGCCGACGCGCCGGATCCGGTGCGCGACCCGTCGACGGCCCAGCCCTTCTCCGGGAGCGGCGGGAGCTCGATCGGCTCGACGCTCACTGCCTCCTGGGTGTGCGCGAGCAGGTAGTCGCCGTAGAGCAGGACGGGGTTGCGCCACTTGTCGGCGAGGTGGAAGGCGAGCTGCACCAGCTCGATGCCCTCGCGCACGTCCTGGGGTGCGAGCACGAGGTTGCGGTAGTCGCCGTGGCCGCCACCGCGGGTCGCCTGGAAGTAGTCGCCCTGGCTGCGCGCCATGTTGAACACGACGAGCGGCACCTCGGCGAGCGTCGCCTCCGCCAGCGACTCCTGCATGAGCGACAGGCCCTGGCCGGTCGACCCGGTCGCCGCGCGCGCCCCCGTGGCTGCCGCGCCCCACGTCATGCCGATGGCCTCGAGCTCGGACTCGGCGTTGATGCACGTGCCGCCGTGGTCGGGGAGGAGCGTGGCGAAGTGCTCGAGCACCTCGGTGAACGGCGTCATCGGGTAGCCGGCGAAGAACCGGCACCCGGCGAGGATCGATCCGCGCACGATCGCCTCCGAGCCTTCCATGAGCATGCGCGGGCTCATGCGTCGCTCTCCACGGCGCGCTCGACCAGGTGCTCGACGGGCGTGTCGAAGCGGAAGACCTCGAACACGAAGTCGGGGCAGACGAGCAGGCATGCCGCGCATCCGGTGCAGCCGGCGTGCAGCTCGGGGTAGGCGAAGCCCATCCGGTTGACGGGCGTCGACATCGTCAGCACCCGCGGCGGGCATGCCGGGATGCACAGCTCGCACCCCTTGCAGCGGTCGACCCCGATCGTGACCGTGCCCCGACTGCGGATGGTCGCGGCACCCGTCGACTCGCTCATCGGCTCGCCTCGACGGCCGGCGCCGAGCCGAGCGCCTCGGTCGGGCCCCAGGCCGGGTACGTCCCGCCGGGGAGCAGGTCCCAGCCGGCGCGCAGCGCCCGCTCGTTCTCGTCGGCGTGCTGCGAGCGGTACGACGGGATCGACGCGCGCATCGCGTCAACGAGCGCGTCGAGCCCGACGATCCCCGTGACCCCCGCGTACGCGCCGACCATCACCATCGACGCGCCGAGCGGGTTGCCGAGCTCGGCCGCGATCTCCGACGCCGCCACTCGCTGGAGGTTGACGGGAGCCTCGATGGTGTGCGCGAAGGTCACCTCGTTCACGAAGACGATCGCGCCGTCGCGCAGCCGCGCCTCGATGGGTGCCCAGTGCTCGTCGTGCATCGCGATCGCGGACCACGCGTGGGCGACGACCGGCGGGCTCGTGATCGGGCCGTCGGCGACGACGACGGTGCTGTCGGTCGGTCCGCCGCGCATCATCCCGCCGTACACGCCGAAGAACATGACGTCGCGGCCCTCGAGCGTCGCGGCACGGGCCACCACCTGGGCCGCGAGCTGCACCCCCTGCCCGCCGATGCCGGTGATGAGTAGCTCGCGCTCCCTCATCTCTGGCTCGCTCTCTGCGATCCGGGATACCCGGCTCGCAGCCGTGCGCTCGCGTTCATCTCTGGCTCGCTCTCTG
>JBBDWT010000172.1:0-16681 GCA_040902705.1 Acidimicrobiia bacterium | reverse complement strand
CGAGGGCCGCGAACGCGAACGCGGTGCCGAACTCGCCGATGAAGAAGAAGAGGAATCGGAAGCCCGTGTACTCGACCATGTAGCCCGACACGAGCTCGCTCTCGGCGACCGGCATGTCGAACGGCGTCTGCGTGAGCTCGGCCTGTGACGCGACCAGGAACAGGGCGAAGCCGATGAACTGCGTGAGGATGAACGGCTGCCCGAGCGCGCCCCACCCGAAGATCTCACCGTCGGCCTGGGCGTAGACGATACCCTGCAGACTCATCGTTCCGGCCTGGACGACCACGCCCACGACGGCGAGGAGCAGCGGCAGCTCGTACGCGATGAGCTGCGCGGCTGCACGCAGCGCGCCGAGCAACGCGAACTTGTTGGCGCTCGCCCAGCCGGCCATCAGCACGCCGATGACCGACAGGCTCGACACCGCGAGGGCGTAGAAGACCCCGACGTCGAGGTTCTTCACCACGAGGTCGGGCCCGATCGGGATGACGGCGAAGATCAGGAACGTCGAGAGGACGACGACCGCCGGCGCCGCGGCGAAGACGCGCCGGTCGGCCTCCCCCGGCATGACGTCTTCCTTCTGGATGAACTTGATGCCGTCACCCACCAGCTGGAACCAGCCGTGGAAGCCGCCCGGGTCCATCGGACCGAGGCGGCTCTGCATGTGGCTCATCATCTTGAGCAGGAACACGTACCCGAGGATCAGCGCGCCGAGCGGGATGATCATCAGGACGATGATCGTCTTGAGTGCCAGCGTGGTACCCCAGCCGACGTCGAGCGCGAGCGGCGCAACGGTGTGCACGAGGTTCATCCCGTCGGGTCGCCTTCGCTCATCGATCGATGTCCCCGAGGATGAAGTACAGCGAGCCGAGGATCGTGATCACGTCGGGCACGTACACGCCCTGCAACAGCCACGGAAGGATCGAGATGTTGCTGAACGACGCCGAGCGGATCTTGACGCGGAACGGGCCGGTCGCTCCCTTGGAGACGACGTAGTAGCCCATCTGGCCGAGCGGGTTCTCCGTCTCGACCCACACCTCGCCCTCGGGCACCTTGATGATGCGCGGGACCTTCGCCATGATCGGCCCGCTCGGGATGGCGTCGAGGCACTGCAGCACCATGCTCGCCGACTCGCGCGTTTCCTCGAGGCGCACGATGTAGCGCGAGTACGAGTCGCCGTCGGGGTGCGTGTGCACCTTGAAGTCGAGGTCGGGGTACACGAGGTACGGACGGCCGTCGCGACGCAGGTCCCAGTCGAGACCGCACGCGCGGATGTTGGACCCGGACATGCCGTACGCCGTACCGATGTCGACCGGGACGATGCCGATGCCGCGCGTGCGGGCCTCGAAGATCTCGTTGCCGGCGACGAGCTTCTCGAACACGTCGCACGCGTCGTACACGATCTTCATCGCGTCCCGGCACTCGGCCATCCATCCCCAGGGCAGGTCCTCCTTGAGCCCGCCGATGCGGTTGAAGTTCGGGTGGAAGCGCCCGCCCGTGGCCGACTCGATCAAGTTGAGGATGTGCTCCCGGTCGCGGAAGCCGTAGAAGGCGGGCGTGAGCGCGCCGACCTGAAGGCCCATCTCGCCGAGGAAGAGCAGGAAGGTGGCGATCCGAGACAGCTCGGTGAGGATCGTGCGGATGTACTGCGCCCGCGGCGGCGCCTCGATGCCCATCAGCTGCTCGGCACCGTCGAGGAACGGCACCTCGTTCGCGAAGCTCGAGAGCCAGTCGATGCGGTT
This sequence comes from Acidimicrobiia bacterium, assembly GCA_040902705.1. Classification (GTDB taxonomy): domain Bacteria; phylum Actinomycetota; class Acidimicrobiia; order IMCC26256; family PALSA-555; genus DATBSK01. The sequence continues at coordinate 14,942 of JBBDWT010000172.1, read as the reverse complement.
GATGAGCGTCGTGACCTGCGGGTAGGTGCGGAACTCGGTGAGCTTCTCGTAGCCGCGGTGCATGTAGCCGATGACCGGGTCGGCGGAGATGACGCGCTCACCGTCGAGGCGCACCACGAGGCGCAGCGTGCCGTGCGTCGCCGGGTGCTGGGGCCCGAGGTTGAGGATCATGTCGCCGGTGTCGAGCTCGACGTTCATCTGCGCGTCGGCAAGGTGGCGCAGCGCGTTCGGGTCGAGCTGGATCTCGGGCGTGATCGGCGTGTCCGTCGTGCTCATGTCGCAGGCTCGCTCGTCGTCTTGTCGGGGTCGCTCGCGACCTCGGGAGATGCCGCGGCCGTCCCTCCGGTCTGCTCGCTCCCCGCTGGTGATGCCTCGGGCTCCCCCGGCATCGGCTCGACGTCGACGAGCCCGGGCCACGGCTTCACGACGCGGGCCAGCAGGGGAAAGTCCTTGCGCAGCGGATGCCCCTCGAACTCGGCCGGCAGGTACAGATGCCGCAGCGCGGGGTGCCCGTCGAAGACGAACCCGTACATCTCCCAGCACTCGCGCTCGTGCCAGTCGGCCCCCGGGTACACCGACACCCACGACCCGACGATCGGGTTCACCTCGTCGACGTCGGCCTTGAACGTGACGCCCCAGTGCCGACGCGTCGACTGCACGTGGGCGAACACCTGGTAGCGACCGGCCGAGCCGGCGGCGCCGAAGGTCATCTCGCTGGGCTGCACGGGTGCCGACATGTCGGACCCACCGTCGTCGTCGCCCTCCTTCGGCGCCGGCGACCAGTCGATGCCGGCGATGAACGAGAGGTAGTCGCACTCGAGGTCGCGTTTGGCCACCTCGGCGACGTGAAGCCAGGCGTCGAGCCTCACACGCACGACGAGGTCGTCGAAGACGGGCGTCGACTCGATGACCGCGTCGCCGAGCGCGGCGAGCCGGTCGGAGAGCTCCTGCTGTGCGGGCCGGAGCGCCGGCGGCTCCTCCGGCGCCTCTTCGGCCGTGGGCCCCGCCGACGTCGCGTCGTCGGTCGCGACCGCCTCAGCCGGAGCGTCCTCGTTCACGGGGGCGTCGTCAGGAGGCGGCAACGGTCGACTCCGTCTTCGCCGAGCCCCTCGGCGCGACACCGCGCTCGTCGTTCACGACGATCGGCTCCCCGCGCCAGCGCTGCTCGAGCTCGTCGTTGCCGATGCCCTCGTTCTGGATGCGCTCCTGGAGCATGACGATTCCCTGGAGCAGCGCCTCCGGGCGCGGCGGGCACCCCGGCACGTACACGTCGACCGGGATGATCTGGTCGACGCCCTTGGTCACCGAGTACGAGTCCCAGTACGGGCCGCCGCAGTTCGCGCACGAGCCCATCGAGATGACGTACTTCGGATCGGGCATCTGCTCGTAGAGCCGCTTGATCGCGGGCGCCATCTTGTCGGTGACCGTGCCCGAGATCACCACGAGATCGGCCTGACGCGGGCTGGCGGGGAACGGGATCACGCCGAGGCGCATCATGTCGTAGCGCGGGCTCGCCAGCGCGGCGCCCATCTCGATCGCGCAGCACGCGAGGCCCCACTGGAACATCCAGAGCGAGTACTTGCGGCTGTAGTTCAAGAGCCACGTGAGCGGCTTGGGCACGCGGCCCTGCTCCACTAGGCCCACCGGAGCACCTCGCCTCGACGGTGAGCGCTGCCGGCGCCCATCACGACCACGAGCGCGTGCTTCATGCCCATCGCAGCACTCCTTTGCGCCACGCGTACACGAGACCGAGCGCGAGCAGCGCGATGAAGACCGTCATCTCGATGAGCCCGAACACGTCGAGCGACTCGAGGTTGACCGCCCACGGGAAGATGAAGATCGCTTCGACGTCGAAGATCACGAAGAGCAGCGCGTACACGTAGTAGCGGACGTTCGACTGGCCCCAGCCCCCGACGGGGTCGGAGCCGGCTTCGTACGTGATGTACTTCTCCGCCTGGGGTCGGGTCGGGCGGATGAGTCGGCCCGCGCCGAGCATCGCACCGACCATGAGTAGAGCCGCGCCGATGAGCACGGCGACCGCGAGGTAACTCCGGTAGAACTCGGTCACGGCGTGTGCGCCTTCCCTCCCCCGGGATCCGGTGCGTTCGGGAGCATACCCAGCGCCTTCTCGGCGGAGACGAACCGGCGGGTGCCCATGCGCGACGATCGTCGGGGTCGATCGGCCAGGATCGGGGCAGCCGAGCGGTCCGGCGCGACCAGATCAGCGCGACGAGAACCAGTGCGACCAGAGAGGCGAGCCGATGGCCGGGATTCTCCGGGCCACCCGGGCACGCGAGGGGCCGGTCACGGCCTTCGTGCTCTCGGGAGGCGGCAATCAAGGGGTTGGTCAGGTGGGGATGCTGCGCGCCCTGCTCGAGCGCGGCCACCGACCGGACGTCGTGATCGGCACCTCCGTCGGGGCGCTCAACGGCTCCAAGATCGCGACCTCGCCCACGTTGGAGAGCGTGGACCGCCTCGAGCACGTGTGGCTGAGCCTGAAGGGCGAGACCGTGTTCCCCGGCAACGCCGTCCGCCGGGCGTGGAACGTGCTGCGGCGGGGCGACCACCTCATCGCCAACGAGGGCCTGCGGGCAGTGATCGCCGACTCCCAGCCCGCCGAGACCTTCGAGGAGCTGGAGGTCCCGCTCCGGGTGGTCGCGACCGATCTCATCACGGGCGACGAGCTGCTCTTCGTCCGCGGGCCCATCACCGACGCGCTGCTCGCGAGCGCTGCGCTCCCGGGCATCTTCCCGCCCTACGAGTACTGCGGGAAGCTCCTCGTCGACGGCGCGGTCGTCAACCTCGTGCCCATCTCGCACGCGGTCGCCGGGCCGATCGACCGAATCTTCGTGCTCGACGTCTCCGACCCGATCGCGGAGCGTCCGATCCGCTCGCCCCTCGACGTCGCGATCCGGGCGTTCGCGATCTCCCGTGATCAGCGCTTCGAGCTCGAGCTCCAATGGGTCCCGAAGGAGATCGAGGTGGTGGTGATCCCGCCGCCACGCGACGACCGCGACTTCTTCGACTTCTCGGGCGGCCGGGCCATCATCGACGAGGGGTACGAGCTGACGATGCGAGCCCTGGACCAGCTCGAGTCCCAGCCCGCTCGCCTGCGTCGGCCCCGGTGGTGGCGCCGGGCCGCGTCGTAGCGGCGGCCGTCGCCCGCCGCCGCGCCCGCACGAGCGGGACGGCCACGCAGCACGCGACCACGACGCCGAGCGCGGTGATGGCGATCGCGGGGCCGAGCGCGCTGCCCTTGTCGGCGTCGTCGGCGTCGTCGGCGAGCAGCGTGCGCTCCACCGTCGCCGGACCTCGCGAGGTGCCGTCGGAGGTGGCGCGCCCGACGACGCCGTACACCATGGCCGCGATGATCGGGATCGTCAGGAGCCCGATCGCGATGAGGGTGCGTCGCTTCGTGCGCGCCGATGCCTCGCGGGGCGGCGCCACGGTCGGGGGGGCCGGCATCTCGTCGATCGGATCGTCGATCGCACCATCGATCGCACCATCGATCGCACCATCGATCGCACCATCGGGCGAAGCACGCGTGCCGGGCATCCCCCATTGGTAGCCGACCGGCGCGTGGGCAGCCGAGCCGGCCGGCCGACGCGCCACCGGGTCAGCGCAGGCGCCGGTACCGGCGGATCAGGGTGCTCGTCGACGAGTCGTGGGGGAGCTCGGGCTCCTCGGCCGCGTCGAGCTCCGGGACGATGGCGACGGCGAGCGACTTGCCGAGCTCGACGCCCCACTGGTCGAAGCTGTTGATGTTCCACACGGCGCCCTGGGTGAACACCTTGTGCTCGTAGAGCGCGATGAGCTGCCCGAGCACGTTGGGCGTGAGCTCGGTGGCGAGCAGCGAGTTGGTGGGGTGGTTGCCCGCGAAGGTGCGGTGCGGGACCTGCTCCGCCGGGACGCCCTCGGCCTCGACCTCCTCGGCGGTCTTGCCGAACGCCAGGGCCTGCGTCTGGGCGAAGAAGTTCGCCATGAGGAGGTTCTGGTGGTCCCCCACCTCGTGGGCCGGCGTGCAGAACCCGATGAAGTCGCACGGGATGAGCCGCGTCCCCTGGTGGATGAGCTGGTAGTACGCGTGCTGCCCGTTGGTCCCGGGCTGGCCCCAGACGATGGGTCCCGTCTGCCAGGCCACCGGGTTCCCCGCCCGGTCGACCGACTTGCCGTCGCTCTCCATGTCGAGCTGCTGGAAGTAGGCCGTCAGCTTCGACAGGTAGTCGTTGTACGGGAGGATCGCAACGGTCTCGGCACCGAAGAAGTTGTCGTACCAGATTCCGATCAGCCCGAGGAGCATCGGCATGTTCGACTCGATCGGTGCAGTGCGGAAATGCTCGTCCATCGCGTGGAAGCCGGCGAGCATGTCGCGGAACGCGTCGGGACCGATCGCGATCATGAGCGAGAGCCCGATCGCGGAGTCGTAGGAGTAGCGCCCGCCGACCCAGTCCCAGAACTCGAACATGTTGGCGGTGTCGATGCCAAACTTCGCGACCTCCTCGGCGTTCGTCGACACGGCGACGAAGTGCTTCGCCACCGCGGCGGCGTCGTCCATGGATGCGAGCGACCAGTCGCGGGCCGTGCGGGCGTTCGTCATCGTCTCGAGCGTCGTGAAGGTCTTCGAGGCGACGATGAAGAGCGTCTCCTCGGGGTCGAGGTCGTGGGTCGCCTCCCAGAAGTCGTTGCCGTCGACGTTGGAGACGAACCGGAAGATCATCGAACGCTCGCTGAAGTCCTTCAACGCCTCGTAGGCCATCCGGGGCCCGAGGTCGCTCCCCCCGATCCCGATGTTGATGATGTTGCGGATCCGCTTCCCCGTGTGCCCGGTCCACGCTCCCGAGCGGATGCGCTCGGAGAAGTCGCTCATCGTGTCGAGGACCCGATGGACCTCGGGGACGACGTCGGTTCCATCGACGAAGATCTGCTCGTCCGTCGGCGCGCGCAGCGCAACGTGGAGGACGGCACGGTCCTCGGTGATGTTGATCTTCTCGCCGGAGAACATCGCGTCGCGGAGCTCTTCGACCCGCGCGCGGCGGGCAAGCGCGCAGAGCATCGACACGGTCTCGGACGTGAGGCGGTTCTTCGAGTAGTCGAGGTAGAGGTCGCCCACCTCGACGTGCATCGTCTCGCCCCGTGCGGGGTCCTCGGCGAAGAGGTCGCGCAGGTGCGCGTCCTGGACCTTCACGAAGTGCTCAGCCAGCGCGAGCCACTCGGGCGTGTCCACGATCCGCCGGTGCTCCTCGGTCATCGTGCTCCAGATCGCGTCACCCGGCATCAGAGCAGGAAGGTCGCGTCCCGGGCCCAGGTGATGAAGTGGCCGGGGACCAGGCCGACGACGAGCACGACCACCGCCGTCACCAGCAGCACGACCGCGCTCCACCCGTCGACCCGGCGCAGGATTCCCTCGGACGGGGCCGCGTCGCCGTCGGGGTCGGTGAGCACCACCACCGAGACCCGCAGGTAGAAGAACGCCGCGACGACCGATGCCAGCACCGCGATCACCAGCAGCCCGTACTCGCCGGCCTGCGCGGTCGCCCCGAAGATCTCGAGCTTGGCGACGAACCCGCCGGTGAGGGGGATCCCTGCCTGCGCGAGGAGGAAGAAGATCAGCAAGCCGCCGAGCACCGGGCGCCGGAGCGCGAGGCCGCGGTAGTCGTCGAGCGAGTGCGAGTCGTCGCCATTGCGCGACGCGAGCGTGACCACGGCGAACGCGCCGATCGCCATGAACGCGTAGACGAACAGGTAGAGCAGCGCTGCCTCGCGCCCGCGTGAGGTGTTCGCGTAGAAGCCCATGAGGATGTAGCCGGCATGTGCGATCGACGAGTAGGCGAGCATGCGCTTCACGTCGGTCTGCACGACTGCGGCGACGCTCCCGACGACGAGCGACAGCGCGGCGAGCACACCGACCGCCGGTCGCCAGTCGGACGCGTAGGTCGGGAACGCAACCAGGTAGACGCGCAGCAGCGCGGCGAACGCGGCGGCCTTGGTCGCCGACGCCATGAACGACGTCACCGGCGTCGGAGCGCCCTGGTACACGTCGGGCGTCCACATGTGGAAGGGCACCGCAGCCACCTTGAACCCCAGTCCGACGAGCAGCAGCGCGAAGCCGGCCAGGAGTGTGCCCTGCTCCAGGAGCGTGTTCTGCGCCAGATAGGTGCCGATGCCGGTGATCGACGTGGTGCCGGTCGCGCCGTAGGTGAGCGCGACGCCGTAGAGGAAGATCGCGGACGAGAACGCCCCGAGGACGAAGTACTTGATTCCGGCTTCCTGCGACGTGAGCCGGCGGCGGTCGAACGCGGCCAGCACGTAGAGCGGGATCGACAGCACCTCGAGCGCGACGAACACGACGATGAGGTCGTTCGCGGTCGTCATCGCGAGCATCCCGGCACCGGAGAGCAGCATGAGCCCCAGGTACTCCGGGGCCTCGAGGCCTTCGCGCCGGAGGTAGGCGACCGAGAGCAGCACCGCGAGGGCGGTGGCCGCGACCACGACGACGCCGAGGAACACCCCGAAGGGGTCAACCCGGACCATCCCGCTCACGGTCGTGATCGGCCCGTCGTCCTGGGTGAGCACCGAGAGGCGGGCCAGCACCGCGCCGGTCGCCACGAGGCCGGAGAACGCGATCACGAGGCAGACCGGCATGGTCTGGGGGCGCCCGCGCAGGAGCGCCCGGGCCAGCACGATCAGGATCCCGGAGAGCGCCAGGATCGCGACGGGCGCGACGGCCATCCAGTCGATCGTGGGTGCCTCGATCGGTGCGATCGCGCCGATCACTTCGCCTCCTCCCGGGCCTGCTTCGCGATCTCCTGGAGGGTCTTCCCGGATCCCTTGCGGGCCGAGTCACTGAAGCCGGTCGGCTTCTCCTCGCGGAAGTCGGTCTTCTTCTCGAGGAACTCGATCCGCTGCTCCACGGTGGGCTCGATGCGATCGAGGACCGGCTGCGGGTAGATCCCGAGGAAGAGGCTGAGCGCGAGCAGCGGCACGACGACCGTGATCTCGCGGAGGTTGACGTCCTTGATCGAGGCGTTGTCGCCCGTCGGCCGGCCGGTGAACGCGCGCTGGAACGCCCAGAGCATGTACACCGCGGCGAGGACCACTCCGACCGTCGCGACGATCGCGTACGGCTCCTGAGAGATGAACGTCCCGGCCAGCGACAGGAACTCGCCGACGAAACCGGAGAAGCCCGGCAGCCCGATCCCGGCAAACATCGCCACGACGAACAGCGCCGTGAGGATCGGTGCCGGGCGCCAGAGGCCCCCGAAGTCGTCGATCATGCGCGTGTGCCGCCGCTCGTACAGCATCCCGATCACGAGGAACAACGCGCCGGTCGTCAGTGGATGGCTCACCATCGTGAACACCGCGCCGTCGAGCCCGATGACGGTCAGCGACGCGAGGCCGAGGATCACGAAGCCCATGTGCGCGACGGACGAGTACGCGATGACCCGTTTCAGATCCTTCTGCATCGCGGCGACGATCGCCCCGTAGAGGATCCCGATCACCGCCAGCACCAAGAGCACCGGTGCCGCATCCACCGTCGCCTGCGGGAACAGCTCGAAGGAGAACCGGATGAACCCGTACGCGCCCATCTTGATGATCACGCCGGCCAGGACCACGGAGCCCGCGGTTGGCGCCTCGGTGTGCACGTCGGGGAGCCAGGTGTGGAACGGGAACAGCGGCGCCTTGATCGCGAACGCCAGCATGAAGCCGACGAACAAGACGACCTGCACCGTCGGATCGAGACCGTGGAACGACCAGGCGGCCAGCACGCGGTAGTCGAACGTCAAGAACCCGGTCTCCGCCTGGTGGAGGAAGCCGAGCACCAGCGTGCTCGCGAGGAGGAAGGCCGAGCCGGCCGCGGTGTAGAGGAAGAACTTCATCGCGGCGTACTCGCGCCGCTCGCTCCCCCATCCCTGAATGAGGAAGTACATCGGGATGAGCATGAACTCCCAGAACACGAAGAACGCGATCAGGTCGATGCTCAGGAAGATCCCCATGATCGACATCTCGAGCATGAGGAACCAGGCGATGAAGGCCTTCGGACGGTGGTCGATGTACTTCGACGACGCGAGCAGGCCCAGCGGCATCAGCAGCGCCGAGATCACCACCATGAAGATGCTGATGCCGTCGACGCCGACGACGAACCGCGTGCCGATGCCCGGGATCCACGGGCGGTTCTCGACGTACTGGAAGTCGGGGTTGCCGACCTTGAAGTGCCAGAGCAGCCAGAGCGCGAGCCCGAACGTCGCGACCGTGAACACGAAGCCGGCCGCGCGGATGATCTCCGGACGGTTGCTCGGCAGCATCGTGACCACGACCGCGCCGATCGCCGGCGTGGCGATGATGGCGAGGAGGATCGGGAAGTCGGTCATGGTCACCGGGCCGCGTACACGAGCAGGAAGAGGAGGAGCGCGAACGCGCCCAGCAGGATGCCGAGGGCGTACCGCCGGACCAGCCCGTCCTGCATGCGCCGCAGTCCGAGCCCGGCCTGGCGGACGAGCCTCGCGACACCGTTGACGCCGCCGTCGATGACCTTCTGGTCGACGTCCTCGTCGAGGAACTCGGCGGTCGTCCGGCCCGGGCCGCTGACGGCTCTCGCGAGGCCTTCGTCCCAGTAGTAGGCGTGCCCGAAGGTCGTGCCGAGGTGACCGAGGTGATCCCGCAACGGGTCTTCGGCGGCGTTGCGCAGGCCCCTCCGGTAGAGGAGGAGCCCGATGCCGATGCCGATGAGGGCGAAGACCACCGCGATCCCTTCGAGGGTGAAGCCCTCGACGAACGTCGACGGGTGGGGCTGCGTGACGTCGGAGAACACCGGCTCGAGCCATTGGTCGAGGAAGTCGAGTCCCTTGATCGGGAGGTTGACGAGGCCGCCGAAGATCGAGAGCGTCGCGAGCACGAGGACCGGGAGCACCATGATCCCGGGCGCCTCGTGGGGCGTGTGCCCGTCGAGGCGCGACGCGCGCGGGGGCTCGGTGAAGTCGACGGTCGGCGAGAACGCGGGGTCGTAGCCCAGCGCTTCGGGCATGTCCGCGGGGTCGAGCGTCTCCGTCGCGGTCGTCTGGTCGGGCGGATCGGCGACCGCGACGTCGTCGTCGGAGCCGCCGGAGATCGCCGGCACCGCGGGGACGCCGTCGGCGACGTCGTCGTCGGGCTGCCAGCGCTTGTTCCCGTAGAAGACGAGCTGGACGAGGCGCGTCATGTAGAGCGCGGTGAGGATCGCGGCGATCAGCCCGAGCGCCCACACGCCGTAGTTGCCGTCGAGGTAGGCCGACTGGAGGACCTCGTCCTTCGCCCAGAAGCCGGCGAAGGGCGGCACGCCGGCGATCGCGAGCCACGCGAACGTCATGCCCATCGCGGTGAACGGCAGCAGCGGGCGAAGGCGGCCCATGATCCGGATGTCCTGGTTCTCTTCGTTGCCGTGGATCACCGAGCCGGCACCGAGGAAGAGGCAGCCCTTGAAGAACGCGTGCATCAGCATCAGGAAGACCGCAGCCGTGTACGCGCCGACACCGAGCGCGACGAACATGTAGCCGAGCTGGCTGATGGTGGAGTAGGCGAGCACGCGCTTGATGTCGGGCTGCATCAGCGCGGCGCCACCCGCGAGGAGCGCGGTCAGCACCCCCACCCACGCGACCACGTCCTGCACGTCACCACCGGCGGCCTCGAAGAACGGGTGTGCGCGGGCGACGAGGTACACGCCGGCGGTCACCATCGTCGCGGCGTGGATGAGCGCCGACACCGGGGTCGGACCCTCCATGGCGTCGGTCAGCCACGGGAAGAGCGGGATCTGGGCGCTCTTGCCGACCGCACCGAGGAAGAGGAGGAGTGCGATCGCCACGACGATGGTGTGCGATGCACCGGGCGCGGCCGCGCCCGTCACGCCGTAGTCGAGCGATCCGAACTCCTTGATCATGAGGAACATCGCGATGAGGAAGCCGACGTCGCCGACGCGGTTCATCACGAAGGCCTTCTTGCCCGCCACCGCCGCGGAGTCGCGCTCGAACCAGAACGAGATCAGCAGGTACGAGCAGAGCCCGACGCCCTCCCACCCGAGGAACGTCAGCAGGTAGTTGTTCCCCAGGACAAGGAGCAGCATCGAGCCGGCGAAGAGGCTGAGGTACCCGAAGAACCGGCCGAAGTTCGGGTCCTTGTGCATGTAGCCGATCGAGTACAAGAAGATCAGCGACCCGACGCCCGTGACCAGCAGGATCCAGGTGATCGACAGCGGGTCGGCGAGGAACCCGAAGTCGAGGTTGAGCTGGTCGATCCGCATCCACTCCCACGCGACGCTCACGTTCGAGCGCGCCTCTTCGGGGAGCAGGAGCATGGCGACGAGCATCACGAGCGACCACAGGAACGCGAGGAACAGCAGCCCGGTCGCGATCCACCCGGCGACCGGCTCGCCGATCTTGCGGCCGAAGACGAGGAGGGTCGCGGCGCCCAGGAACGGCAGCAGCGGCACGATGCCGATGAGGTCGAGGAGGTCGCGCTCCATCAGCCTTCCAGCACCTTCAGGTCATCCGCGGTCGCGCCGCGGCGCCGGCGGAAGATCGCCACGATGATCGCGAGGCCGACCGCGACCTCGGCCGCAGCGACGACGAGCGTGAAGAACACGAGCACCTGGCCGGCGGTGTCGTTGAGCGCACGGGCGAACGAGACGAACGTGAGGTTCACTGCGTTGAGCATGATCTCGACGCTCATGAACATCACGAGGACGTTGCGGCGCAGGAGCACCCCGACGGCACCGATGGTGAAGAGCGCCGCGGCGACCGTCAGGTAGTAGTCGGGCGTGACGTGGAAGTCGGCGATCACGGCGTCGACTCGATCCTGGAGCCATCCGGGCCGGACCCGTCGGGATGCTCGGCGGGCTCGCCGCTACGCCGCGCGAGCGCGACGCTTCCGACGACCGCGATCACGAGCAGCACGGCGGTGAGCTGGAACGGCCAGAGGAAGTCGGTGAAGAGGACGCGCGCGACGCGCTGGACGTTGTTCCCGAGGTCGCCACCGCCGTCGATCGGCACGCCGCTGCTCGTCGGCGCCCCCGTCGCCCACGTGTGCCCGGCGAGGAAGAGGACCTCGGCGAGCACCAGGGCACCGAGCGCCAGCGCGATCGGGCGCTGGAAGCGCAGGTGCTCCGTGAGCGTCTCCCGGCGGTCCACGCCGAGCAGCATGATCACGAACAAGAACAGCACGACGATCGCGCCGGCGTAGACGATCACCTGGACGGCGGCGAGCAGCTCGGCGTCCTGGATGAGGAAGAGGACCGCGACGCTCAGGAGCGTGGCGACCAACCACAACGCCGAGTGCACCGGGTTGCGCGACAGCACGACGCCGAGCGCCGCGGCGAGCGCGAGCCCCCCGAAGACGAAGAAGAGCACCTCGGTCACGAGTGCTGTTCCTGTTCTCTTCCGCTCTCAGCGCCTTCGGCGCCGGGCCGCTCGGGCCCCCCAGCTTCGATGGCCAGGGGAGCGCTCTGGCCGTGCTCGGGGTCGCGGACCCCGAAGCCGAGCTCGCCCGACCACGCGACCCGACCCTCGTACGCGGCCATCCCCGACGGCGAGGTCGCGCGCATCCATGCGCTCGTGTGGTCGTCTTCGCCACCGAGCCAGAGCTCCCATGGCTGCCGGCGCGCGCGCCCGTCATCACCGACGAGCAGCTCGCGCTTGGTGTAGATGGCGTCCTGACGGTTGGTGAACGAGAACTCGAAGAGCTTCGTCTCCGTGATCGCCTCGGTCGGGCATGCCTCGACGCAGAGGTCGCAGTGGATGCACCGGAGGTAGTTGATCTCGTAGACGAAGCCGTACCGCTCGCCCGGCGACACCGGCGCGTCGGGCGGGTTGTCGGCGCCGCGCACGTAGATGCACCTCGCCGGGCACACGCCCGCGCAGAGCTCGCAGCCGATGCACTTCTCCATCCCGTCCTCGTAGCGGTTGAGGACGTGACGACCATGGAAGCGCTCGGGCTTCGGTCGCTTGTGTTTCGGGTAGTCGCCCGTGATCTTCGGCTTGAACACCTGCGAGATCGTGACCTTGAACCCCGAGAACCGGCCCATCTCTATGGCCTCCCTCGCTGCGGGCCGGGATACCCGGCCCGCGGGCGCTCGGTCGGCATCAGCGTCACCGGTCGCTCGGTCGGCATCAGCGTCACCGGTCGCCCGCTCGCGGGACGGGCAGTGCCCGTTCCCCCCGAGGAGCCGGTTCGCCGGAGGTGGGCGAGACCCGGCTCGGAGAGCCGACCGAGCGCAGCGAGGGTGCAGGGGCTCGCCCACCGAGAGGCGAGGCGACGAGCGGGGGTGCGGGTGACGCCCCGTCCCGCGAGTGCGACGCGCGCGCTCACTTGATCTCCTCGATCTCTTCCTTGCTGGGGACGCACAGCATCAGCAAGCCATAGACGAGGAGCGCGCCGACTGCGGCCGCAGGCACCAAGATCCAGCGATTCCAACCCTGGTCGGTGCCGACCACGATGAGACCGCTCACCATCGCCCAGAGGAAGGCCGCCTCGATGAGCACCTTCCACCCGATGTCCATGAGCTGGTCGTAGCGCAGCCGGGGCAGCGACGCCCGCACCCACACGGTCGCGTACAGCAGCACGAGGAGCTTCAGGAGGAACCAGAAGATCGGCATCAGCCATGTGTTGACGAAGCTGTCGGACGCGATGAAGCCGAGGCCCGGCCCCGACGGGCCGCCGAAGAAGAGCGTCACCGCGATCGCGCACATCGTGATGAGGTTCATGAACTCCGAGAGGAAGAAGAGCGCGAAGCGGATGCCCGTGTACTCGGTGTTGAATCCGCCGACGAGCTCCTGCTCGGCTTCGACCAGGTCGAACGGCGGGTGGTTCGTCTCGGCGAGCGCCGCGATGAGGAAGATCACGAGCGCGCCGATCGCAGGCAGCCACAGCCAGTCGCCGACGATCGAGCCCACCCCCGTCCAGGACTGCTGGGTCACGATCTCGCGCGTCGAGAGCGTCTCGGTGTGCACGAGCACACCGACGATGGCGAGCCCGAAGGCGGCTTCGTAGGAGAGCAGCTGGGCCGACGCGCGCACCGAGCCGAGGAGCGGGTACTTCGAGCCCGAAGCCCAGCCCGCGAGCATGACGCCGTAGAGCCCGATGCCCGACATCATCAGGAGCCACAGCACCCCGATGTCCGGGTCGGCGAGCTGGAGCTCGGTCACGTGGCCGGCGATCGAGACGGTGCCGCCGATCGGGACGATCGCAAACGCGAGGAACGCCGGGATGATCGAGAGGTACGGCGCAAGGAGGTAGACGGGCTTGTCGGCCGTCGTCGGCGTCGACTGCTCCTTGAAGAAGAGCTTGATGCCGTCGGCCAACGACTGGAGGATCCCGAACGGCCCGGCGCGCTGCGGTCCGATCCGGTTCTGCATGTCGGCGATGACCTTGCGCATGAACCAGATGTAGAAGAGCACCGAGAGCAGCAGCAAGACGAAGATCGCGACCGCCTTGCCGATCACGATCAGCACGACCGTCAGGTCGATGTCGCCCTCGAGGAGCGGGTCGGCGGCGAGGATCCAGCTCACGGAAGCGTCTCGATCACGGCAGCGTCTCGACTCGTAGATCGGTGACAGGCGCGTCGATGTCGATGAGGTCGGCCGCCCCGATGCCCGCGCGGTTGCGCGGCACGAACGCGATGCCCCGCGGCGTGCTCCGGTCGACGGCGATCGGCAGCTCGATGGTCCCTCGCGACGACGTGACGCGGACCCGATCGCCCTCGGCGACGCCGAGGGCATCGAGATCGAGCCGGTGCACGAAGAGGCGCGCCGTCTCGTCGGCGAGCCGGGCCAGCGACGGCGATGCGACGACGACCCGGTCGGAGCCGTAGAGGGTCGAGGCAGCCACGAGCCGCAGACTGTATGCGTCGGTCGGTGCCGCGACCGGGGCCGGAGCGTGGGCATCCCACACGTGCAGCGCCACGCTCGGAGTGGGGACGCTCGCCGGCTCGGGAACCGCGGCGGCGTCACCGGGATCGACGTCTTCCTCGGGTTGCGGTGGGATCGGCTCCCACGAGACGCCCGCGCCCTGCGGCCCCATGCCGACGGTGAGATCAGCGAGGTGATCGGCGAGCGGGACGATCACGCCGTCGCGCGCGCGACGCAGCAACGCGGCGTCGATCCCGGCGAACGCGGGCGCGACGCGGGCGATCTCGTCACGTACCTCTTCGACCGACTCGAGATCGAAGTCCTGACCGAGACGCGCCGCGAGCTCACCGGCGATCCGCCATGCCTCCATCGTCGAGCCTTCGGGCGTGACGATGCGCGCGAGCCGCTGGACGCGGCCTTCGATGTTCGACACGGAGCCGCGCTGCTCGCCCCACAGCGTGGGGGGGAGCACAACGTCGGCGTGCTCCACACCATCGGTCGGGAACGCGCCGACGCACACGACGCGCTCGACCTTCTCCAGCGCAGCCTGCGCCAACGATCGATCGGGGAAGTCGACGAGTGGGTCGCAGCCGAGCAGCACAAGGGCGCGGACCTCACCGCCCGCCGCGGCCTTCAGGATGCCGGTGGCGTCCTTGCCCACGCTCGCGGGCACCGCGCCCCAACTCTGCGCCACGTGGTCACGACCGGCGTCGAGGCTCACGCGACCGGGCAGGAAGCCGGGCGTGAGGCCGAGGTCGAGCGCGCCGTGCACGTTGCCGCGCGGCAGCGCCGACAGGAACCGGACCTCGGGGACGCCAGCGAGCACCGACGCGGCGTGGACGGTCGCGGCGGCGGACTCCGCGACCGACGGGCGCCCGACGACGACGACGACGGGACCCGTGCGATCGGCGATCGCGTCGGCGACGGCGTCGATCGCCTTCGTCCGTGTCCTGCGCCCGCCGAGCGCGGCGGCGAGCTTTCCGACCACCTCGGCTTCGGCGCCCGGCACGTGCCGGAGCACTGCGGTCGCGTCCCGGGTGAGCCCGTGGTCACGAGGACCGACGTCGACGA